>JABWCA010000036.1 GCA_013359345.1 Ignavibacteriaceae bacterium
CACGGCCGCGCAGATTCGGGAAATCGCTGTTCCTTTCCACACTTGGCGAGTATTTTTCCGGAAATAAAGAATTATTCCGGGGACTTGATGTTTATGACGATGTACCATCGGTCAGATTCCCCGTTCTGAGATTCGATTTTTCCAGACTTTCAAGTTCAACTGCCGCAAATCTCAACGAAACCTTGTTAAATAATCTCCGCGGGCTTGCAAAAGAATTTTCGATTGACGCAGAATCTGAGTTTATCGGTGATTTTTTATCAGAGCTTGTCAGGGGAATAAGTAATTCACACAATAAAAGAGTTGTCATTCTGATTGATGAATACGATAAACCGATTGTTGACCATCTTGATAACCCTGAACTTGCCACCGCAAACCGTGAGATACTAAGGGAATTCTACTCGGTAATAAAATCACTTGATGATCAGATTGAATTTATGTTTGTTACCGGGGTCAGCAAATTCACAAAAGTTTCTTTATTTTCCGGACTGAATCAGATAACGGATATTACCCTGGATGAAAAATTTGCCGCCGTTTGCGGCTATACTCAGGCAGAACTCGAACTGCGTTTTGGAAAATTTATCAAAAACACCTCTTCCGTAATATACCTTGATGAACCGGAACTTATGGAAAAAATCAGATTCTGGTATAACGGGTACAGCTGGGATGGCAAAACCAAATTATACAATCCTTACGCCATTCTTAATTTTTTCTCCATTTCCAGGTTCAGAAATTACTGGTGGGATACCGGAACTCCCGGCTATCTGCTTAAACTTATTAAATCCGGGAATTATGATATTACTGATTTCAGCAATCCCGAAATCACTGAGTCAACTTCCCAGTTTGAAGATTTAAGCAGACCCGATTTGATGAGCCTCCTTTTCCAGACCGGTTATCTTACAATTTCCCGTATAGTCCTTCATTACGGTATGGAAAAATTTTATCTGGCTGTTCCGAATTATGAGGTTCAGAATTCTCTCTACAGTATGCTGTTCGCCGATAAGACCGGTAAACCGCTTACTGATATAAATCAGAAGTCTTTTGATTTTCTTTATTATCTGGATAATCTGGAAATTGAAAGATTCAGAGAAACACTTGTTTATTTATTTTCACAGATTCCTTATCAGCTTCATATACCTGAAGAGAAATATTATCATTCACTCTTTATAATGATTATGCATATGGCGGGAATAAATTTCCAGGCAGAAGTAAGCACTCCCGCGGGAAGAATAGACGGGGTGATTGAATTCCCGAATTCAGTTTTCGTTATTGAATTCAAATACAACAAACCTGCAGCTGACGGGCTTGATCAGATATTGAAGAAAAAATATTATGAAAAATATCTTTCCGGCGGGAAAAAACTTTACCTGCTGGGAGCCGGCATAACACGGAATAATATTGAAGTTGTCTGCAAGGAATACAGCAAATTATAATTCAAGAAAACTAGTATTCTGCGAATCCGGTTCCTGATGATTTCCCGGTGACCTGTCCCTGATCAAATCCCCCTCCTTTTTGACATACAAATCGTATATTTCTCATTATTTCATTTTTAACAGACGGGGATCTCCTGACGGAGATTTTTTTCCTAAGGTATTATTGTTTTTACAGACGGGTAATATTGGTTAACAATTGTTTTATCTGCTTATATGTTAATTTTATAACTATGATTGCCCATCCCCGGAGGGGATTCCCGTATGTAGCATATTTCCACCCATGACCCGGTTTCCGGATTTTGATTTTCAGATTGGGTGTCGTTTCGGATTTTAACAGACGGGGATCTCCTGACGGAGATTTTTTTCCCAGGGGGAATGGTTATTTCAACAGACGGAGGAGGATGTCTCAAAAGCATCCCTGACAGATACCATCAGGCAAAAACCCGATCAACCCGGGACGGGTTGAATATCTGTAGAAAAAAGATTACCCCTTAAGAACCCTCAACCCCGGCGGGGTTGGATATTAAAAAAGTTAGCAATTAATTTTATCCCTCTCTTTTCAGCACAAATGTACCGACAGTCCCGATTTATCGGGAGGCGTTAAAATTAATCTCCGGATTCGTGACTCTGAGAATGACAAATTGTAGCTTTTGAGACAGCCTCATTTAGAAGATCGGGTTATATGTTAATTTTATAACTATGATTGCCCATCTCCGGAGGAGATCCCCGTTCTTCCCGTATACATATTTCAGGATGATTCATAATAACCCCCAAAAAAAAAGCCCGCCTGAAACAGACGGGCCTTAAAAACAACCTGATAAGCAGATATTACTTAAGCAGTGTGAGTTTCTTTGCCAATGTAATGCCGTTGGCTTCGAGGGTGTAGAAATAAACACCGCTTGATAATGCCGATGCATCAAATGTAACAGAATAAACGCCTGCGTTTTTATATCCGTTAACCAGTGTGGCAACTTCTTTACCCAGGACGTTGTATACTTTCAGACTTACTTCACCATTATTAAGCAGAGCGTACTTAATAGTTGTGTTTGGGTTGAAAGGATTAGGATAGTTCTGATAAAGTTCATATGAACTGATTTCAGAAACATTATCTTTTACATCATTAACCACATTGGGGGCAATAGAAAGATCTGCAGTTGCACTGAAATGATTATTTGAATTCACATCAACAGAATTTGTATGAACTGTGAAGAAGTCAAATTTATCAGCAGTTACAGTATATGCGCCGGGGAGCACATCATCCATGATGTATCTTCCGTTTTTATCGGTGATTGCGTATCCTGCAATTTCATTGTTGTTATCAACTGCATAAACTGTCACGCCGTTTACAGCAACACCTTTAGGATCGCGGACAACACCGGCAATGATTGAACTTCCTGAATCGGGTCTCGGGTAAACTTTTATGTTTATTCCGTTCACCATTGTCACATCATCAACAACCACTGAGTCGGCATCTCTCCAGTTATAAACCTGCACACCCTCAACTGTGTAGTAGTTGGGTTTCAGATTTCCCTGGGGACGTGCAAATAACAGATAATTTCCCGGAGTCATGTTGTTGAATGAATAATTTCCGAGAGAGTCTGTTGCAACAGAGTAATGACGTTTTGTGTTGGGTGTGATTGTTGAACCCGGCTGCAGGAACGCAGTTACAAATGACATAACGCCCGTACCGTTTGTATCAAGAACTGATCCCGTGATTCCGTTTGCGAGAACCGGTCTCATTTCAAGGACAATATCAATTCCGGTCACATTGCCTGCCACAGGAATCCTGTCGGCTTCTGCAAAAGTGGTTTTATTATCCCAGTATTCAGGGAGATAATCATATAACTGAGCTCTTGCATAAACAACAAGTGTATCACCGGCTTTGGCTCTGAGCGTGAAATTGCCAAGGCTGTCTGTCATTGCACCCGAAACCATATTATGATGGGTGTTAACTCTCACTTTATAGCCGTATACTCTTGCCTTAAGGGGATTACCGTTGGCGTCCTTAACTGTACCTGTAACCGTATAAATGGCGGGGGGTACAATTTTTGCCAGCGCAACGTTATAAACAAGGCTGTCACCATTGGCAAGAACAACCGGTGTGGCGTCCTGGATTCTGGGCACATTATCATAATATTCCATAAAATAGCCCATGGCGCCGTTAAGGAGATAGTATGTACCGGGGTTCACTCTTATTTTAAAGTTTCCGTTGCTATCGGCCTGTACATATTTTGTGTAATATGAATTCTGAGCAAAGAGCTTTGCATAACCTCTCGGCACAGGGAGGCCTGTAGTCTCATCGGTTAACTGGCCTGAAAGGACAGCTGACTGAGGAGGCGGCGGTGTTCCGAGGGTGATTTCGGCCGGTGCAGAAGGATCACTTGACCCTGAATTATTATAGGCAGTCACGTAGTAACTGTAAGTGCCGCCCGGAACAACTCTGTAATCATTAAAATCCATTCTGAATAGATTTGATGCTAATAAGCGGTAGGTTCCGGTATCCGCAATCGTACCCTCTTTTTTGTAAATTTTGTAACGGACAGGTGTGGTGGCGGTGCCTCCCTGCCAGGTCAGTTTTACACCCGTGTGATGCGTGGATGTAATCGCTACAGCCGTCAGATTCTGAGGGGGCTGCGGTTGTGCCATCAGGACCGTTAATAACGGCGAGAGCACAAACATCAGGAAGCTGGTTGTGAGTAAGAATTTTTTCATAGAACCTTACTGTTAAAAATGAATGAATTGTTGATTTGGTTTTATGACAAACCGCAGCGGTAAAAGGTTTAAATCAAGTGTGGTTAAAATACTACAAAATAATGTATTAGCAAGAAATGAAATTTTTGTTGTGATATATGAGACATGTAACTAACTTTAGAGTGCAAATATTAATTTTACCGGAGTAAAAATGTCTGAAAACTACAATGAGCAGGAAGGTTTACAGGAAGAACCCATGCAGGAAGAGCTTGGTCTTACCGATAAAATTGTCGGGGTTCTCAGTTCACCGGCTGCCACTTTTTCTTCAGTTGCCGCTTTCCCGCTGAAAACTATCGACTGGCTTCTCCCTTTCAGCATACTTCTCATTCTTATCATCGGCTCTAACTTTGTCAAGACCTCAAACCCGGCCATTGCTGCCGAAATTCAGGATCAGCAAAGACAGCGTGTCTATAAGATGCTTGATGAGCAGAAAAAGGAAGGGAAGCTTACAACAGAACAAGTTAACGAACAGAAGGAAAGGCTTGATGATCAGCTTAAGAATATGAACTCCCCCATATATCTGATCATTCAGGGCGTTTCAATTTTTGTCGGCGCATTTTTAATCTTTTTTATTATCTGCGGAATCTATTTCCTTATTGCAAAATTCGGATTTAAGGATAATGCCACATATCAGGGTGTTATGGTGGCCAACGGACTTGTGGCAGTGATCTCAATGATTCAGGTTCTTATCACCACAATTCTTTCAATGGCCATGAACAAATTCATCCCTGATACATCAATCAATTCCTTTATGGCTATTGACCGCACTTCACCATTATACTTTGCGGGAATAGTTGATCCCTTTAAGATATGGTCATATGCAGTGATTGCCATTGCGATGTCAAAACTCTTCAAAGCTGAAGACGCCAAAAAGTACTATTTTATGGTATTCGGTATCTGGATCGGCTGGGAGGTTCTTTTCTTTATTCTCAGAAAGTTTGTTCCCTTCATGGCGGGAATGTAAAAAAAAAGGGGCAGCAGCCCCTTTTTTTTATCTCTGATTTTCAATATGTTCAAAATGATATAAGGGCGGCATCTCTTCAAAATCAATAAGGCTTCCGGTAACATACTTTTCTGCCGGAGCTTTCACCAGAAGCTCACCTTCTGATCCGCTGAGCGCGTAAATCCTTTCAGATTCTGAGAGCGAGTCAATTCTCACCAGAGAGAGCATTTGTGAATAATGATATGCCTGAAACTTTTTTTCGAGGTCTCTGCTGATCTCAAGAGCTGCAGCAATTTCATCTTCACCGGCCTTTATTTTACCCTGAAGATATTTTTTCCCGTTGATTTCAACAATTCTGCCTGCCGATGTATCAACTATAACCGACGTTCTTTTAACTATTGCCGTCTGAATTCCGGCAGTGTTCTGCAGAACACCGGCATCACCGTATTTAAGGCATAGTTTTTCAACCGCTTCATTAAACCATGCTGTTCTGAGGGCCCCGGCTGTTTTCACCTCACGGGAGTCATCACAGCCGCTTAACAGTATGCCGGCAAATGCGATAAGAAACATCATTAACCGCAGATATACTCCTGTTCGCTGTTTATCCAACATGATCACCTATTTGGTTTCATAAAATTTTTCATATGCATCAATAATATCTTTTACGAGGCGGTGTCTTACCACATCAGACTTTTCAAAATACACAAACCCGATGCCGTCAATATTCTGTAAAATCTCCTGGGCTTTAACCAGTCCGCTGGTCTGCTTGTTGGGCAGATCTATCTGGGTTACATCACCGGTTATAATTGCCTTTGATTCAACCCCTATTCTTGTCAGAAACATTTTCATCTGTATTTCGGTTGTGTTCTGCGCTTCGTCAAGAATAATGAACGCCCTGTTCAGCGTGCGTCCTCTCATATAAGCCAGGGGAACAATTTCTATCTCACCTTTATCTATTGCTGATTTAAGCCTCTCAGGAGGCAGCATATCTTCAAGCGCATCATACAGCGGCCTGAGATAAGGATCTATTTTATCACGGAGATCACCGGGCAGAAATCCGAGCCGTTCGCCGGCTTCAACCGCAGGTCGGGTTAAAATAATTTTTCTTATCCTCCCCTTTTTAAAGGCTGCCACTGCCAGTGCAACAGCAAGATAAGTTTTACCCGTTCCCGCCGGGCCAATCGCAAAGCATATATCATTAGACTGTGCACTTTTAAGATAGTTTGCCTGTCCGGGTGTTTTTGCCTTAATTAAATCATCTCTTGTATAAAGAACTATGGCTTCCGTATCATCAGCGCCCCTGCCCTGCCTGCCGGTTTCGGTCAGTTCAATTATCATCCTTACATCCTGCTCCTTCAGAGTCTTTGATGTATTAAGAGTGAAAGCCATCTCCCTGAATATCTTTTCAATGTTTGCAACCTCATTTTCCTCACCCCTGAGAGTAATATTACCCCCCCTGGCAAGAATCATGGAGCTGAACTTTGATTCTATCAGCCTGATAAAAGAATCATTTGCTCCAAAGAGCGAGGTCAGATCATAATTGTCAAAATTTATTTTCTTTTCAATAACCGCCATCAGAATCCTTTAAATAAAAAAAGGCTCCCGGTTCATAAGCGAACCAGGAGCCTGTAATATCAAACTTATCAGTTTGGAATCAAATCAGACCGTGTCTTAGTTTGTGGGAGCTGATTTGTAGTTCGGTCCCTGTTTTCTGACTAAGTCTTTTTCGTTGTCAGATAAGCTGGGGATTTTGAATTCCTGGTTAGGATAGATTAAGTTGGGGTTTGCACCTACAACGTCTCTGTTAGCGTCGTAGATAGCAGGCCATAATCTGCCTTCACCGTAGAACTGATTTTTAGCTGCGATGCACCATAAGCAGTCACCGGGAACAACTTTGTACATTGTTGCGGTCGGTTTGGGATCTTCGCACTGATTTAACATTTTCTGTAAATCTTCATGCACTTTTTTGTAGTACTGGGGAAGAGCAGAAATTTTGTTGTCTTTCAGAGCATCCAGATCTTTCTGTCTGTCAGCTTTCGGGGGTTCGCATCTTTTGATTTTGCTCTCTAATTCGCTGATCATTTTGCCGAATTTTTCGACATCAGCTTTAGTGGCACCAACCATTTTGTAGAGATCATCAATACAGTTTTCATAGCTCTGGATTGATTCAAGCTGTTTCTTCAGGTTGTCAATATCTTTCTGAAGATTTCCGGCTTCGCCTTCAAGATTTTTCTTCTTTGAAGTATATTCAGCCATCTGTTTTTCGTATTCTTCGCGTGTGATTTCTTTCTGAGCAAAAGTAGAAACTGTAGCAAGCAGAAAGAGAGCAACAATAGCCAGGAATTTTACGTTTTTCATCTATTCCTATCCTTTCTTACTTGTTCATTTTCTTTAAATTAGCCTGGGTTTCCTGCTTCTGCTTGTTGCATTCTTCCAGCTTTTTGTTCTTTTCTTTGATCTCGTTTTCGAGAGCTTGTTTCTGCTTTAAGAGTCCGCTGTTATCAGTCTCAAGCTTTGAAGTTTCTTTCTTCAATGCTTCGAGTGCAGCCAATTCCTCAGCACTTACACCACCGCAGCCAACCAGCGACAGTGCGCCAATTGAGAGTACGGCAGCCATAGCTATCATTCTTAATGACTTCATAGGCCTTCTCCTTGTGTTGATAGTTATATATTAATTTAGAAAATTTTAGTTTGGTCGCAAGTTCAGAAATAATAGTCCTTGCAATATATTAAAAAAATTATTAAGAGGAAATTAAATCACTCAAATAATCCCTCTTTCATTCAAACTTGTATATTTATCTCCTGCTATAATCATATGATCAAGCACAGGTATCTCAAATATCCTTCCTGCATCTGCAATCCGCTTTGTAACCTGAATATCCGAGAGGCTGGGTTCAGGGTTCCCGCTGGGGTGATTGTGCACCAGAATGATGCTTTTGGCAAGATTATCAATGGCCACCTTGAACACTTCTCTGGGATGAACTATGCTGTGATCAAGCGATCCCTTTGAAATTATCTCATACTTCACAATCCTGTTCTGAGTGTTCATGCAGACAACAATGAAATTTTCTTTTTGTTCATCCTTCAGGATATCACAAAAATATTTTCCGATAACATGAGGGCCTTTAACCGGCTCATCTATAAGCCATTTGTTGCCGGTGCCGGCTCTTCTTCCAAGTTCAAACGCAGCAATAAGCGTGGCTGCTTTGTCTTTCCCTATTCCCGCTGTTTTCTGAAGCTTTCCTGTTGAATAGCCTGACAAAATTCTTAAACCATTGGAGTCTCTTAATAGTTCCATGGCTATTTCAATTACTGATTTACCTTTGGTGCCCGTTCTCAGAATTATTGCCAGTAGTTCTGCATCAGAAAGCACTGATGCCCCGTGCTGCATTAGTTTTTCACGGGGTCTGTCATCATAACTTAATTCCTTGACCTTGATCAGACACCCCTATTCGACATTAAATTTGGTGATCAGGTTAAACATTCCGTCATTATACCTGATAATGTTTAATGATCTGTTGATTCTGTTGGGCCCGAAAACAAAGCTTTTATGAAGCCCTTTTTCTTCCGAGCGGTCGGCTGCTGAAAGGAGGAAATTCTTCTGATCATACCCTGCCTTCGCAAATTTTCTCAGGAACATCATGGCTGCATCATAACCGTAAATTGCATTACGGTCAAAGTAGTTTCCGGTCAGCTCGGCAAACTCATGTGATTTTCTTATATAATCCTCATCCTGATATTCCACAAAAAAATCAGTTGCCAGAACTATCTTTTCAAGCAATACGGTATTCGTTTCCAGGCTCGCGCCGTATGACCAGTCCTGGTTTCCGTAAACCGGAGTTTCAAGCTCTTCATCTTCAATGGCCATTATTATGGGGTTAATGGCTTTAGGATCTGATATAGGAGCATAGATTCCTTCAAATTCAGTCCTGAACTTAACAAGTTTTTCGATTGCCGGATGAAGATCCGTTTCTTTGATTGAATAAGTCACTCTTGCCGTAATTGACCCTCCAAGCCTCGTGAACTCTTTCATGAATTCATCTGCCAGTATTGAAGAATATCCTTCAGAACTGTTAAGCACGGCAATTTTCTCTTTTTTCTCAATATTTCTGAGATACTGAGCCATGCCTCTGGCCCCTATTTCAAATGATGTGTTTGCCTGAATGAAAAAGTTATTGCCTTCTGTCAGTCCGGGCGATGTTGCTGTGGGTGAAACAACCGGCAGATTCATCCCGCGGAAAACCTCAGTCACATCTTTGCATTCTTCTGAAAATAAAGGGCCTATTATCCCCACTATCCCCTTTACATCCTTAATTTCCTCATAAATTTTTTCTATTGTAAGTCTGTCTCTCTGGGTGTCTTTAACCAGAAGGGCAAACTTCCTCTCAGAAGTTGCATTAAAAGATTCAACAGCATACTCAATGCCCTGCAGCACATTATAAGCAACGCCGTTTTCGAGCGTGTCTTTGTTCTCAAACAGAGGCAGCAAAACCAGAAGATACTGAGTGCCTGCCACGTTTTCATAATTGAACGGTTTCTGTTTTATCTCGGATGCTATAATTGATTCCCTTGTGCCGGGAAAATCCTTTATAACTGATGTAAGAACACTGTTAGAAGAATCCACCAGACTCATAAGCCTCAGTGATTCGGCAAATGTCAGCCTGAGAACTGCAGCTGCTTTACTTTTTGAGAAGAAATCTGAAAGTCTGCTTATCTGATCAGTATTCATCTGATTAAGCAGCACAGACCTGAGGTACTTTTTTGCTGAATCAATATAAGAGTAATCAAAAGTAGTGTTGATCAGATTGATCAGGATATGAGCTGCCGAATCGGGCTTCATTATCCTGATATAATTAAATGCGAGTGCCATTTTAGCTTCGTCTGCAACAAAACCGGTCTTATATTCTGCAAGCACTCCCTTAAAGATATTTCTTGACTGCAGATATTCTTTGCCTGAAAGGGTTGATTTCCCTTCATAAAGCGCAGCATATGGAGTTAATTTATGCCGGGGAAAATTTATTCTGACAAAGTTGAACAGCTCTGCTGCCTGAGCATAATTTCCTGACCTGTACAGAAAAAGAGCATCATTAAAAACAGTATCCGCAGCATTCTTTTGCGCTTTAACAGGCATTAAACAACAAAACAGCAAAAACGCTGTGATTGTGTGGCTAAACTTCATTTTCATAACCGTAAGCTTCTATTACTCTCTCCAAAAACTGATTATGGGGGTTAAGCTGTCTTGCTATCCTGAAACATCCCAGGGCTGCCTCTGCTTTTTTCTGTTCTTTGAGAGCAATGCCCAGGTACGTGTAAATTATTGAGCTCCCCTCAGATTCCTCAAGAAAAGCGAGAAGAATTTTTTCAAGCCGATGAAATGATTCGGTTTCAATATATATTCTGCCGGCCCATTCATACAAATAGGTGTCTTTTTTTTCTCCGGCAAGGGCAATATCAATCTGCTCTTTAGCGTGACCCGCCATTCCGCTCTTAAAATAACAGATTGCCCTGTAAAGGGGCAGTTCAAAGTCTTCTTTCTCATCAAGACCGCATTTTTCAAGATATTCTGATGCAGTATCAGTCTTCTCCAGGAATACATGGCATTTACCGAGATAGAGATAAACATCATTTCGGTAAACTGAATTTTCATCAAAGCTCAGGTATAATTTAAACTCGCTTACTGCTCTTTCATATTCTTCAAGCATCATGTGGCTGTAGCCCAGCAGAAAAAGCACAAGCGGCTCATCAGAATAATCAATTTCATAAAGAACTTTAATGGTTTCACCCCACCGCCGGTTTCTGAAAAGATACTGCCCGAAATTTAATTTGATATCAGCCTCTGCGGGATTAGCTTCAGCCAGCTCTCTTAATATTTTTATTCCGGCATTTGTATTTCCCAGGCGCTCATACATTTCAGCGGTTTTGTAATAAGCCTCGCTGAAATCAGGGTGTTCAAGCATAATGGTATGATAAATCTGCAGCGCATGAAGAAATTTCTGCTGTTTTTCCAGTTCGGCACCGTGTGCCAGTCTTGAATATAACAGACTCTCGGAATTTGCCTTCCTCATTACTCCCACTCTATTGTTGCAGGGGGTTTAGAAGATATATCATACACAACCCTGTTAACGCCGTCCACTTTGTTAATTATCAGATTTGATACCCTTGCCAGAAACTCATGGTCAAACCGGTACCAGTCGGCCGTCATTCCGTCAACCGAAGTGACTGCCCTTAATGCAAGTACATTTTCATACGTTCTGGCGTCGCCCATCACACCCACTGATTTAACGGGCAGAAGCACACAGAAGGCCTGCCAGATTTTGTTGTATATGCCTGCGTTTTTTATTTCAGATATATATATATCATCTGCAGCCCTTAGAACATCAAGCTTCTCACGCGTTATATCGCCAAGAACCCTCACCGCCAGACCCGGACCCGGGAAAGGCTGCCTGTTTATCAGCTGCTCGTCAATACCAAGATATCTCCCCAGTGCTCTTACCTCATCCTTAAAAAGCTCTCTGAGAGGCTCAATCAGTTTAAGGTGCATTTTTTCGGGGAGGCCGCCCACATTGTGGTGACTTTTAATTGTAACAGATTTGCCTTTAACGCTCACAGATTCTATCACATCAGGATAGAGTGTGCCCTGAACAAGATATCGTGCATCGGGAATCTTTTTTGCTTCCCTCTCAAATATCTCAATGAACGTTCTGCCTATTATCTTTCTCTTTTCCTCGGGCGATTCCACTCCTTCAAGCTTCTTCAGAAATTCATCTGAAGCATCAACAAAAATCAGGTTCAGTCCTAATTTATCACGCAGTGCTTCAAGCACCTTTGCGCTCTCATTGAGCCGCATAAGTCCGTTATCAACATGCACGCAGTAAAGGCGCTTTCCCAGGGCTTTGCTTACAAGAACTGCCGCAACCGATGAATCGACGCCGCCGCTTATTGCACAGATGGCATTTCCTTCAGGGAATTCATTTTTAATCTTTTCAACAGCCTCATCGGCAAATGCTCCGGTGTTCCAGTCTCCCTTGCACTGGCACACTCTGAAAGCAAAATTACTCAGAATTTTGCCGCCTTCAGTGGTATGATAAACTTCGGGGTGGAACTGCACACCATAAATTCTTGATTCCCAGTTTTCTGCAACAGCAAATTCTGTGTGTTCGGTTGAACCAGAGCAGATAAATCCTTCAGGCAGCGCCTCAACAAGATCACCATGACTCATCCACACCTGCGAGTCATTTTCAATTCTGTCAAGAAGTCCGTTGTTATCAGATATCTGAAGGTGTGCCCTGCCATACTCGGCAGCCTCACCTCTTGTCACCCTGCCGCCAAGCTTTTTACTGAGCAGCTGCAGACCGTAACAGATTCCCAGAACAGGAATTCCGTGGCTGAATATTTCAGTTGAAATATCAGGCGCATCTTCATCATAAACACTCATGGGACCCCCGCTGAGAATAATACCTGCCGGACGGTTTTTAAGAATCTCTTCTTCTGCGGCATAATGGGGTACAATAAGAGAGAAAATACTGAACTCTCTGATTCTGCGGGCTATCAGTTGGGTATACTGAGAACCGAAATCAACAATTAGAATGTATTCCTGATTGGTCACGGTTATTCCGGAAAGATTGTTTAAGGAAAGATATAAAATTCCCGCACCTTTATCAAATTTTAAAGGTGCGGGGAGTACAAAATGTTATTCGCCTGTTAACTCTTTGTAAGCAGCGGGAGTTAAAAGTTCCTTTAACTCATCACTGTTTGTGAGTTCAATTTTAATAAGCCATCCTTCTCCGTAAGGATCGCTGTTGATAACTTCAGCACCGCTGCTGAGTGCCTCGTTCACGGCAACAACTTTGCCGCTGCAGGGTGAGTAAAGCTCGCTGATGGTTTTAACAGCTTCAATAGTTCCGAAGTTGCCGCCTGATGTCACCTCGCTGAGCGAAGGGTCAATATCAACAAACACGATATCACCAAGCTGGCTCTGAGCAAAATCTGTGATGCCTATGGTTCCTGTGTTGCCTTCAACCAGAATCCATTCATGATCATTAGTATAGAGTAAGTTTTCCGGGGTATTCATTTTATAAGCCTGTTATTCTTTTGCTAAATACTTTTCTAAAAATGATGTATCATAATTTCCCGAAACAAAATCGGGGCTGTCAAGCACTTTTCTGTGGAACTGGATTGTAGTCTTGATTCCCTCAAGTGCAAATTCATCAAGAGCTCTTTTGGCTCTGGCAATTGCTTTTGTTCTGTCTTCATCCCATATAATGAGCTTTGCAACCATTGAGTCGTAATAAGGGGGAATGATGTATGACTGATATATATGAGAATCAACCCTTACGCCAAGCCCTCCGGGAAAATGAAGCGATTCAATTCTTCCGGGTGACGGCCTGAAATTGTGATCGGGATCTTCAGCATTTATTCTGAATTCAAAAGCATGTCCCTTGGGTTTTTTATTATAATTTCCGAGTTTTTCACCCGCAGCAACCCTGATCTGTTCTTTTATGAGATCAACCTCATAAACCATTTCGGTAACCGGGTGTTCAACCTGTATACGGGTGTTCATTTCCATGAAATAAAAATTGAGGTGTTCATCAACCAGAAACTCAATTGTGCCAACACCTTCATAATTGATGGCAGAGGCTGCAAGAATGGCTGCATCACCCATCTGTTTGCGGAGTCCGTCACTTATAACCGGTGAGGGCGCCTCTTCAATCAGTTTCTGATGTCTCCTCTGCACGGTACAGTCTCTTTCACCAAAATGTGCAAAATTGCCGTGCTGATCACCTATAACCTGAATCTCTATATGGCGCGGTTTGGTTATATATTTTTCAATGTAGACATCTGAGTTGCTGAAAGCCGCTTCGGCTTCTGCCTTTGCGGTCATAAATGCGATGTCAAATTCAGACTCTTCTTTAACCATGCGCATACCTTTTCCGCCGCCGCCTGCTGAGGCTTTGATTATAACGGGGAACCCGATCTCCTTTGCAAGTCTTTTAGCTTCTTCAGGATCATGAATAACACCGTCGGTACCGGGAATTGTGGGCACACCGCTTTTCTTCATGGTGTCTTTTGCCGTTGCTTTATCACCCATCACCCTTATCATTTCGGGTCCGGGTCCGATAAACTTTATATTTGAATCATGACAGATCTCAGAAAATCCCGCATTTTCAGCCAGAAAACCGTAACCGGGGTGAATTGCATCTGCACCGGTGACATTTGCAGCCGAGATGATGGCGGGAATCTTTAAATAACTGTTTCTGCTTTCATTAGGACCAATACATATTGCCTCATCCGCAAAGGTTACGTGGAGCGAATTTTTATCCGCCTCCGAATAAACGGCAACTGTTTTTATTCCCAGCTCTTTACATGCCCTTATAATACGGAGGGCAATTTCACCTCTGTTGGCAATAAGAATCTTATTAAACATATATTAATTATCCGGTTTGATTAAAAACAGAGGCTGGCCGTATTCAACAGGTTTACCGTTTTCAGCCAGTATTTTAACCACGGTTCCTGCCATGTCAGATTCAATTTCATTCATAAGCTTCATTGCTTCAACAATGCAGAGCACTGAGCCGGCTTCAACCTTATCTCCAACCTTTACATAAGAATCTGCATCGGGGGCGGGAGCGCGGTAAAATGTGCCTACAATAGGTGATTTGATTTCGTGAAGGTTTGAAGCACTTTCGGCAGGTTTTTCTGCCGCAGCAGCTTTTACTGCCTGAGCCTCGGGGGCTGACTGGGGTGCTGCCATGGGTGCCGGAGCAGGATAAGCGGACTGCACAATTGTGGCGCCTTTAGCCTGTTTTGAAATATAGATTGAACACTCGTTATCCTCGTATTTGAATGAGTTAACGGCACTCTCTTCAATTATCTTAACAAGCTTCTTAATTGCATTTAGATCCATTCTGTTTTCCGAATTTATGATTTTACTCTTTCCATGTATTCCCCGGTGCGGGTATCGATCTTCAGTATGTCGCCGGCATTAATAAAAAGTGGCACGTTAACTGATGCGCCGGTTTCAAGTTTCGCAGGTTTTAAAACGTTGGTTGCAGTATCTCCTCTTAAGCCCGGTTCGGTTTCGGTCACTTCCAGATTCACAAACATCGGCATTTCAACCGTGATGATTGTTTCTTTGTCAAGCATGACTTCAAGTTCAAAACCTTCTTTAAGGAAGTCAATTGTATCGCCGAGAAATGATGATGCAATATTTATCTGATCATATGATTCATTATCCATGCAGACAAGAAAATCACCGTCACGATAAAGATATTGGTACTTTCTTCTCTCAACTCTTACCACGTCAAGGCTTTCACCTGAACGGAATGTATTTTCAAGTACCTTTCCGGTTTTGATATTTTTGAGTGTCGTTCTTACAAACGCCCCACCTTTTCCGGGTTTTACATGCAAAAATTCAACCACCGTGTATAGTTCATTCTTAAATCTGATTATTAGTCCGTTTCTCAGATCTGAGGTATCAGCCATATATAAACTTCTGTTTTGTTTAAAAATTCTAAAAAGAATTCCAAATTTAGGCAATCATACGTTCTAAATCAAGAAAAGATTTTTCGGCGGGATTTCTTAACTTCTTGTTTTTCAATGAGTTACAAATCCGCTGATTTTTTAGTCTGTCTGTTGGGCTGATTTTTTTTTCAGATTTTATGCATTTTGAACGGTGAGAATGACCGTGTAAAGCGCCTCTCAGTTGGTCTGAACCCTGCGCACCGTTCTGATCCGTGATACAAAAATCCCGATCCCGTCACCCTTTACATTCCACTTTACCACCGAACTTGCCTGCCCGAATATCGCATCGGAGAGTTTGCCAGCTCCCTGTGATTTAAAGTAGTCGTAAAACGGATCATCGTATGCATATATTCTTGCTCCCAGTGATGACGGCGATGAAAGCAGATTTCTGGGAATTGGCATGGTAACCACCCCGATTGTGGGGAGTATACCGTTGTCACTGACCGGCCTTACCACATTATTGAACTGATCTGCCTCAAGAAATATCTGATCATTAAGCCCAAGATTCACCCAGGTTGCTCCGTAAACCACCCCCGGAACGGGATTAATGGCTATGTAACCGTAAGTGACAGGCGCGGCTGATGTATCACGTGAAGTCTCAAGCACAACTTTAAGAATATCGCCAAACTTCGGCACAGTGGTTTCTGCAAATGCAAACAGATTTTCATACTGCACCAGTATTGTGTATTTTTCACCCTGCACCACCGGCAGTCCCGGAGCGGAGTAAAGCCCGTTCTGGGTATGTCTCATCACATAAACGGAATCTTTGTACCTGATACCTGCCGATGCGGTTTTAACATCCGCAAACTGCTGATTAAAAGGCACCGATACAGGTAAGGTGCGGCCAATATATATGTTCTGAACAGGAACACCCTCTTCAATAAGCCCTCTTATGACAAGCCTTGCTTCGTAAGGGAAATCTTCAGATTCAATGACTTCCTCACATCCCGGAAGAAACGGGATCATAAGAAGGAGTAGCAAAGGTAATATAAAAAACTTTTTCATCAGAAACTCACCTTTATTCCTAATGAAGGTAAAAAAGGAAAGAGAGTGAACTGTTTAAGAACGGGCACTTTTTCACCCGTTACTTCATCAACTTTATAACCCACATATTTAGAAAACGCATTGTTTCGGTTGTAAGCATTATAGATGCTTAATGAAATTTCAATATCACGGTTATCCCATGTGGTTTTATACTTTGCGCTCAGATCAAGTTTGTGGAACGGGGGCAGCCTGAAAGCATCTCTCTGTGAATATTCATAATAGGTTTTTTGTGACGAGCTGTTCGGGTTCACCAGAGAGAAGAACGAGTACTGCATCAGCGGCAGAGCATAAGCCTGACCCGTTGAGTAGTTCCAGGTTGCGCCAAAGCTGAATGCCTCGCTCGCCTGCCAGGTCAGCACCACCGAAACGTCATGCCTGCGGTCATATCTCGGGAAAAAAGTTTCCCCTCTGTTGAGTTCAGGGAAAGTTCTTTTGGTCCATGAAACTGTGTAACCTATCCATCCCGAAAAATTGCCGGCTCTTTTATTAAGGAAAAATTCAGCTCCGTATGCCTCTCCTTTCCCCTCTGTAAGCTGATCGGCAAAGACACTCTCAAGTGAAAAATCTGCGTTTTCCTTATACTCTTTCAGCTTTTTAAGATCTTTATAATAAGCCTCCACAGTGAAAAGGAATGTGCGGTCAACCGATGTGGCCTCAAATCCTAAAGAGCCCTGCATTGATTCAGATGGCTCAACGCTCTTTGTTGAGGGGAACCATACGTCGGTCGGGAGATAAACATCACTTCTGTTAAGAAGATGAAGAGCCTGATGCGCTATTGCAAATGATGCCCTGGCAATCAGCCTGTCAAATATGTAATATGTGACAGAGAGCCTTGGTTCAATGGCCAGAAATCCCGCTTCCTTGAAATAATGAAGTCTTGCACCTGCATTCGCTCTCAGATCAGAAAAGAGAGTCATCTCATCCTGCACATAAACTGAGGCTTCAAGCGCACGGTAAGTTTCGCTTGACTGCTGTGAGTATTTGATATCCTGATTATAGAAGTCGCTTTTCAGGATGTCAAAGTTATGATATATAATTTCTGCGCCGGCCTTTATAAAATGCCTTCCGCTCTGAGAAAGCTGAAACTCGGTCTTAAGCTGAAAATCACCCAGCTTGCTTGAGGTGTAAAAATCAAGAGCCTTATCGGTGGCATCCTTATCCTGAATTGCCGTATTAAAATTATAATATGTGTACATCAGAGATGTGGTTGAAAAAAGCTGCGGTGAGTTTATTTTTGTCCAGGTCAGGTTAAGTGTTGAATTTGACCAGTTAATATCAAAGCCGACATCAGAGCTTGCCGGGGGTTCAAGCAGCTGGTCATTGCTGAAAAACCCGGAGATAAATATTTTATCGGTCTCTGATATCTGATAGTTTACTTTTCCGTTAAAGTCCTTGAAGTTATACTTCGGGAACCTGTTTGCCTTAGGGAATAATGGCAGTATTTTATCCAGATACATCATCCTTGCCGACATTATATATGTGGCTTTCTCACTGAGGGGACCTTCAAGAGTTAGTCTTGAACTGATTGAAGTTATATTTGCAAGTCCCTTAAACTTTTCTTTGGTGCCCTCACGCAGAGAAATATCAAGGACTGATGAAAGCCTTCCCCCGTACTCGGCCGGGAATGCCCCTTTAATAAGCTTGATGTTTTGTATTGCTTCGGGATCAAAAGTACTTGAGAATCCGCCGAGGTGTGATGGATTATAAACCACAACCCCGTCAATAAGCGTGAGTGTCTGGTCGGCAGAACCGCCTCTTACATAAATGCCTGTTGAAATCTCTGATGCATTCGAGACACCCGGCAGCAGCTGAAGCACCTTGAAAAGATCAGTCTCGCCTCCTATTGAGGGGAGCTGCCTTACAATTTCCGGTTCAACCTCAACCGTTCCGCTGGTTGAGCTGAAATCAGTTTTTCTTTTATCTTCAACAACAACTTCCCCTAACTGAATTGCTTTTTTCTCCAGTTTTATATCAAGTTTAACTGGGTTTACAGACCCGTCGCCGTTTATCTGCTCCATTTTTCTCTCGTAACCGAGAAGAGATGAGAAGAGGAAATATTTTCCCGGGAGAATGTTTGAAATTGAATAATAGCCGAATTTGTTTGTGGTTCCGAAATAAAGGGGATCGCCGGTGCGTGAAGTGTCTTTATAGATCAGGATGTTTACGCCTATAAGTGCCTCGCCTGACTGGCTGTCACTTATAAACCCGTTAATTGTTACTCTTTGACTCTGTGCGGTGGCAAAGCACTGCAGCATCAGTATTATCAGTAAAGCTGTATAAAATTTTTGCATTCCGGCAGAAATTTCCTGAACAACGGTAAAAGAATGTATCTATTTCAGTTATCAATATAATACACTTCCCATTTATTTCCCTAAAATTATTGAGAGAGGGGAAAGCACAAATTAAATTTAATACCTCCCCCTGAGTTTAACCGATGTGTATTTTTGCCTCGGGCTTCGCGGGCTTCCGGGATCTGTCATGAATAGCTTATTTTCCTGAAGCAGAGGTCTGAGAATTTCTTCTCTGAAATGATCACGATGCTTAAGATTAAGATATTCCATCATCTCTTTTGCAGATCTTGGAATTCTGCAGTATTCAATGAGGAGTTCCTCTCTTGTCCTGAAAGGAATATCATCATCGGCTGAAGTTTTTACACTCCCCGCATCACGATTCTGATTGCTTACTGCTCCGCCGGTATGATTGCCATATCCGGGTGGTATCCTGTAATCTTCCTGTGGATTTACTCTGTACCCCGAATATTTGTTATGATTATATTCATTTATGATGTCAGGTCTGCCCGGTTCATACTCTGAATAGCCTGAACTGCTTTTCATAAGCGGCAGAATCACCTTAAATATATCTCCTTCAATTATTTCAGGTTCGGCATTTGAATATATCCTGAGATATCTGAAAAGATTCCTCACACCTGATCCCAATTCTTCAGCATAACCTATTTCTCTGAAAACCCGGGCTATCCTCGGATTTTTAGGATACGGCATGAAATTTTCTGGCTGTATGTGTCCGTAACCGTGAGGACGGCTTGCATTTTCAAAGAGTACATTCTCCCTGCCTATTATCATTTTCGCAGGAAATCCGTTCATAAATTCCCTGTGAATGAGAATGTTGGCAGCCGCCTCTCTGAATATCACATGCCTGAGACTGATCCGCCTGTCGCCCTCAAGATAAAAAGGATCCGGAAGGTGTTTTCTTATGAAGTTCATAAGCCGGTCATAACTGTCTATGAGATTGGTCCTTATATCATCACGGTCATCGTACCTGTCGGTATTCTCCCGGCGAAGTATTGCATCGGTCTTGTAGTAAGGCATAACGCTCATTATTGT
Source organism: Ignavibacteriaceae bacterium (assembly GCA_013359345.1). Taxonomy (GTDB): domain Bacteria; phylum Bacteroidota; class Ignavibacteria; order Ignavibacteriales; family Ignavibacteriaceae; genus JABWCA01. The sequence goes on from JABWCA010000036.1 coordinate 20,031, forward strand.
TTCGTCTTTCCCGAAAAGAAGTATCGCCGCGAGCGTGAATCCTGTTTCCCCGGTCTTGAAGTCCCGTATGTGAAGGCCGAGACTTTTGAGCATTTCAAAATCTGACAACCTGATGAGGGGGTGATTATCTCCTGATTTATTCCTCATCATTATCCTGGTCTGCTCAATAAGGTCCGGTCTGAGATCCGCAAGCTCTGCATACGGGTAAACAACATTTTCAGAGTGTGAAGGCTGCTTTCTGATATACATTGCGCCAACCATATCGGTGTTGTTTGTAATATTGAAATCACCGTCACTGTTTCTGTCAAATATTTTCCCGTTTGTTCTGTGCACCTGCGAGCTTTCAGGAACTGAAATGTAAATGATTTTCTTTCCGTCAAAGTCGACTATTTCAGGTATCAGGTTATATGTGGGTGAAAGTTTATCAGGATTGTTTGCCTGAGTTATAAATTCATAAAAAAGCTTTTCCGGTTTTTCAACACCTTTTATCTCTCTGTCATCGCTCACACCAAGAAATATATTGCCTCCGTGCCGGTTAAGGAAGGCACAGACGGTTTCAAAAAGATTTTTGCTGAGGTTTTCTTTGCACTCCTTGAATTCAGTTTCAATGCCCTCACCTTTTTTTATTATTTCTTTAAGAATTTCTTTGCTTATCATATCTGTGCTTCAGTTGTTAATTTTATTATTTCTTCTGCTCCGGTCAGTCGGCATTCCGGTTCTGATTTTTATCCGCAGATTTATTAATTCTTTATTATGCAATATATGATTTTTTTTAATTACTTGCACACTACTTGCCCTTTTCTTGCCCTGTGCTTACACTTTTTTTATAAGTTTTGTCTTTTTTTAAGTTATTTTGACCTTTTTTCTTCTTTACTTGCACATAGCTTGCATTTTTTGTGTCATGCAACAGCTGTCTGATGAATCTGTTCCTGCTTTACTTGCACGGTTGTTTAATGGTTCGGGTGTGTTTGTTTTCATAAGGAGGATCAGCGCCTCATGTATGCTATTCCTCTTATAACCGGGGCAGGGCTTGTTTTTAGTAGCCGGGGGAGGTTTCACCTGAAATTATACAGGCAGCATGCTGTAATTGTTTGTAATTTTTAATGGCTATTGTTAACTTAAATAGCAAAATTAAATTATTGAATTCCGGTTTCCCCTTGTGCAGTGAATCGGTGTTTAATAAGACGGGATTCTGCGGTAATTCT
>JABWCA010000296.1 GCA_013359345.1 Ignavibacteriaceae bacterium
TGTTCGTGGCGCGTATTTCGTGGCAGCATAAATGGTTGAAAAAATCGGTGGTATCCGTAGAGACGCAATGCTTGCGTCTCTGTTGGTTTTGGGGCAGGGTAAACCAAAACGGGTGTTCACAACCCCGGATGTCTTACCTCAACACGGCAGAAAATTTGAAATAACAAGAACCCTGCATCATGACATCCGGGGTTTTAAACGGGTGCCGTGTTCCCACAATGCCATTAGAACCTTCAAGGTTACTTAACTCAGAATTTTGGAAATCGCTATGCGCAAAGAGAATATGAATAGAACCTTGAAGGTTAACCGCTGCTGCTCCGTCCTCACGGTGCCCAAAACGGGTGCTCACAACCCCGGATGTCTTACCTCAACACGGCAGAAAATTTGTGATACTAAGAACCTCGTATCAGGACATCCGGGGTTTTAAACGGGTGCAGGGTTAATGTGGCTAAAGCCAAAAGAAAAAATAAAAGTGTTCAGGATTTTGGATATAGTGTCTGGAAGCAGCAAAAGTGCAGGGTATCAGTAGAGACGCAATGCTTGCGTCTCACCTCAAATAAATTCCCGGATGCCGATCCTCTCTTGCCGTTGGCTTCAGCCGACGGAAAAGGATGCAGAAAATCTTCATGTGTAAAGAAAATTCCGTTAGAACCGTGAAGGTTAACCGCTGATGGTCTTGCTGCATGGTCATCAAAAACGGGTGCCTGTTAATGCTGCCTCTGCTGCTATACTACTTAATGCTGCGGCAGGTATTCGTTTGATCTGTAAAACAATAGCAATCTGTGCCCGGAGCTGCAGAAATCTCATCCTTTTGAGGATAACCCCATTCATTTAATGAAAAAACAGCCGCAATTTTCAGAATTTTTTTGAATTATAATTAAAAGTTATTATTTTGCAAACGAATAATTATAAGTTCAATTAACAACTCCCCCCAAGAGTCTAAACCCTTTTCCTTTCCTCGTACTGATATCAGTTCCGGTAAGACAGGAGAAGGGATAATTATCTCAGATCAGAATTTTTTCACTTATTTAATAGTGTGTTGAGTATGCGTAAATTTTTACTTATTGTCTCGTTGTGGTTTTTGACTCTTCCGGTTAATACTATCGCGCAGTGGACTTCAGATCCGTCATTAAACACCCGTTTCACCAATGCCTCGGGTAATGAGAGCGGCCAGAAGACTATAAGTGACGGCAAGGGCGGCACTATAATCGGCTGGGTTGATACAAGAAGCGGTACCTCAGAAATTTACGTCCAGAGGATCGATTCCGAGGGCATAACAAAATGGACAGCCAACGGCATTATTTTAACCAATGGCTTTATGGCACTGAACCAGTTTTCGATGGCATCTGACGGTTCAACGGGTGTTGTTGTTGCCTGGACAGACAGCAGAAATATCGGTGTTTCAGGATATGACATTTATGCACAGAGAGTTGATTCTTCAGGCAATGTCATGTGGACTGCCGGCGGTATTCCCGTTTCCAATTTTACCAATAACCAGACACAGCCTTCTATAGCATACACAGATAATTCTGTGGCAGTAAGCTGGACCGATCAGCGCGGCGGCGGCGCAAACAGCAGAGAAGTAGGAATTTACGCTCAGAAACTGAATCTTGACGGCACAGAAGTCTGGGCTGCAAACGGAGTTGTTGCTCTTGATGCTGCGCAGGCTCAGAATAATTCAATTATTGCACATGACGGTTACGGCGGAGTCATGATAGCCATGGATGATGAATCCAATTCATGGAATCCGAGAGTCACCGTACAAAGATTAAATTCAGCAGGTTCCCAGTTGTTCAGCGCATCAGGAATTCAGGCTACAAACAGAGCTGTTTCCGGACCAAGTCAGTTTCTGGATGACATGGTGGGAGACAATGCGGGAAACATTACATTAACATTTCGTGATCATCTGAACTCACCCAATATTGAATATGTGGCTCAGAAAATAACCTATATGGGCTCGAGAAATTTAGGAGCCGGCGGATTGCGCCTTGTGAGCGGATCCGGCTTTATGGGTTTTTCTAAAATCGGATCTGTAAACAACTCAAACTTCATAGTGACATTTAATCATTATGACGGTGTTAATTTCAGCGCAAGAGTTCAGGAAGTTGCAGCAGGATCCATAATGCTCCCGCTGACCGGATTAGTTCTTGAGTCAAGTTCTTCACCCATTTACACTCCCGAAATTACGGCAGATGTAACCGGTGCAATTATTTCATGGAGAAGAGGCGATAATGTTTATGCGCAGAAAGTATTTTCGTCTTCAGTATTATGGACTGCAGGAGGCGTGACTGTTTCAAATGCATCAGGCATAATGGGAACAGTAAAAGTAACCTCCGATGGTGCAGGCGGAGCAACGGTCATTTTTTCTGAACACAGATCTCTCGGAACAAACACGGATCTGTATGCACAGAAGCTTGATGTGAACGGAGCTCTTGTAAGTGCGATTCCTCCTCCCCCTGCTTCACCGGCGCTTCAGACACCCGCAAACCTTGCAGAAGCAGTTTCGCTTACCCCCGCCCTTGTGTGGTCATCTGTTTCTGGGGCAGATGGTTACCTTCTTGTGGCAGCCACTGATACATCATTTACCAATATAGTGGCAAACACAAGTCTGCTCACAGACACCTCATATCTGTTCGGGCCGGCAATATTAGATTATTACACAACATATTACTGGAAAGTAAGAACTGTTGACGGAACCGATACCAGTAATTACTCGGCAAGATTCTCTTTCCGCACACTGATGCACAGACCCACTCCTTCATCCCCCGATGATGGTTCGGTGTTTAATTCATTAACGCCTGAGCTGGTATGGTATCACTCTCCGGGAGCAACAAGTTACGAGATTAATCTTGCAACTGATGTCTCATTTACGAATATGGTTCTGACTCATACTCAGTCTGCAGCAGACTCATTCTATACCGTGACAACACCTCTGAATAATTACACAGATTACTTTTTCAGGATAAGAGCAATTAATGCTCATGAAACCACGCCATGGTCGGCAGTGTTTAATTTTCTGACTCTGATTGCCACACCTGCTCCGGCATCACCTGCCAATGCAGCGGTTGCTGTTCCTGTAAGCCCCGTTCTTGCATGGTCAGCATCTGCAGGTGCTTCTTCATACACACTTGAAGTTGCAACTGATACCGGATTTACAAACATCGTGAGATCTTTCAGCGGACTTACAGATACAAGTCATACAGTAACACCGCAACTGAATTCTTATACAGTATATTACTGGAGAGTTAAAGCTCATCAGGGTTCTGATGCAACGGTATTCTCATCACGTTTCAGTTTTGAGACTGAAATAGCATCGCCCGTTCTCGTTTCTCCGGCAAATACTGCCGCAGGAATTTCAATTCACCCCAACCTGGTTTGGAGAAGTGTTGCAGGTGCAACCGGGTACTCTCTGCAGCTTTCGGCAAATGCAGGATTTTCAACCCTTATTCATGACACAACCCTTACTGACACATCTTTCACCGTATCCGAAATACTGGCAAATAACACGTTGCATTACTGGAGAGTTAAAGCACATAATGCCGTTGATACATCTGATTATTCAGGCAGAAATTTCAGAACCGTGAATGAGGTGATTGCTTACTTATCTCATCCCGTTTCAAATGCAACAGTTTATACCCTTAATCCTGTGGCTTACTGGTACCTGCTGGTATCACCCACAGGCATCAGTTATGATGTTCAGTACAGCACCGATAACACATTCCCTGCTGCGTTAACCACAACTCTCGATGCCGGCAGTGCAATGTATGACACCTTATCAGGGCTGCTCCCGGGCACACATTATTTCTGGAGAGTCAGAACTAAAAACAACAGCGCTCTTATCAGCTACTCCGCCACCGGCGAGTTCACTACTTACGGTAATGTAAGTGTTCTACCAAACCCGACTTACCCCAACGGCGGTGCAACTGTTTACACTCTTTCCCCCACTCTCTACTGGTATCTCGGAGTGTCAGCATTTGGTTATACTTACGATATCAGATATAAAGAATCATCATCGGGAACATGGTCGGCACCGGTTGCGGCGGGTACTGCTCTCAGCTATCAGTTATCCGGACTTCAGCATGGAACATCTTACGACTGGCAGGTGCGGGCACTTAACGGAGTTGATACTTCAGCATGGAGTTCTATACAGACCTTCCAGACAGTGGCAAACACATCATCAACCCCGGTGGTGCCTGTAATTTCTTACCCTGCCGGCGGTGTGACGGTTTATTCACTTACACCTGTGCTTAACTGGTATATAATGTCTGTGAACAGCGGTCTTACCTATGAAATGGAACTCAGAACAGACAATTCATTCACCGGCATTGCAACAGCC
>JABWCA010000037.1 GCA_013359345.1 Ignavibacteriaceae bacterium
ATCCCCGGATTTTGCCGGCGGCTTGGATGCTGTTTTATAAGGTGCCGGTGCGGAGCCTGATGAAGAGTAGATAACCAGAAAATTACTTGCATAAATTCTGCTGCTCTGCATGTTGTTCCAGCCCATGATCTGAGAAGCTGAAACGCCGTATTTAAGCGCAATTCCGTTAAGGGTTTCTCCCGATGAAACGCGGTGATATAACTTGTTTCCTTCACCGGTGGTGCCGCCGTATGTATATTTTTTGCCCGATACTGATACATCATTCACCTGGCTTATATTTGCTGCGGCAGGCTGATTGCCTGAATAAATAACCAGAAGCTGACCTGAGTATATCGTTTCACCCTGAAGGCCGTTCCATGCCTTGATATCGTTAACAGTTACACCGTATTTCGTGGCAACAGATGCCAGAATATCACCCGATTTAACCTTGTAAAACGTCTTGAGTTTGCCTTCGGTGGTTGAAGCGGCATTGTAAGTGAAAACAGGTGCCGCCGGTTCAAGAACTTTATTTTCAACGATGAACTTCTCTCGGTGCTCATTTTTGGAGTAACTCACCATCGAGCCAAGAATTGCATTAAGAAACAGCTCCCCTTTTGTTATATAACCGGCAAACTGCAGATGAAGACGGTCCCACTGAGAAAGCCTGTTCAGAAACCAGTTCTGCATTGAATATCTTCCGCCGGAAACGTTGTAATAGTCATAAAAAAGACAGCCGTTGGCAAAAGCAACATCACGGCTCGCAACAGCATATTCTTTTGACGACTGAACGCTGCGCCCTCTGTAATAAAAATCCATGGGATTGATCACTATGATTGCAGCATCGGGCACCGTCTGTTTTATCAGCATAATCAGAGTCTGAAGATCATTTTTCGAACCGGCATATTCAAGCGTTGAACTGAGAAAATCATTTAATCCGACATCAATGAGAACCGCATCGGGATTATAATCTTTAAGTTGTGCAGGCATCAGATTTTGCCTGAGAAGGCTCTTTATTCCGCCTCCGTTCACTCCTATGCTGCTGTAAAGTATACCTTTATCCTGATCAGACTCAAGAAGTATACCGTAACATTCAAAGAAGTTCTGGGAGTCGCTGTTTTTTTCAAGCACGAGTTCAATCAGCTGTATTTCTGAATCCGTGGTGACCGTAACATAACTTTCCGGATTGCCGTCATCAGCCTTCACCTTAAGTGGTTCTTTGTTGCCGTTAATAAAAAGCACAATATCATAAGAGGCGGGTGATTTTTTAAGATAGATTCTGATGACGCTGGAGTTCGTTTTCTGCGAAAATCTCAGCTTGAATCCTGCCGAAACGTCTGAGGTCCTGACTGTTCTTCCGAAAATCCCGACATCAAGTTTGGGAACAAACTGAAGCCCGGAGGCATTTTCCCACCTTCCCGTTGTCTGTGTGAGATAGTCATAAGCTGCATGAGTGCCTGCCGATGCCGCGGGGAAAACGAATCCCCTTCCCCCTTCTCCGAAGATCTCCTGAAGTCTGTTTCGCACATATCCGGGAAAGATATCTGCCTGTACATGGCTGTCACCGAAATGAACAATTTTAAGCTTTTTATTTCCTGTGTTCCGCAGTTTATCAAAGAAAACCTTCGCACCCTCTTCCTTATCCCACTCCAGGTAGTTCTGATCATATCTTATGAAATCATATTGTTTCTGATATGTTATGAGGGTGCTCAGTTCCTTTATAAAATCTTCCCGGGCAGTGGTGTCAGAAACAACTGATGATGAATCTGCGGGTGGCTTCTGCCCCGAAGTTATTCCGGGAAACAGCTCCGCAGCTGACAGAATAAAAAGAAGTAAGCAGGTTGCCGGTTTTAATAATTTCAAAATCAGTTTTTTCTTTCTTTGTATTTTTCGAATTCAGCCATAAGTGCGTCAAAAACCTGTTTGCTTAATATTTCCTGCCCTTTCCCGAGGAAATGGCCGTCTTTTGCCGAAAGTCCTTTTGAAGACCATGTGAGTATTGAGTTCTCACCACCCATCATTTCGTATGTATCAAAAAAAGCGCAGCCGTTATCTTCAGCAGCCTTTTTAATTGCATTTTTTAACCTCGACTGATACGGCAGAGCTATATAGCGGCCGCCTTTATTGAGCGACATATCTCCCGGACCAATCACAAGAACACTTATATCGGGAGCAACTTTTCTGATTGTCCTGAAAAGTTTCTCATACATCTCGGTTATTTCTTTAAGTGTCTTTTCTGACTTTACATACGGAGCAGCATTGGCACCGTACTGAAGTATTAACAGTTTAGTATTAAGCTGCCTGTACTGCATCGCCAGATAATCCGGATCAATAAGCTCAAGCCCTATACCGGCGTGACCTCTTATTCCGTAATTGTCAACCTGGATTCCGCCTCCCCCCTCAAACATAAGTCCGTACAGATCAGGTGATTTATCTGCCTTAAAGTCAATTCTGAAATTATCAGGCATCCGCGGAAGATCAAAATACATTATATTAAATCCTCTGCTTTCGGTAAGGCTGCCGCTGTAAATTTTTTTCCTTTTTGAGTAATCGTATATCTCAATTTTGCAGTCATCAGGTACTTTTCCGTACATAAGGCCCAGCCTTGAATAGGATACCCCCGGCGGAATTCTGATCTCCACCGAAGCCTTATCAAAATAAAGTGTCTTTTTCTTTACCTTTGTACTGTCGTCCTGCTTAAAAAGTTCTGTCAATGGAAGAAAAATATTGTTTACGGGAGGGTTTACCGTTCCGCCTGAGCCGTTTGCATCCTGTTCTTCTTTTATGTTTTTCTTCTCTGCATTATGCCTGGCAGAATTCCGGATCTCCTGCTTCTGTTTTTTGCCCGTTTTCACAAATTCTTTTTTAACTCCTGAAAGATTCAGTGATGTTGTGTCTGCTCCCGGAGCAACCGTTCCTTCCCCCTGACCCGATGTATCAGGAACCTCTTCAGCCGGTTTTTCATCGGGATTAACCTCCTCTTTTTCCGGCGATTCCTCAACGGCATCAGTGCTGTCTTCATCATCAACAGTCACAGCCTTTGAAAACCTGAACATCATTCCGCTCAGGGCATATTTATCGCCGCCGTACTTGTTTGAAAAAACAGTGTACCTTATCCAGTTTTTTGAAGAAGTTCTGGTGATTGTGACATGATTGGTGATATCGGCAAGGGGCACATATCCTATTCCGCTGCCGCCGAACTTCTGCTGAAACTTTCCCCTGAGTAGCTGGGTAATCCTGTCGCCTTCAATCTGAGAATCACCGTAATGTGCAATTCTGAGTGTTCTGCTTCCCCCTGCGCTTTCAAGTGCCCTGAAGAAGTTATCAAGAGGCCTCTTTCCTTTAACCGCTTTATTTATAAGGAGCTGATTCTCTTCGGCGGCATCCCCTGTCTGTGCCTCATCGTTTTTACCATTCTCAAGGTACTTTCCTATCAGGTCTTCTGCTTTTTTATTTTCTTCAATTACTTTAATTTCGGTTAGTTCTCTGAATGACGGGAATTTAATATCCAGCGTGTCTTTGCCCCCGGGCAGTGGTATATGAATTCGCGGATTGATAATTGAATACCCTAACAGGAGCAGGTTAAAAAGGACAACAATTTTCAGGGCTTCAGTAAATTTATTTTTCATCAGATTTTTTATATGTCAGAATTTTCAGATAATTGTAAGAGACGGATGGGATGTATCCAAAGTTTAATAAAAACAAACTTTAAATATAGTAAAGCAGGGTTACAACCTAAATGAAATATTGGCTGACCTGTTCAGTAATTATTTCAGCTCAGATAGCGGAATCCGGAATGAGAATACAAAATTAAAAGACCGGAGAATAACTGATATCCTCCGGTCCCGGTAATAGTCTATTTCAGAAGTGACATTTTCATGGTTTTGGTAAAGAGGGATTTACCTGAATTATCAGCCGCGGTGAGCCTGTAGATGTATGTTCCGCTGCTGAATGATGAACCGGCAAGGTTAACATCAAATGAATGATATCCGGCTGTTAACTCTTCTCCTCCTGAAGTCATAACCCTGCTGCCAAGAATATCAAATATCTCAAGCGTCACTCTAGCATCTGCAGGTAATGCAAACGCTATCTTTGTGGCAGGGTTGAAAGGATTAGGATAGTTCTGGTATACCGTGAATTCTGAAGGAACACCCACGTTTACTTCAGCTGAAAGGTTATGGTACTCAAAGCTTCCTGTCAGATCAATCTGTTTAAGGCGGTAGTAATATTTACCCGCTTCAAGACCCGCATCCTGATATCTGTAAATAACAGGTTCGGAAACTGTACCGTTGCCTTTAACAAATCCTGCGGCACTCCAGTTGTTTTTATCGCGGCTTCTCTGAACCTCAAAACCTGAGTTATTAAGCTCGGTTGCTGTGATCCATGTGAGTTCAACAGTGCTGCCGTTAACTGAGGCCGAAAATGATGCAAGTTCAACCGGTACGGGTGATCCCGCTTCATCAGCACCTCTGTAAGGTGAGGAAGCATCTCTCAGATTTCCGTCGATATCGGTTGTAATGCCCTGAACCGGGATACCGGCCAGTTCAGCATCACCTATTGAGCTTCCTGTAAGATGGAGATCGGTTGGTGAAACAAATTCAGTGTTTTTGAATATTGTGTGCTGTTCCTGCGGGGATGCTGCTGTTTTATATGCGGCAAGATCATTATAGGGTGCGGCCCAGTAAGCATGATATGAATCTGAAGAGCCGGTTGCATATGAAACATTGTAATCAATATCAAGCGTGCCTGCTGCTGTTGCAAGCCCTAAACCGGTGTGGTATGCTCCTGCAGTGCCGCCCGTTCTGGTGTTTACCATAATATTGTTTTTAATGTTTATTGCAGTTGTATCATTTGTTGAGGCTTTGTAAATGCCTGCCGAAACGGGAGCACCTGCTGTGCCGCCTGTGTGTGTGCCGGCTATATTTATTGTATTGTAATAAATATTCATGTTGTATCTGGAGCTTCCGGCAAAATATATGCCGTAATACATAGTTGCAGCTCCGGTCATGCTCTGAGTCAGCGAAATGAAATTGTTATAAATTTCATACGTTGCTCCTGCTGATCCCGTGAATGTCATGCCTCTTACGGTGATGCCGCTTGCAGATGTTGAGTTTATCCCGATTATCTTATTGTTCCTGATAGTAAGATTCTGGCCGGGAACTGAACCAACGTTTATACCTGATACACCTGTGCTTGCGTAACCGTTAGTCTGATAGATCAGATTATTCTCAATTATGCATGAGGGAGCAGCCGAAAGGAGCCAGATACCCGTAAAACTGAAATTGTAGATTATGTTATCTTTAATGAGAAGATTCTGATTCGGATTTGCAGCTGTACCGCTTGAGGCAATGGATGACCTGGATCCGTCAATGATACAGTTAAGTATCGAGTTATTTGAGTTACCCTCAGGATTGTTAGCCGCTGTACCAAATAGTATTCCTCTGGGGCCTGCAACTCCCTGAGTGTTATTTTTAACCGTGCAGTTCTTTATAACGTTGTTAGTTGCACCGTTAATAAGATTTATAGTGTTTGAGGTTGAACCGGTGGTGATAAGGTTTTCAATTATTAGATTTTTTGAAGTGTCGCCTGAGGCACTTCCGTCAATAATGATGTAATCAGCGCCGTCAAGAACCAGAATAGCATTATTGCTTATGGTACCGGTTACTGAAGCAAGTGTGACACCCGGAGCAGGTCTCAGAGTGATCGTATTTGATGAACCTGCACCGTCTTTTGCAGTGAATGTTATGGGTATGATTTCGCTCGCGCCCGTATAACCTGAAGTTATCCATATCTGATATGCCTGTGAAATGGGTGCAGTGATTGCGTTATATGCTTCCTGAATTGAACTGTGTGAACTTATAAGTACCGAGCTTCCGCTTCTCAGTTCCACAGAATTAGCCTGAGATAAGGCAGTTCCGGTGAATACCGAAATCACCATTACAAGAAGAATTTTGTAAAAGTTTCTCTTCATCATTTTTCCTTGTGTTTATTTCCGTATTACTCTGTAAAGAGGTATTTGAAACTCAAAATATTGATTTATAATCAAAATATCAAGATATTTGCTCTGTTTTAAAGGCCTTTAAAGTCGTGAATCAGCCAAATATTTCACTTTTTGATTTTATTTCTTATTTTAATTCACTGTCATATAAATTCACCTTAAATTCAGGTTCAGCATGGATATTGTAATATTGTTATTAATAGGGTTGGCTGCAGGTATTGCAAGCGGTATTCTTGGTATCGGAGGGGGAATTATTGTGATTCCCGCACTTACCTATCTTATGGATTTCTCACAGAAGCAGGCGCAGGGAACATCACTGGGGCTTCTTCTGCCTCCTATCGGTATTCTGGCGGTCATTAATTATTATAAGGAAGGTTATGTTGATCTCAGGGCGGTCGGTATAATGGTAATAACTTTTCTCATAGGAAGTTATATCTCCTCAAAATTTATAGTGAATATACCTGAAGAGCTGGTTAAAAAGATTTTTGCTGTTTTTCTGGTTTTATATGCCCTTAAATTATTTTTTGGCAAATAGTTAACCCTGAGCATAATTATAAGTGCGGTATAGCCCGCCTTACGTCAGGCAGTAAACAGCAGCTGATCTGATCGGCTCAGGATGGATCAGTAATACGGCCTGAATGCCACAAACTCAAAATTAACAGTTTTTACGCCGTCGGGTTTATATGTGACATCCCTTTTGCTTGTCGTGCTGTATGCAGGAATATTATGCTCACGGAGCAGCAGGAGCAGCCGGAAAACCAGAGTGTACTCCCCCGCCAGAAGCACCGCAAAATTTTGCTCACCGGCAGCCGATTCCATTTTTTTCTGAATAAAGTTCAGATAATCACCCGCTATCACTTCAACATCATCCAGATCAAGTTCAGGATCTATATCGGGGAATATAAGATCCTCAACAGTGCCGAACTGTTCCCGTGCGGCATCCTTCTGGCTGTCTGACCACTTCTTCCACGGATGGTTGGAAATATTAAGTAACATGATTTAACAGTCCGTTTTATAATAAATTAGTTAAATTTGCTTTCTGTTTTTATATTTTTTGCTAAAGATCATTTTTACATAAAGTTAATATACCGGATTTCTATTGAATTTTCTGATGAGATTACTGTCTGTTTTCCTGTTTGTGTTAATCACCCGCACTGCTGTATCACAGAGTTTTACCGATTCACTTTCACTGAACAACAACAGGATAACTGACAGCACCGATGCAATGCATGGTTTTAACGATAAGTTTTATGATGCTGTATTAAAGAAAAGACCCCTTTCGGTATTTTTGCTGGGCGACTCTCACGTTAAACAGGGCAGTCTGGGCAAAAACATTGAAAAAACACTGAATTCATTTCTCACGGGTGAATTTCAGTTCCCCCCAAAAGACAGTCTTGACAACACCGCCATAAGCAAAATCATTGAAGAATACCACGAGCAGCTCTCTCAGGAAACTGAGGGCCGTGATCTGAAACTTGCAACTGCACGGCATGCCGCAGGCAGATATGCAAAAAATGACCTGATATTTAATCAGTACGGAGTGATAGGTGCATCTTACTTTTACTATAATTACAATGGATTTGCCGCTGCTTTTGCCAAAAATTTCAGGCCCGATTTATATATTATTTCACTCGGTGTGAATGATTGTTACTACCCTTCCTTTGATACATCTGTTTTCATGACACAGGTTTCCAAAATGGTCACTTCAATAAAAAAAGAATCACCCGGAACTCAGATTCTGATAGTTCTACCCCCCGATCATTTTACATGGAAATACAGAAAAGCTGAGGTCAACAATAATATTTTAACTCTCAGAGCAGCTCTCATTCCATGGCTGAAGAGCAATAATATACCCTGGTATGATTTTTTTGAAGTCATGGGAGGCTCAGGATCCATAAAAATGTGGCAGAGGAATAAATATGCCGAAGGGGATCTGATCCATTTTACTTTCTCCGGCTATCAGCTCTGGGGCAAACTGCTCGGCACCGCACTCATTAATAATTTCCTTTATTCCCTGATTAAAGATGAAGTCAATTAACTCCTTTGCTTTTATTATAGTTACGTCACTTCTTCTCATCTCATGCCGGGATACGGCTGATATGAAAGAGCTGAAAAATGTTTCTTTTTCCTTTGCCGGAAAAATTGCGGCAGCTTCATGGCGCGTTATTCAGAAAGAAGCTGAAAACAGAATAATAGATAAAAAGCAGAAGATCCTGATCATAGGCGATTCAATGGCTGACGGATTTGGTTTCTTCCTCCTGAAAAACTTCAGGGATCTGAAACACACTCTGATAAGAGCAGGTGTAACCAGCACATCATCAATGTTCTGGACAAATTCAGACAGCCTGAATTATCTCGTGAATCTTAACGATCCCGATTTTATCATAATATTTCTTGGCTCAAACGAATATAAATACAAGGATACCGCTAATCTGGTGAGAGTGATTAAAAAAATTGAAAGAGACACGCGCGGCGTTCCGTTTATATGGGTGGGTCCTGAACTTGATACAAAAGACGGGCGCTATAACAGGATTCTGGAATCGGTGCTCGGCAGGGGCAGATACGTTTCACTGAAAGAATTTGCTTTTGAAAAGGGGAAAATTAAAAATCATCCGTCAGAGAAAGGGTGGACTGAGCTGATCGGCCAGCTTAATGAATGGATTATCACCAGATCAGATTACCCTCTGCGACTGTTATGATCTCAGATCAGAAATAAAATTCCGGAATATTTATCACTTCTTAAAGGATGCCGTGTTAAGGGAATAGATTTTTTTAACAACCTCAAACTCTGATTTCAGAACTGAATAATAGAGTGTATCTCTTCTTCTTCCGTCATGCATTACCGTATGAGATCTCAATGCTCCCTCATACCGTGCTCCCAGCTTTTCAAGTCCGCCTCTGGCCGGAGCATTGTAATAGTCAGTTTTGAATTCCACTCTTTCAAAATCAAGAACATCAAAAGCATAGCCAAGCATCAGAATTTTTGCGGCCTGATTTATTCCGGTCCCCCTCTTCTCAGGGTTAACAAAAGAACCGCCTATTTCAACCCGTTTATCATGGAATGAAAAATTCAGGAAAGACATGCTCCCTGCAATCTCTCCGGTCTTTTTTTCGGTAATGGTGAACCCGTAACGTAAGGCTTTTTCTCTTGATTTAATTGAACTCCCGATAAATCTGATAACGTCTTCTTCGCTGCTGATCTTCATGATGTAAAAATCCCAGATCCTTTCATCATAAATAAATTTTTTGAAACCATCAGTATCAGCCTCTGATATGGGACGAAGCGCAACTATATCATTTTCGAGGAAAATATTCTCCGAAAAATCGTTTTCCGTAAGCATTAATGGTTATAAAATATTCTCTATCTTGTTGATTGATTTGTTCTTAAGACCTTCAAGGGTCTCTGTGCTCAGCATTTTGTATGCTTCATTTCTGAGAGCACCCCAGTGATCGTGAACGGGGCATGGTTCTGATACTGAACAGCCCTTAAACCCGAGAACACAATTGTTGAATACAGAAGGACCATCAAGCGCCAGAACTATATCTATCAGCCTGACATCCGATGCTGTTTTCGCCAGAAAAAAACCTCCGTTTTTTCCTTTTCTGGAGCCCACAATTCCGCTGTCGGTAAGTATCTGCAGAACTTTGGCGACAAATTCTTTTGGTATCTTTAATTTGTCTGAAACTTCTGAGGCATTCACAAGTTTTTCTCTCTCCAGAGTGGAGAGATAAAGAACCGACTGCAGTCCGATTTCACATTTTTTCGAGAAAATAACTGTCATATGTATCCGTATTTATCGGTAAATATTAAATTGATTCAAAACGTTCTCATCGCGTTCAAAAATCAGATTTCCCTTGCAAACAAGCATGCAATCTAATTCATTTTATTCAGACTTTAAAAAATTAAAATTGATTTACCGGGCATTAAAGCTGTTCTTTGCATATTTTTTTAAAGATTATCCTCCGACGCCTGAATTTTCAATATAACCTGATAAATTGACGCTGACCGGCTTCATCCAATTCATGAAAGCACTTTGTGAATACACCTCCGTAAATTCATATGATATCATCTGCTGAAAACGGTACTATCCCTTTTTAATGGTCTTAAATAATAATTTTTTACGTAAATAATACTTTTCAGGGGATATATTATGCATTTTATTGAATTAAATATATAACAGCGCTGTTAATTTATAGTCATTAAAAAGAATCCATTAAGGCTTGAAAAAACTAACCACCCTCTTTTTAGCGGTCGCAGTGCTTTTTATTCTTAACGGTTGTGAGGCTGACAGGTTAAATCCCCTTGATCCTCTTAACACCACCTCACCCGTTTATGAAATATCCGGCAGTGTAAGGACAGCCGTTTTTCCGCAGAATCCTGTTACCGGTGTGATTGTTTCACTTGGTAACGGCTCAGCAACAACTATGACCGATTCAGAAGGCAATTATCTTATCAGGCTTAACACTCCCTTTGAAGGTATCCTGAGATTCAGCCGCAATGGTTTCAAAGCCGATTCTTCATTTATCTCATGGAATAACTCCAGAAAAATTATTCTCAATAAAGCGCTTGCATTCTCACCATCTCTAACCGGGTTCTCTTCACGCAGCGAGGTGCTGAACAGATTCCCATCGGTAAAATTTATTAATATCAGATTTACTGCTGAGGTCGCCGATTCAGGCGCAACAGTAGATTCTGTTTTTGCTTATGATAAAGAATCGGGAAGGAAGTATTACCTCCCGTTTGAAAGAAATTCATCGGTTTACACTGCCCTTTTTTCACTTATTGATTTCCCCAGCATTTCATCTTTCAGAGATCTTACGGGAAGAGAATTTTCAGTTGTGATAAAAGAAAAAACAGGACATGAAATAACATCAGGTCTGGGATCAGTTAAGAGAATAATTGAAGAAGAACCGGTTCTCACATTCCCTGTCAACGGTCAGAATCTGAGTTCGGCACAACAGCTCAGTTTTCAGTGGCAGGCCTACACCCCGGGATTCGGACATTCTTTTTTTCTTGAAATTTACACCGATGAAATAACTCCGCAGCTGATTCTGAAAAGTCCTTCAGTAAGCTCAGGCATTTTCAGCTATGCCCCTGAGATCACACTCCCCCCGGGTGATTATTTCTGGGTGCTTTATGCTCAGGATAATTTCGGCAACCTGGCAAGGTCAAAACCTGCCTCATTCAGGGTGAACTGATATGATACACAGCGATAAAAAAACCAACCTTGAAAATTTTGGCAGGATCACAGAAGATCAGTATTCTATATTATATACAGTAGCCAAAAAGCTAAACAGCAGTGAAAAAATCTCATCGCTTGTTGAAACAGGCCTTGATCTTATTATTGAAGCGCTCAATGCAGAGCGTGGTTTGTTTGTGAGATACACGCCTGCTGATGGTGGTTTTTCAATAATTGCCGCTAGAAATTTTAACCGTGAATCCATACAGGATTTATCACAATTTTCATCGGGTATTCTGCAGAAAGTGATTTCGGGCAGGCAGCCTGTGTTATATCATGACATTGAAAATGATGACTCTGCGGCAGTCTTTAAATCAGTGCAGATACATAATATTAAATCAGTGATTGGTGTGCCCGTTTTCATGGAGGAACAGATCTGGGGAGCAATCATTGCAGACAGCCGCTCAAACAGAAAACTGTTTAACAAGGAAAATCTTCATTTTCTTGACTTCTATTCAAATCTCATCTCTCTCTCACTCAACAGGCTTATCGCTATTGAGTCGCTCGAGAACGAAAATATCTCACTAAAAAACCGTCTTGAAAACCTTACTCCCCTTCCTGATATAATCGGGAACAGTAAGCCCATGCTCAGTCTGGCACAGCTGATAAAAAAGGTTGCGGCAACAGATGCCACAGTCCTGCTGCTCGGAGAATCAGGAACGGGCAAAGATCTTATAGCAAACGCGATTCATAAGCTGAGCAGGAGGAGCAATGCACCATACCTGGCGCAATACTGCGGCTCAATACCGGATTCACTTCTTGAAAGCGAGTTATTCGGGTATAAAAAGGGAGCATTCTCAGGAGCAGTGTCTGATAAAAAGGGGCTTTTTGAGGCCGCAGATAGCGGAACATTTTTCCTTGATGAGATTGCAGATGTGAGCCTCTCCCTGCAGGCAAAACTTCTCCGCGTGCTGCAGAACAGGGAGATTATAAGAATAGGTGATACCTCAGTAAAAAAGGTTGATGTAAGAATAATCTCCGCCACCAATAAAGATCTTAAGAAGATGATAAGAAACGGAGAGTTCAGAGAAGATCTGTTTTACCGGCTTAATGTCTTCCCGGTTACTATACCCCCGCTCCGCGAAAGAAAAGATGATATTATACTGCTTGCCAATCACTTCATAGGAAGATTTGCATCAGGCAGTAACATAAGGCTCCATAAAGATACAATCAGGAAGCTGGAGAGTTATGATTTCCCGGGTAATGTAAGGCAATTGGAGAATATGATCCAGAGGGCTGTGATTTTTTGCGACGGTGAAATTCTTACACCCGACATGATAGATCTTGAAGAACAGAGATTTGATCCGTTTCATTTTGACGGCACTCTTAATTCTTACATAAAGAATCTGCTGCTGAAAAAGCTTGACGAGAATAATCAGAATAAAACTCAGACTGCTAAAACTCTGGGAGTTTCGGTGCGCTGGATTCAGAAAAAACTTAAGGAGCTTGAGGATAATCCTTCGGGTGAACTCTCCCTGAAATTTGGCGGTGAGGAAGCCGATGATGAATAACAACAGAATTCCGCCGCAGTATGAATTCTCCGAACTTCTGAAGAAAGATGATCTTGGCTCAGTAAGTGCAGTGGTTGAGAAGAAATCAGGTAAACTCTTTATATTTAAAGAGATATCGCCTTCAGCCGGACCTGATTTTGTTCGCAGGTTTTTAAGAGAAGCTGAAGTGCTTGCTGAACTTTCACACCCCGGCATTGTAAAGGTTCAGGCTTTCGGGGATGCCTCAAACCCATATATAATACTTGAATACTTTAAAGGTAAAAGCCTCGCTGAACTTATCAGGGCAGGCTCATTATCCCCGGATGATAAAAAAACAGTTTTTGCATCAATCCTCTCGGGAATTGCCTATGCCCACTCTGCCGATGTGATTCACAGAGATATAAAGCCGGAGAATATTCTCATTGGTGATGATAATAATGTGAAAATTATTGATTTCGGACTTGCACTCAGGGAAAATGAATCGGGCAAAACAGCAAAGGGAGGAATCATCGGCACCCCTTCATACATTGCGCCCGAAATTCTGAACGGTGAACCTGCTTCAAAATCTACAGATCTTTTTGCACTTGGTGTTACGGGAATTGAGCTGTTTACAGGTGTTAACCCATTTGCCGGTTCTGATATCAATGACACCATAAACAGACTCCTCTCATATGACGGATCACTGACCGATTATTTAACTGCTGCACTTCCGGAGGAATTCAGAGAGATAATAAATTCCCTGACATCACTTCAGCCTGAACAGCGTTTTATAACCGCTGATGCGGTCAGTTTTACTACCGGCATGCAAACGAGCAGAACACTGCGGACCCTGAGAAACGGAAATCGGGCAAGAGCCATTAACATCAGAAAATACGCACCTGCTTTCCTTTTGTTTCTCGTTATTACCGCTGCTCTTATCGCAGCATCAGGTAATGTTTTCAGCGGCAATCAGGAGCCTGTACTCATTAAAAATCTGAGTGAAGGCGGCACAGCCATAACCGCACAACCGGTGAAAGACAATACAACTGCAGTTTCGGATAAAAGTGAAAACGGTAAAGACAAAGATGAAAACGTTAAGCAGTCACCCGATAATATTCCTGATGCCGGAGAAAAAGAAGCGGAACAGGGCTTCGGGTTGTATAATATAAATGTGATGCCATGGGCAAAAGTTTTTATTGACGGAAGTTATGCTGAAACCACTCCGCTGAAAAGTCCCCTGAAAATAAAATCAGGAAAGCGTAAACTGACACTTTCTCATCCTGAATTTGGTGAATTTGAAACAACCCTTAATGTTAAATCCGGCAGCACAGGTGAGTTCATCCACAATTTCAGGAGCAAATCAGGTTACCTGATAGTGAATGTATTCCCATGGGCTGAAGTGTTCATCAATGAAAAACCCGCGGGGCTGACACCATTTCAGGCCGCAATTCCGCTTTCAGCAGGTGAATACAAAATCAAGTTAAAAAACCCCGGATTTTCCCCTTTTGAAAAAACAGTAATAATCTCAGCGGGTGACACACTAAAGTTACACCACAGCTTCAATTAATTGGCATGAAGTTTGATATACCGGAAGAAAAACTAAATTGAACAGATGATGAAAAGATTGTTTATACTATTGATATTTGTGATGCTCCATTACGGCATAAACTCACAGACCTGGAAAGTTGAAGGTAACATGCCTGTGCCTGTTGCAGGAGCAAAAGCAGTTGTTAAAGATTCACTGATATATGTTCTGGGCGGTTTTTCCCCTTCCCTTAATCAGTATCTTAACATAATCCAGGTTTATAATCCGAGAACCGCAACATGGAGAAATGCCGATACCATGAAATTTGCCCGTTTCAGCTTTATAGCTGATATGTTCAACGGTAATATGATTTACTGCGGCGGTTACATCCCCGGATTCGGTTTTCACAATGCGCTTGAAGTTTATGATTTCCATAACGCTCCGGCCGTTCACAGTTCACACACATTTTTCAGAAGATATTACTCAGCAGGCGTTGTTAAGGATTCTCTCCTTTATGTGATCGGGGGATTTTCACTTGAACCCCTTCAGCCTTTCATTGTTGAGTACAATCTGCCCGCAACAACCATAACTCATACTGTTGACAGCATCTATTCTGTTCAGAATTTTCCGCTTGACCAGATGCCTGTTCTTATTGATAATGATATATTTATATTTGGCGGAGTGCTCAACTCGGTAACGAATAAAATATTCAGATTTAACACCCTTAACAGGTCATACTCCCAGCAGAATCAGAGGCTTATTGAACTCAGGGCAGGAGGCTCTGCAACAAAATTTTCGGATAATAAAGTTCTCATAAGCGGCGGTTATAACGAAACTCAGAATGCCGTAAATACCACTGAACTTGTGACTATAGCCGGGGGATCTGTAGTGAATATTGATAACGGTCCTGCCATGAATTTTGCCCGTGCAGATCTGGCTTCGGTTTACTTTGAGGGAAAGATTTATGTTTTTGGGGGCACTGGGATAAACGGTGAACCTGTTGCCGGCATTGAGACTCTCGAACTGAATCCCTCAACGTCAGTTGAAAATGATAACCCCTTGCCGGATAATATGATTCTGCAGAACAACTACCCCAATCCTTTTAATGCAGGGACCAGAATCTCATTCACACTTGGGGAAACTGCAGATGTTAAGTTATTGATATACAACACTTTAGGTGAGCTTGTCAAAACTCTGGTGACAGGCACACTCAGTCAGGGCATACATGAATACAGCTGGGCCGGTGATGATGATTCAGGTAATATGCTTAGCAGCGGAGTGTATATATACTCGCTTGAATCCGGCGGTTTACGTATTTCCAAAAAGATGTCGATGCTTAAATAAATGGTCAGAAGGTTCCGGTTTCTCCTCAGCGCCGTTGTTTTATTCTGCTTTTCTGCATCTGCCCAGACCGGAGAGATCAAGGAGGCATTTGTCAATTTTGAATACGGGAGGGCGATAGAAATATGGGAGTTAAACGGTAAAAATCTGAACTTGCCCTCCGGCGAAAAGAAGGATCTGCTGATGATTATAGGGGCTTCATATTACAGCCTCGGAGACCTCATAAACGCCTCGAAATCTTTTTCCGAAATAATTGCTGCCGACACATCTTATTCACCCGACCAATCGTTTTATTCACCAAAAATTATCGGGTTTTATTCTGAAATCAAGGAGACATATCTCATCGGTTTCAGGAATGCCGGCTCCGGAGAAGGGGTCATTAAAAAAGACACTCTGCAGGTAATGCCTGAGCCTGTTATTATCCGAAGTGAGTTTAAATACTCCCCGTCTCTGATTCAGAATGCTGTATTAACCAATCTGTTACTCCCCGGCTCGGGACACTACCTTACTTCAGGTTTGACTGCCCGGTCACTGCTTTACGATTCACTCTCCCTGATCACACTCACAGCTTCGGTGTACTTCACGGTGCAAACAGACCGGCTTAAGAATGAATATCTTTCTGAAAATAACACAGAGCTTATCAGTTCACGGTATGACGACTATAACTCTGCCTATAAGATGAGGAATCTCTCTTATATACTTTTTGCGCTTAACTGGGCAATATCACAGGCAGATCTTCACCTCTTTTCTGATCTCTACTCTGTTATAACCTATGATTCAAAGAGAGACCTTATCAGTTACAATATCTCACTGAGGTTTTAATACGAATTTTGTTCGCACTTAACGAACGTAATGCGCACACTCCCCCGCCCTTACTGCTCACTTTCATACTGATCCCCTTTATTTTATTATTTTATAATGACTTATGACTTTGGCACGCCTTTTGTATTTGTTATTGCAGAAATTTAACTGGCGTAATAAATAAAATCAAAAGGAGAAAAAAAATGAAAGTGATGATCAGATTCTTCACATTACTTTTTTTACTTACCACAGCAATTAATGCTCAGACCGCAAGACTGCAGGTAATTCACAATTCAGCAGATCCTGCAGCAGCTTCGGTTGATATTTATCTTAACGGTGAGATTTTACTTAACAACTTCGGGTTCAGAACTGCCACCCCGTTCATTGATGCACCTGCGGGTCAGGTTATCAATATCGGAGTTGCTCCCGGAACATCAACCTCAGCAGCAGACACCCTGAAAAACTTTCAACTGACACTTCAGCCCGGTCAGAAATATGTGGCAGTTGCAAACGGCGTGCTTAATCCTTCATCTTTTGCGGCAAATCCTGACGGCAGAAGCACAGCGTTTACACTTTTCATCAAAACAATGGCACAGGAGGCTGCTGCTGATCCAACCAAAGTTGAGTTTTTTGTGGTTCACGGCTCAAGCGACGCCCCTTCGGTTGATGTTGTTGCAAGAAGAGTTGCCACTCTCGTGGATAACGCAGCTTATGGTGATATAACCGGTTACATTCCCGTTCCTGCAGCAAATTACCTTCTTGATGTTACACCCGGAAATGACAACAATACTATTGTTGCAACATTTGAAGCAGATTTAACAGGACTGACCGGCGGTGCAGCCGCTGTATTTGCCTCAGGTTTTCTTAATCCTGCAGAAAATCAGTCGGGTCAGGCTTTCGGGATTTTTGCTGCCCTCCCCAACGGAGACGTGGTTGCATTTTCACCAAAGACAACTTCCAGACTTCAGGTCATTCATAACGCAGCAGATCCCGCAGCAGCATCCGTTGATATTTACCTTAACGGCGATATTCTGCTCAATAATTTCGGGTTCAGAACTGCAACAGGATTTATTGATGCTCCTGCTAATCAGATTATCAACATTGGTGTAGCGGGTTCAACAAGCGCTTCGGCAGCAGATACATTAAAAAACTTTTCGCTGAAGCTGCTCCCGGGAGACACCTATGTGGCAATTGCTAACGGGGTTCTTAATCCTTCAGCATTCGCAGTCAACCCTGATAACAGAAACACAGCCTTCACACTTTTCATTAAAACGCTTGCCAGAGAACAAGGTGAAAGCAGCAGCAACGTTGACTTTGCCGTGGTTCATGGCTCAACCGATGCACCCGCAGTTGATGTGATAGCAAGAGGAGTTGCAACTCTGGTTCAGGGGGCTGCTTACAGCGATATAACTGAGTACATCTCCGTTCCGGCATCAGATTACACTCTTGATCTCACCCCCGCAGGTGTGCCTTCAACAGTAGTGGCTTCATTCAGTGCTCCGCTCAGCACTCTTGGCGGCGGTGCTGCAATTGTTTTCGCATCAGGATTTTTCACTCCTTCTGCAAATCAGAACGGTCAGGCTTTTGGTCTCTACGCTGCACTTCCTGACGGCACCGTATTAACTCTGAATCCTGTGACTTCAATTAAGGAAGTCGGCGGTATAAATGCACCTTCAAATTATGAGCTTGGCCAGAACTATCCCAATCCATTCAACCCAAGCACAAGCATCAGATTTGCATTACCTGCGAAGTCATTTGTATCGCTTAAAGTGTTTAATGTGATAGGGCAGGAAGTGGCAACACTGGTTAATGATGAACTTAATGCAGGAGCTTACAGCTACAATTTTGATGCAAAGGGTCTTACAAGCGGAATTTATTTTTATAAGCTCACGGCAGGTAACTTTACCGAAACACGTAAGATGAACCTTCTTAAGTAAGCAGATGACTTTCGGACCGTACCGCATGGAAAACCACGCATAATTTATCTCCCTGCGATATCCGGGGAAGACTTGCAGAAGTCTTCCCCTTTTGTTTTATGCTAAACACATCAGCGTTATTTCATTACTGAAAGCATTCACAGGGCAGACAAATAATATTCCGGTTTTCTGGCTGGTTTTAATTCTTACAATTAAACTGAATAAAAAGAAAATATCTCAGGCACTTGTTACTTTTTTTCATTCAGCATCCCTGATTGAGTCCAGATTCTTTATAAAATATGCCGGCGATACACCCGTTGCATCTTTGAATATCTTCGAGAATGTTACTCTGTTGCTGAATCCTGAAAGCGTTGCAATACCTTCAATGCTGAGATTTTTTCCTTCTTCAGAGTCAATTATTCTTATTGCCTCGTTTATTCTGTACCCATTAATAAAATCCAGAAAATTCATATTGTATTTTTTCTGAATAGCTTTAAGCAGGTAGGTTTTATTTGTTGAAAGCTTTTCGGCAAGTATGCTTAAAGTGAGATCTGAATCAAGATATACCTTTTCATTCTCAATCATTTCATTGAGCCGTTCAGTTATCATAGATAGTACTTTTTCACCCGGCTCGCGCTGCTTTTTATCTGATTCTGTCTTAAATGTTTCTGTCTGTTCCTCGGCGGGGTCATATGATGGTTCAGCCTCGGCTGACTTACCTGTATTAAAAGGAATTACCTCATTTTTATAAGCAAGCTGAAGATTCTTTTCCATCAGCATTCTGTTCTTTCTTCTTATCCTCACAAAATAAACGGAATTTACAATAAGCCCCATAAATACAAGAACAGCAATTATAGCAGAGAGATTTCTCTGAAGCTTATAGTTATCAAGCTGACGCAATGTAATTGCATAATTATGCGCTGCATAAATGTGCATCAGCCGTGCCCGGTTGCTTATTGAATCCTGCTTAACCATTAAATCTGAATACATGCTAAGGAATTCATTAGCCTTTTCAAAATCACGAAGATTTCTGTATATCTCTGCCAGGATTTTGTTGATTTCGGTTTTATACCCAAGATCAGGGAATTTGTTTTCCCATATTTCAGCTTCTCTGATCACCTTTAGCGCAGAGTCAATTTTACCCTGATGAAGCAAAATCTTACTTTTACCAATCAGGAGACCGGCTTTTTCAGTATCCTGATTAAAATACCTGGAAAGTTTATAGCCGTTTTCAAAATAGCTTTCAGCCCGGGCATAATCCCCCATAAGAATATAAAGTTCCATAAATTTTCTGAACAGATAAGGTATTCCGGAAGAATCGGCATGATTGGCTTTGATTTTCGCAAAGTGTCCAAGTGAATTCTTGAAGCGCAGCTCAGCCTCAGCATATTTCTTCTGCTTTATTTTTATGAGTCCCAGGTTGTTCTGAATGATTCTGTAATTGAATCTGTCGTAATGACCCGGCTCCTCCGCCTGAATCCGTATGTACAGCTTTTCTGCATTTTCATACTCACCCGCATGAAAATGCATATCCGCTATTAACTGAAGTATGCCGGTTTTTGATTCATCATCATTCATTTCCTCAATCAGATCCTGCGCCATGAGTGCATAAGTCATTGCCGAGTCATAAATACCATTATCCCTGAATATTATTGCCTTAAAAGTGTAAGCTGCCGCAAGCAGTTTAGGCTTCTCATCAGCAGATGCAAGCGCAACGGCTTTATTCAGATTAACAATATTTGAATTGTAATCATTAAGCCTGTAAGAATGAATAAGGGCGAGTATATAAAGGGTCTTATTATTCATTGAGCGTGCTTCATCAAGAATTTTGGCGCTCAGTTCCCTGGCCTGCGGTATTGGCAGAATATATAATTCTGAAATCAGAAGATCTGTTTTTTCAGTTATCTCATTATCATTATCAAGATATTTTACTGCTTCAATAACACTGTCAGCATTAACTGCGTTTTGCGGCATTGCAAGGAAATTAAAAAGAAGCAGAAACGAAAAAATATAGAATTTCACCACAGCTTTGCAGATTATAAGTTTCAAAATAGCAGGTGCTTAATTGCAGAAGTCAGCACCTGAACCGGTATTGGTTCTTTTTGCAAACCACGTTCAGATATAAATCTTCACAAGATGACAAAATTGTAAAAATTTGCAAATTTTATCATTATAAAAAAATAAAAATTCTCATTAATCTCTATTTTGATCCCCGAAAAGGTGATTTTTTCCGTTAAAATACTGAACGGGCATTAAAACTCAGTAATGTTACGGCATTCTATTTATGCCGCATCCGGAAAGATCAGAATATCTGAAACACAAAATAAAATCTGCCTTTTCACCCCGGCTTTGTCCTTAAATAATTTCATTTTTACTGTCCTTAAATATCCGGAGATAAAATGAGGAAACTCATACCCATCATTCTCATTGCTATGCTGGTTTGTGCAAACTCACTCACAGCACAATCCAATTATTTGCTCACAAAAACAACCGGCACTTATCAGCAGATAACCAACGGCATTAACTTTAAATGGTATAACCAGAACTTCCTTGATAACACTTTATCATGGGGAGCCCCCATCGGTTTTCAGTTTAACTATAACGGAACCCTTTTTGATTCCGTGCAAGCTTACAGTAACGGTTATATAAGAATGGGCTATGGTAACACCACCGGGGTGGGCACTCAGGGTATGCTCAATTCACTTGTCCGCGGGTTCATAGCGCCCCTGATGACAGACCTCGTCCCCGAAAATATCTCGGCTATTCAATATGTAACCACGGGTACAGCCCCAAACAGAGTTTTTACTGTCGATTTTAAAGGCGTCAAAATAAAAAATGC
>JABWCA010000297.1 GCA_013359345.1 Ignavibacteriaceae bacterium
CGTTACACGCGCTAAAAAGATGATGGTAATGATAGGACAAAAAGACGTTCTGCGCGAAGCAATCAAAAAAAGTGACACTGACCGCAGATTCACTTCATTATTTAAACTTGACAGACTGAATCCCCTGCCGTAAAACACTTTTTCAGTTATTTCCCTTATATTTCTCTGTTACAATAAATAATTTAACTACGAGACAGTTAAGAACCGTCTGATGAAAAACCTTCTCATCTTTTTACTGCTTATATCATTCCCAATCTGTTCACAAACTATAACTGATGAATATTTTGAGACCAACGGCGAAGCATATTTCTCATTCACCGTTTTCAATAAAGCCGAACTTCAGGAACTAACTAAAATAATCTCAATAGATAACTTTGACGGAAAAAATGTCTTTGCTTATGCAAACAGGCAGGAATTCCGGAAATTTGAAAAACTCGGATACAGGATCACTCTTCTGCCTCATCCCGGTGATGTGCCTGTAAGAATGGGCAACCCTAAGGCAAGCGGAACATGGGACACTTACCCCACATATGAGCAGTACGAAAGCATGATGTATGCGTATGCGGCACAATACCCGGATCTTTGCAGAATAGTTAATGCCGGTTCAACCACACAGGGGAGAAAAATCCTCTTTGCAGTAATATCAGATAACGTTACTGCCGCAGAGGAAGAACCCAGATTCATGTATTCATCATCAATGCACGGTGATGAAACTGCAGCTTATGTTAATATGATCAGATTAATCGATTATCTCCTGAACGGATATGAAATTGACCAGAGAGTCACAAACCTCGTGAATAATCTTGAAATCTGGATAAATCCGAATGCAAACCCCGACGGAACCTACAGATCGGGCAATTCAACCGTAACCGGTGCCCGCAGAGGAAACGCAAACAACATTGATATAAACAGAAATTTCAGAGATCCTGTGGCAGGCCTTCACCCAGACGGCAACAGCTATCAGCCCGAAACCATCATCATGATGAATCTTGCCGACACTTATGGATTTGATCTTTCAGCAAATTTTCACGGAGGTGCCGAAGTGGCAAATTATCCGTGGGATTCCCGGGTGGCGCGTCACGCTGATGATAACTGGTTCATCTATATTTCGAGAAGATATGCCGATACAGTTCATGTTAACAGCCCCAACACAACCTATATGCGGGGGTTTAATAACGGAATCACAAACGGCTGGGACTGGTATTCAGTTTACGGAGGCAGGCAGGACTATTTCACATACTTTGCACGCGGCAGAGAAATAACATTTGAACTATCAAATACGAAACTCATAGCTGCTTCTTACATACCCACTATCTGGAATTACAACTACAAATCATGGCTCGGGTATATGGAAGAATTACTTACCGGAATTCAGGGAACCGTAAAAGACCCCTCAGGTGCACCGGTCAAAGCCATGATTACTGTTGCCGGGCATGATAACACAAATTCTGAGGTATATTCAGATTCCTTAACAGGGGCATACTCCAGAATGATCTACAGCGGAACTTACAGTATAACTTTTACTGCTCCGGGATATGATTCATACACGGTCAATAATGTTGTTACGTCAAACGGAGCTAAGACCCCCTTGAATGTCACCCTTTACCCGACCGGCTGGGTGCCTGTTGAACTTACCGGCTTCAGGGTGAACAGAACCGGTTCAGTTGCAGATATTGCCTGGGAAACTGCCACTGAGACCAACAATTCAGGCTTTGATATCGAAATTTCACCCGACGGGAATTCTTACAAGTCAGTTCTCTTTGCGGAGGGGAAAGGCAATTCAACTGTGGGTGTATCTTACAGGCACAAAATAACCTTGCCCGATGGCAGGGATTACTACATCAGGCTGAAACAAACCGATTTTGACGGCACTGCAACTTACAGTAAAGCTGTTTTCACCGAGGGAATCAGCATTGAGGGTTTCAGGATCACATCAGCTTATCCCAACCCGTTTAACCCGGCAACCAGGGTGAACTTTGAACTTGCAGAGCCTTCGGATTTAACGCTTGCGGTTTATTCTCCGGAGGGAGCCGTTGCCAAAGAAATCAGTTACGGATACCGTGAGGCCGGGGCATACAGTGAGACAATCGATTTTTCTGAACTGGCGGGTGGTGTTTACATCATTCAGCTCAGGGCAGGATCAGGCATTCAGAACAAAAAAGTCGTTTACTTAAAATAAATAGCACGGATAAATAAAGATGAAAATATTGAGGATTCTTCTTTTAGTATTTCTGCCGGTTCAGATTTTCGGGCAGTATATTTCATTTAACCCGGATACGGTCAAAGCGGGCCGGTTCGACATGGGTAAAATGTGGACATTTGAAAACCCGCCGGTGGAGTACTTCAGCGAAACCTATAATTTTAAACCATCGGATGAGTGGCTTGAAAAAGTAAGGATGGCTGCGCTCAGACTTTCAAGCGGATGTTCCGCCTCTTTCATATCAGAAGACGGCCTCGTGATGACAAACCACCACTGCGGCAGAAATATCATTTATAAAGGACAGAATGAAGGAGAAGATTTTCTCAGAGACGGTTTTTATGCCGGAGCGCCTGAAAATGAAAGAAGAATACCTGATCTCTCCCTTGATCAGCTTATTGTGGTTAAGGATGTGACTGATGTGATCAATGAGGCAATGGCTGCCGGTAAAACTGATGCAGAGAAACTCAGCCTTAAGGATAATAAAATTGACGAGCTGATTTCAGAAGGCCAGAAAGAAAATCCGGAGCTGCAATACACTGTGGTGCCTCTTTATAACGGCGGTAAACATTCTCTCTATGGTTATAAAAAGTACACCGATGTAAGACTTGTTTTTGCTCCTGATCTGCGCACAGCTAAATTAGGGGGAGATTATGACAACTTCACTTATCCGAGATACGGACTTGACTGTATGTTTTTCCGTGCTTATGAAGATGGTAAACCCGTAAAGACAGAAAATTATTTTGAGTGGAGCGAAAAAGGGGGCGAGGAAGGCGAACTGGTTTTTGTAATCGGGAATCCCGGAAGCACGAGCAGAATCAACACCGTTGCACAGATGGAATTTGAGCGTGATTACATCAATAAACCGGTGGTAGACTGGCTTAAAGATCTCTACGGTATCATTGAGGCACAGGTACTGAACGGCAACACAGAAAACTATAAGCTCGTAGCTGAATTATACTCAATAGGTAACGGACTGAAGGTTTACGAGGGGATATACAACGGACTTAATGATCCTTACCTGATTGCAAGAAAAGGTGCTTTTGAGAAAAAATTCAGGGAAGCAGTTTCTGCGGATGCAAATCTTAAGGAAAAATACGGTCATCTCTGGGATGAAATTGCGCAGAACAGAGAGAAAATCAAACCGGTTGCCGCTGAGTTATTCGGATATAACATCAACAAAAGGTATGCATCAGAACTTTTTAAAGCCGCTGCAGCCGTGGTAAGAATTGCTGAAGAGAGAAAAGCTGATCCTGCAAAATATACTGAAGCACTGCTCGATTCAATTGCATCGGCCTTTTACCCCGCAGCCAGCGATAAGGATTTACAGGAGCGGTATATTCAGGTTCAGGTCAATATCATCAACCGTAACCTTGTAAAAAACACAGAGCTGATTAAAATGCTTTTTGACGGGAAAACAGGTCAGGAAGCAAAGAACCATCTCATTAAAAATACGGAGCTTGATGATCCTGCTTATGTAAAGGAACTGATAAAAACAAACCCCGATGACATACTGAAATCAGATGATCCGCTCATAAGATTTTTTGTGACTGCCAGATCAAAACTTACAGAATATCAGAAATTGAACAAAAGCCTTAATGAGCGCGATGAGATTAACAACGGCCTGATGGGTGAGGCGCTTTATGCTGTGTATGGCGAAACCATTCCGCCCGATGCAACATTTACTCTCAGAATCAATGACGGCGTTATAAAGGGTTATGACTATAACGGCACGAGAGCACCGGTTATGACCACTTTCCATGGCGTGCTTGACAGATACTATTCGTTTAAGAAACGCTTTCCGTTTAATTTGCCTCCGGTATGGGAGAATCTGCCCAAAGATTTTGATCTCTCAACTCCGCTTAATTTTATCACAACAAATGATATTATCGGCGGGAACTCCGGAAGTCCCATGATCAATAAGGAAGGTAAAATTGTCGGTCTCATATTTGACGGGAACATGGAAAGCCTGACAGCAGACTTTATTTACACGGATGAGAAAAACCGTGCCATTGCCGTGCATTCTCAGGGTATGATTGAAGCTATATCAGATCTTTACGGCGCCAAAGATCTGGCAAAGGAGATTCTGCAGGGCAGGAGGTAGAATTCGGTGCTT
>JABWCA010000298.1 GCA_013359345.1 Ignavibacteriaceae bacterium
CAGTTCAGAAGTGACTATCGGCTCGATCAGCGATTTATCCAGTCCGAAGAAATCAGCTATCCTCATGCTGAATTCATATCTGTCGAGAAATTCTTTTCCTCCCACGTGGTAAAGGCCCGTTTTCTTAAACTCAACTGATTTTGCTATTGCCTGCACCAGGTCATCTATGAAATTCGGGTTGTTGACCTGATCAGTGACAATTCTTGCCTTCTGCCCCGCGCGGTTGGTTTCTATAAGCCACCTTACAAAATCGGGTCTTCCCTGTGTTACAACGCCGTAAAGAACGTTTGTTCTGAGGATAGTATGGTAAATTCCGGCTATTTTAATAGTATTTTCAGCGGCGAGTTTGGATCTTCCGTAATACCCGAGAGGGTTTGTTCTGTCGGTTTCGTGATAGGGGCCTGAATTTCCGTCGAATACATAATCTGTCGAGATATGAACGAGGTGAGAGTCATAAACCCTGCACATTTCGCACATATAATTCACAGCCGAAACGTTTACCTTCCATGCAATTTCACGCTGAGATTCACACCCGTCAACGTTTGTGAAGGCAGCGCAGTTGATAATGACATCAGGGAAAAAGCTGTTAATGACTTTTTTCACTTCGTCTCTTTTCGTTATATCGCACTGAACATAATCAACGCCGTCAATAAAAAAGCTCTCTTCAACACCGGAGCATAATAACTCAACGTTTTTCTTCATGTAATATTGGATGGTTCTTTGTCCGAGCATCCCGGATGAACCGAATATCAGGATTCTTTGCTTTATCATATCAGATTTCTGAGTTTGGGAAATTCATTGTGGTCTGAAAAACCTGCCACAGCAGCAGCCGTCCTGTTTGCGGTGATCACTGCTTTCTCAATATCGCCTGTCAGCAGGTATGTGTAAAAATTTATTATTCCGAAAACATCACCGCAGCCAACTTTATTGACGGTTTTTGTTACGGGAGGTTCATAGCTGATTTTAACCGGGCTTCCGTTCCGAAGGGTGAAATAGTCTGCCCCCTCTTCCCCGCGGGTCACAAAAAGGTGTTTCAATCCCGAATTCACCAGCTCTGCCGCAATCATATCAGGATCCTCATGCTCACCGCAGGTCATTATTTCATATTCATTTGCCTGAAGTGCGTCAATACACCCTATCCACTCCTTTATGTCAGTAAGTTTTCTCTGAGGGCGGCTGCCATCGGGGAGGTAATCTCTTGTGAGCGAATGGATATCCATGTAAATAAATGCCCCGGTTTTTTCTCTGAGGCAGCGGATATCATCGGGGGTCATTTCAAACCCTGTGATCATGTTAATATAAATTCCGTCAAGAGATTTCAGAAAATCATCAGGGAGGTTGTTTTTCCAGAGCTTATCGGTGATGTTCTGATAAACCTCGGTCCTTTCCCCCTCATCATGGATATAGAGGTGGATGTGGGGAATTTTATCGGTCCGGATTATGAAATCATGCCTAAGATTTTTATAGAGCTCTTCAAACAGATAATACTGTGAATCAGATTTGAAAGTATAAAGGCAGAGATCATCCGGGGTGTACGCGGATGTTAGTCCGAGAACCGAATAATAAATTCCGCCCGGGCGGTGATAAATATTGCCCGATGCATGAATGGTGTCTTCAACAGAACTGCCGATAAGTAATACTTTCATAGGCCTTGTTTTAATTTCAGGATTACAAATTTAAGGAAAATATGAAGAAGAATTGCACCCCGGTAAAATCTCCCGTTTCAGCAGACGGGGAAGAATTCTCGGTGAAAATCTTTATTTTTGGTTTGTCAAATTAATTATTCAGAAAACGGCGGCATCATGGCAAACGAAATCAAACTTAATGTAGTGAAAAATCCACTTGTAAACCATAATCTTGCCATCCTCAGGGATGCAAACACAGATATGCAGCAGTTCAGGGCTGCCATGCGCGTTATTGGGTACTCGCTTGCCGTTGCAATAAGTGAAAATTTTTCAACAGGCAGGAAATCTGTCGTAACCCCTCTTGAATCAACCGACTGCACCGTTATCTCTGATGATATCGTGCTTCTCCCGGTTCTAAGAGCGGGACTGGGTCTGCTTGATCCGTTTCTTGAGCTTCTTCCGTTTGCCGCAGTGGGGCACATCGGTCTGCAGAGAAATGAAAAAACCCTTGAGCCGGAAGATTATTACTTTAAATCGCCAAAGAATCTTGAAAACCGGCTTGTACTGATTCTCGACCCGATGCTTGCCACAGGGGGTTCTGCTGCAGCAGCGGTCGATTCTCTCAAGAAGAAGGGCGCAAACAGAATTGTGCTGGTATCTTTGATTGCGGCTCCTGAGGGGGTCAGAAAAATGAATCAGCTTTTCCCCGATGTCCATATCTACACCGCCGCGCTTGACAGCCACCTGAATGAGAAGGGTTACATTGTGCCCGGCCTGGGTGATGCCGGTGACCGTTATTTCGGGACACTCTGAATGGCTTTGCTTAGCCTGTCAGCCTGTAGCGGATTTATCGTTGCAGCAAGAATGAGCCGGAAAGCATTTAAAACTGATTAAACTGATTTCCAGGGTACTTTTTAGCAACACAAATGAAGCGAATAAAACGAATTAACACGAATTTTTTTCAGTTCGTGGTGCGGGAGTGCGTCGTGCTTCGTTCATCAGCACAATCGGGATGTAACGCGGATTCCTGCTTCGGTGGATTGTTCGTTGTTCGTGGCAGCAAAAAAGAGTGTACAGGATTCAGGGCAGCAAAACGGGGTTAATTTTTGTGTTCAGGGGGCTTTCACGGATTATCAATCACTGTCCTTATTCCTCCACAGTTTTGCGGTTAAACCGGACCGAAAAATTTTGAACAGCAACAACAAAACTTGATTTACCGCGAAATTGTCTTCTCCTGAAGTTTTAAGCGGGTCTACGGTATAACCTGAGTCGTCAGGAACAGCCATAACATTTCGAACCGTGGCGGGTTAAAGGCCCATTATCAGATTTCTTGGATATGTTCCGGCTTCCGGCCCGTGATGCAGTCAAAATAAATTGATTAACTGCATGCCGGAGGATACTTTTCTCACGTACAGAAAACTCAGCTCCATGAATGCACAGGATAACTCTGTTTAAATGACTTAAGAGTTCTTAATTTGCAGACTGATGATTATTATCGGTGGGAGATCTGCCGGGAGACAGGAATACGTGGGGAGAAAGATGGGGGGAATTCTTGCTTAAGGCAGCCATTCAGTTGATTTATCAATAACCCGGTTTAGGCTGATGGTTTCTAAATCAGGATTCAGACAAAAAAGATTATATTTCTCTTCAAATTCATTGAAATTACTGAGGTGAAAGATGAAGAAAAAAATACCGAGATTAACAGCAAACTTTGAATCACTGGTTTTGGATAATGGATACTATGTTGATAAAACAGAATTCATTCAAAAATTGGAGGGATTGAACTTTCCCAATTTATTTTTTCTCCGTCCCCGCAGATTTGGCAAATCCCTTACCCTTTCCATGCTCGAATATTATTATGGTATCCAGCACAAAGATAAATTTGATGATTTGTTTGGCCAATATTACATAGGGCAGCCCGGTAATTCAACCCCGTTAAAAAACAGCTATTATATACTGAATTTTAGTTTTAGTGGTATAGGTACTGATATCAGGGATGAAATAAAAAAGAAGTTTGAAGTAGAGATAAGAACGGCTCTTCAGAGTTTCTTATACAAATATGATATAGGCCGAGAACAGGAGATTTATGAGTTTTTAAGTGTAACCGGCAGCAGTGAGTTATTAAGAAACTTTGTAATGTTATTTAGGAAGTATAGACCCGAAGGGAAAATATATCTGTTAATTGATGAATACGATCATTTCACAAATGAGCTGTTTTCATTTGACACGGGCCATTTTAAAGATATCGTTTCCCGGAATGGTTGGGTCAGGAAATTTTATGAAGTGATTAAACAGTTTATGGGCGAAGGAATAATTGATCGTTTTTTTGCTACGGGTGTTACTCCTGTTACCCTGGACAGCATGACGAGCGGATTTAATGTTGCAAAAAATATCACACTTAATTCTGATTTCCATAATATGGCAGGATTTACTGAATCAGAGCTTCGGGGTATGTTGGTGAATACTGTATATGAAGAAGGGAAATTCGACATTGATACCGTAGTTTCAGATATGCGTTCATGGTATAACGGAAGCAAGTTCTCTGCTGATGCAACCGAAAGACTGTATAATCCGCAGATGGTTATATCATTTCTTTCAGAATTTGGCAGGAATTGGAAATATCCGGTAGAAATGGCGGATATAAATGTAACCTCTGATTACAAAAAGATATCGAATATACTAGCAC
>JABWCA010000038.1 GCA_013359345.1 Ignavibacteriaceae bacterium
AATTTTTACGGCGCCAAGTGGGATGTATCCGTGAAAATCAACCAGTCAAAACTTTTTACACTCACCCTGCCGGGTATATGGGATACCACACAGGTTGAGGCTCTTGTTAAATCAGGTAACGGGTATTCAACCGGTTTTGTAACCGGACCCGCATGCTCCACCATTGTGCAGAAAGCAAGCATTGGTGATAAAGTCTGGATTGATACAGATAAAGACGGTATTCAGGATGCCGGCGAAGCAGGATACCAGGGTGCTACAGTTGAACTTTACAGCTGTGATAACACATTGATATCCTCCACCACAACTAATGCTTCAGGTGTTTACGGATTTTCAGATCTTAATCCCGGTGATTACTACATAAAAGTCATTCTTCCCAACGGTTACATTTTCACCGATAAAAATGAGGGTGAAGATGATACGAGAGATTCTGATGTGAATGAGACATCAGGTAAAACAGGATGTGTTACGCTCAGCCCGGGTGAAAATGACCTCACATGGGATGCAGGTCTTCAGGTAAGACCACAGCCGACCGGCAAAGTTGGTGACAGAATCTGGAATGACACAGATTATGACGGTGTACAGGATAACGGGGAACCAGGCATTGCAGGTGTCACTGTAAAACTCTATGACTGCGATAATAACCTTATTGCCACAACCACCACCAATGCCTCAGGCAACTACCTTTTCTCAAATCTCGGTGAAGGTGAATATTACATTTTAGTTGAAAAACCCCAGGGTTATAACTTCAGCCCAAAAGATGCAGGATCTAATGATGCCACCGATTCAGATGTCAATCCTTCAACCGGTAAATCATCATGTTTTGAACTTGATGACGAGGAAGAAGACCTCACAAGAGATGCCGGCCTTTATGATCCCCTTACAATCAAAGCTTCCATCGGCAACTTTGTATGGATAGACGTTAACGCAAACGGTATTCAGGATAACGGTGAAAACGGACTTCAGGGAGTTACCGTCAGACTTTATAACTGCGGTGGTGCTCTTGTTTCATCAACCACAACAAACTCCTCAGGACTTTACTCTTTCACCCAGCTTACAGCAGGCGATTACTCAGTTGAAGTGGTTCTTCCTTCAGGATACCAGTTCTCACCGATCAATCAGGGCAACAATGACGAAAGAGATTCAGACGTTGATCCTAACACAGGAAGAACTGCATGTTATACTTTATCACCCGGTGAAGATGACATGACTGCTGATGCAGGTGTTTATGTGCCTGTGGTATGCGCAACCGACTGGTCGGGAGGCCTCGGACCAACACAGAGCATATGTGAACCGGCAGCTCAGTATATGACTGTTAACGGATCAGTAAATCTGCTCCCTGCAGGTACAAGAGCTCAGTTAATAACATCATGGCAGGTTATTTCGCCAAACCCGGTTACAAACTGTCCTCCTATACCGATACCGTGCAACGATCTTCACACAACAACAAAGTGGATTTACAGCGATACAACTTTCTCAATTGAAGGATGGTGGCCCGGTATTACCCCCACATCAACCGAAGTGAGACTCAGATTCACAATGACCGTTCTTGACTGCGACGGCAATACCATTAAAGAACCCGTTACAAGAGATCTTTACTGGACTCCTGTTGTTTGTCCGCCGCCCAGCTCACCTAACGCAGATCTGAGCCTGACAAAGACAGTTAATGACACAATACCCCAGAACGGTGATGTTATAACTTATACGCTTACACTCACCAGCGGCGGACCCGGTACGACTACCAACATAAAGGTAGCAGATGTTCTGCCGGCAGGACTTGTTTACCAGAGCTCCAATGCAACCATCGGCAGCTATGATCCCAATACCGGTATCTGGGATGTGCCTTCGCTTGCAGCAGGCGCATCTGCCGTTCTGAATATAAACGTTGAAGTCGATCTTTCAACAATCAGCACCACCGCAATTGATCTTGGCGCCGCAACAGGTTTCAATCTGTTTGTGCTTGAAGATCTGAATCAGCCTTCATCAGATACTGAAGGAAAAGCTGCCGTGGGCAGAGACGCCACCCTTGCCAACTATAGCGTGGGTGACAAGCTCCCCAACTCAAACGGTACAGAGGATGTGTTTATTGTCGGAAGAAATCTTAACTTCATTTCAGGTGCCGTTTTCGGCGGAAACGTTGTTTACGGAAACTACTCAAATATGCCTCATAATCAGGCTACAGTAAATAACGGAACTGTACGCCAGGGATACCCGATTGATTTTACAGTTGCAACATCACAGTTAAACGCACTTTCACAGCAGCTTGCAGCTTACAGTGCCAACGCAACAGCTGGATTCCAGTACGGAAAACTTTCGCTTGTTGGTTCCAACCCGTTTGTTAACGTATTCGAAGTTCACATCGATACCCTTGATCTGGCAAATGATCTTGAGATTGATGTTCCCAACGGTTCAACCGTTATAGTTAACATCCGCGGTCAGTACGGCTGGTGGAACGGCGGACTTAATGTTTACGGCACAAGCATATCAAACGTTCTTTACAATTTCTATGAGGCTGATTCACTGAGAATTTCTCATATAGATGTAAAAGGTTCAATCCTTGCGCCCAGAACAAACGTCAACTTTGTATCAGGCGTGCAGAACGGACAGATGATTGCTAAAAATGTGATCGGGACAGGCCAGTTCAATAATGTGCTCTTCAGCGGTAATATTCCTCAGGATACTACAGTTATTAACGTTGCTGAAGTTGTGCAGTCGGTTCTCAATGATCCTGATTCAAACCCGAATAATCATCTGAATACAGAAGATGACTATTCATCAGCAAAGATAACAATAAAGAGAGTGGTAACTAACACTCAGGGTACCAACTATAACTGGACCCCTGTTGCCAGCTTCTCAATGAATGAGATTATCCTTACAATGACCCTTGATAATAACGGCAATATATTGGCCGGAACATGGGGCGGTAAGATTTACAGATCAACAGATAACGGCCTGACCTGGGAACGGATTAACGAGAGCATGCTCTGTGCTTACGTCTGGTCAATGACATCAAATGCAGCCGGAACAATATATGCCGCAACAGAGAGAGGCATCTATAAATCGGCCGATAACGGAACTACCTGGGTAATCGCCGGACTTAACGGAAGAGACATCAGGTCGCTTCTGGTTGACGGCAATAAGATTTATGCAGGTATCTGGGGTGCCGGAGTATATGTATCGAATGATAACGGCTCAAGCTGGGAGGAATTCAGCGAAGGCATAGTCGGCAACTCGGTGCATTCACTCGCAAAAGACGGTAACGGAAATATTTATGCCGGTCTGTTTGACGGCGGTGTATTTAAGCTCGGTGCCGGAAACACAGTATGGTTCAACACGAACAGCTCAAGCAGATATATCTGGTCAATGGCAGTAAACAGCCTTAATCATATCTACGCAGGCACATATGGCAACGGAATGATCAGAAGCACCGATGGCGGAGCAACCTGGGAAAGAATAAACACAGGCCTCCCCGTAACACATATCTATGCTGTAAGAGTTGATGTTAATGATAACGTCTATATCAGTTCATGGGGCGGCGGTATGTATGTATACTACCTTGCAACTGATAATCCGTCAAATGTAACATGGTCAGATTTCGGTCTCTACGGAGCCCCGATTCCGTCAATATCCTTCAACAGCAACAATACAGTGATGTATGCAGGCACTGAAGACGGAACCATCTACGCCACAAACATTGTGACAGATGTAAAAGATGACAATAAGATGCCGACTGAATTCAGATTATCACAGAACTACCCGAACCCGTTCAACCCCTCAACGGTTATCGAGTTTGCTCTGCCTCAGAAAGAGTTCGTAAATATTACGATCTATAATATTCTGGGTCAGAAGGTAAGAGAACTGATTAATTCAGAATTCAATCCCGGTGTGCACAGACTTACTTTCAACGGTGTTAACTTAGCCAGCGGCGTGTACTTCTACAGAATACAGGCAGGCAGGTTCGCTGAAACAAAGAAGATGCTGCTCCAGAAATAAACTTTCATAGCTCAATAACGACCCCGGCCCGGTGTGAATCGGCCCGGGGTTTTTTATTTACAGGCTTTCATTTTGTGAGGTCTTCTTTCACAGGCAGGTGTTAAGATTCTTTATGCAAATGACTCTCTCCGCTCTCATCCTGCACCTCCCTGAACCGGTCTTGGAACTGTTTCCTGCATTCAGGGTTTAGTTACAAATTCCTTCCTGATAAATCGCATTATTTTTCAATGTTGCCGGATAATTCGCTATTTTCATTATGATGATTAAACAATTATTTCAGAATACCTTGAAACCCTTGAAATATATTCACCTTCTGCTCCTCTTAATTCTTTCCTTTTCAGGGAATGCCCAGACACTTCAGCTTGATACCAAACTGAATAATATAAGATCAAAATACAGCGCTGTCGGATTTAGTGTCAGCGTTATAAAAAATGATGAACTCGTGTATACACGCGGATTCGGCTTAAAGGATATCGGAAGGAACCTTGTAACTGATGACAGTACCAAATACCGCATTGCATCAGTCTCCAAGTTTGTCACCGCAACTGCTCTTATGCAGCTATATGACAGAAGTCTGTTCAGTTTTGATGATGACATAAGTTCTCATCTCGGTTTTACCCTCAGAAACCCGTATTTCCCTGATGATGTGATAACTGTTGGCATGGTAGCATCTCATACGGCAAGCCTGAGGGACGGAAGCACTTATGATACTTTTTTAAGCGCAAGTTACAGTAATAACCCGCCGCCGGTGTTATCATCATTGCTTGTTGCGGGCGGGTCGTATTACTCAGCATCTAACTTCAGCAGCAGCAAAAGACCCGCGGAGAGGTATTTTAACTATGCAAATATAAACTATGGGATTATAGGCACACTCATCGAAAGGCTGAGCGGAGAGCGGTTCGATATTTACTGCCGCAGACATATTTTTGACAAACTTAGCATAAATGCATCATTCAATATTCAGGATATCAGGGCAATTAATGATATAGCTGTCCTTTACAGATACTCAGGGAGCACCTGGTCAGCGCAGACGGATAACTACAACGGGGTTCGCCCGGCCCCGCGGGATCTCAGTTCTTATGTCACCGGTACAAACGGATTCCTTTTTGGTCCGCAGGGCGGTTTAAGAATCAGCTCCGCAGGAATGGCCCTTCTGCTGAAAGCCTTCCTCAACAACGGAAGCTATAACGGCGTTACAATAATTACAGATTCAGCATCGGTTAAGATGAGAACGCCTGTCTGGATATACAACGGTTCAAACGGGAACAACTATTACGGAATATTTAATTCATACGGATTCGGCTCTCACAAGACAAGTGACCTGCTGCAGGGGCAGACCCTGTATGGCCATCCCGGTGAAGCATACGGTTTGATCAGTGACGCATATTTTTCAACAATCGGCGATTACGGAATAGTTTTTATCACTAACGGAGGCAGATGGGGCACGGGTATTTACAGCGGCTGGTATAATATTGAAGAGGAAATATATAACGCTGTTCTATCAGAACTCGGTAATCTCCCCACAGAGGTTAAACAGCTTTCAGGAGAAGGTGCGCTCTCAGGATACAGCCTTGGCCGGAACTATCCCAATCCTTTTAACCCGGCAACAACAATCACTTTTTACCTGCCCGAAACGGCACGGATACGGCTTAATCTGTATAATTCATCCGGTGAATTTGTGAGGGATATTGCATCGGGAGAGTTCACAGCAGGTTCCCATAAGGTCAGTTTTATGGGAGAAGGATTGACCTCAGGAGTTTATTTTTTCACGCTTTTCACGCCGCACGGAAGAATCACCCGGAAGATGGTTCTGATGAAGTGATCTGATGGTGAGCGGTATGCCAATGCGGCATGAAATTTCAGAAATGCTTCGGATTGTATCATGATCAGAATGATCAGGGGGACCGGCATTCAATATGGATTTAATTTTCAGGGGAAGAATATTTATTTTTTGCTTTTCATATTGTCTGATAATAAATTGAGGATGAATTAATTTTATGATATTTATAAACTGAATAACGGATGAAAAAACTACCCGCAGGAATACAGGACTTCAGGAAACTGATCACAGGCGATTACGTTTATATCGATAAAACGGATATAATATCAGAACTGATCGAAAATCACTCCTATGTTTTTTTATCGAGGCCAAGAAGGTTTGGAAAATCACTGCTTGTTTCAACCCTTGAGGAAATATTTTCAGGAAACCGTGAATTATTCAGGGGATTAAAGATCCACAATCGGGATGACTGGCAAAAGCATCCGGTCATAAGACTTGATTTCTCTGACATCACCACAACTGATCCCGAAAGTTTCAGGCTTTCAACGGATGCAAGGTTAAAAAAGATTGCAGAAGAAGAAGAGCTCACAATTACTGCCCACAGCACCGGTGATTTTTTCTCAGAACTGATTTCATCACTTCATGTAAAATATGGCATAAAGGTTGTAATTCTGATAGATGAATACGACAAGCCCATATCTGATCATCTGCATGACCCTGCAACAGCAGAAAAAATGAGGGATTATCTTTATTCAGTTTTTGTAAGGATGAAAGCAAATGATGCTCATATCAGATTTGCCTTGCTTACCGGCGTCAGCAAATTTGCAAAGATGTCCCTCTTTTCAGGGATAAATCAGCTCACAGACCTCTCAATGCATGATGATTTTGCCAATCTGCTGGGCTATACTCAGGCTGAACTTGAAGATAATTTCCCTGAACACATTCAAAATGTCGCTGTAAAATTAGAAATACCGGAAGAAGAATTATTGGTGCGTATAAGGAACTGGTATAACGGATACAGCTGGAATGGCTCAGACAGAGTTTACAACCCTTTTTCAATCCTGAGTTTTTTCCAGGCAGCTAAATTCGAGAACTATTGGTTCAGTACCGGAACACCTTCACATCTGCTTAGAATCCTTAAAACCGGGAAATACAGGCTTGACGGAATCAAAGATTCAACCGCAAATTATCTTACATTTGATGCAGACTCCCTGATGAACATCTCTCCTAAAAATCTTCTTTTCCAGACAGGCTACCTGACTATCAAAGAAAAGAGAATGGTTTACGATCAGGAAGAATTCATTCTTGATTTCCCGAATTATGAAGTTGAGAATTCTTTTTACTCCTATCTGTTAAGCGATATTACAACCGTACAGCCTGATGAGGCAAAAATCATAGGCAACAGATTACGCTTTGCATTAGAAAAAGGAGATTCAGACCAATTCAGATTGTTGCTTAGTTCAGTGTTTGCAAATATCCCTTCCAGCCTGATTATCGAAGAAGAAAGGTTTTTTCATTCCATCTTTATTATGGTAATGTTTTTAACGGGAATCCGGATAAGATCAGAGGTTAATACAAATATTGGCCGGATTGACGGTGTGATTGAGTTCAGCGATTCAATAATTATAGCGGAATTCAAATATAAAAAGGCGGCAGAAACCGCACTTGATCAGATAAAAAACAAAAAGTATTATGAACCATATCTGCTCTCAGATAAAAAACTCATTTTTCTTGGAGTGTCTTTTTCGAAAAATAATATTGAAGTGGTAACGGAGAAACTGAAATAAACGTGCTCCCGTTTGCAGGTCATTTTCTCCTGCCCGGGCAGACGTAAAGCAGAATATAGTCTTATTCATCACATCATGAGAATTGCAATCCATCCCGTCTGTTTAATTCGCATATTTACACTGCCATCAGGCTCAGAAAACCCTTTATTCAAAAAGCGTTCAAACTCATGTAAACCAATCGGGCGGTGAAATTTCATCTTTTCTCAGCCTGTAATAGTCTGAAATTTCGTAAATTTGGCTTTTCAGAAATAAATACTAATTTATCACAGATTCCGGTCAGAAATTGCACACACAACTATTTTTCATCCGTAAAATAAAAGCGCTTTTTGAAAGATTCAGGCTGCACGCCGTATTTTCACCTTTTGACGGCCTGCTCGTAAATCTGCTTTACCTTTCAAGGCTTTCAAAATATATCAGTAAGCTGCCAAAGCTTGAGTTCAACGAT
Organism: Ignavibacteriaceae bacterium; assembly: GCA_013359345.1. Lineage (GTDB taxonomy): Bacteria > Bacteroidota > Ignavibacteria > Ignavibacteriales > Ignavibacteriaceae > JABWCA01. The sequence continues at coordinate 8,003 of JABWCA010000038.1, forward strand.
TTTTATAACTCTCATGTGGTTTATGAGGAGAGATTCAGGCTTCATGACTTTGTATTCAGAAAAGAAAACCTGGATGCACCCATTGATTATCTTGAGTTCGGCGTGGCCGAAGGAACGGCTTTCAGGCACTGGGTTGAAATGAACAAAAATACCGGATCAAGATTTTACGGGTTTGACACATTCACCGGCCTGCCTGAAGAGTTTGGGGTAATGAAAAAAGAACACTACGATATAAAGGGCATTACACCAGATATAAAAGATGACAGAGTTACATTTATAGCGGGATTATTTCAGGATAGTCTGCCGGGATTTTTAAAAGATTACAAACCCGAACGCAGAAAGGTTATTCACCTTGACGCAGATCTTTATTCTGCCACGCTCTATGTTTTAACTATGTTATATCCTTATTTAAATAACGGCGATATAATAATATTTGACGAGTTTGGTGTGCCCACTCACGAGTTTAAGGCTTTCAGTGAATTTGTGCATGCATATCAGTTCAGATACACACCACTTGGTGCAGTAAACAACTACCTCCAGTTTGCAATAAGAGTGGAGAAGTAAATAATATAACAATGTGATATATAATCACACTCTGCGGAGTTGCCATGAAACATATCCTGCTTTTTGTTCTTCTTACAGCTGTTAACCTTAAGGGACAGAACTTTCCTTACTCATTCAGCCAGACAGCGCCGGCTGCTTATAATGAGATTACCGATGGAACAGTAAGCACTGCAACCGGCAATGACGGCGGAGAAAATATAACACTCCCGTTCAGGTTCTTTTACTTTGGTCAGCCATATACAACCGCCAGAATCTCAGTTAACGGCTGGCTGGCAATTGGTAATAACTATTCAGGAACGGGCTGGCTCAATGATCTTGCAAGCCAGACATCCAACCCTCTGATAGCAGCTCTCTGGGATGATCTTAATATTGATGCACAGTCTCAGATCAGTTACAAAACTGAGGGAACGGCACCCTCCCGTGTTTTTGTGGTTCAGTGGAAACAGGTTATCTGGGGCGGAACGAGAGTCAACTTTCAGATCAGGCTGCTTGAATCTGACCAATCAGTTAAGATTTCTTTCGGCTCAATGAATCAGCCATCGGGAGCAAGTGCTTCAATCGGGATAAATGACTCGGTGGGGGGAAGCGGACATTTCATGAGCATAACACCCGGTAACCCGCCTTCTGTTTCTGTGCAGACAGCAAACAACAATGTTAATACTGTAACATATCTCAACTTCACTGAGTACAATTTTGCTTACACCCAGCAGAGTCCTGCGGCTGCACTGTCTCAGATCACTCTCCCGACCACAGCAGGAGCAGTTAATCAGCCGGTCTTAAAAATCGGAGTTATGGTTTCAGGCCCTGCAAATCCGCCATTTGTGACTGACTTTTTATTTAATACCGCCGGAACGACAACCCCCTCCGATCTGGCAGCGGCAAAGATTTACTATACTGGCAGCGAGCAGTTTTTTACACCTGCGGATCAATACGGTATGACTGTGTCATCTCCCTCAGGAGATTTTACATTCACAGGCAGCAGACAGCTTAATTATGGAATGAATTATTTCTGGCTGACTTATGACATCACCCAGAATGCTGTCAACGGCAATTTTGCCGATGCCGTACTTTACAGCATTGCAGGTATAGGCGCACCCGATTCACAATCGGTTTACGGAGCCAGAAAAATCATTGCCGGAATGCAGGGAGTTTATCAGATAGGTGCAGGCGGGCAGTACACGAGCCTCACAAACGCTGTTTCTGCGCTTAATTCATCTGCACTGGCAGGTCCCGTTGTTTTCGAACTGACATCAGGATACAGCTCATCCTCAGAAACCTTCCCCATCCGTTTCGGGGAGACGGGAGGTTCAGGAGGGAATAACACGATCACTGTCAGACCTGCTTCAGGCGTTCAGCCGGTGACCATTGAAGGCTCTGCAACGGCAATTTTTGAGTTCTATAAGACGGAAGGGATTGTGTTTGAAGGGAACCCCGTGCCCGGTGACACCGCAAAGCGATTAATAATTATAAATAATCAGAGCACAGGCAACACCCTTAAATTTCTTTCGGGAAACAGAAATAACAGTATCAGAAACTGTGTGATAGCAGGCAGAAACTCCTCAACCACGGGAGGTATTATCAATTTCATGGGGAATGACACAGCGGCAAACTATAACACTTCCATTCTTTCAACAAGAATTCAGAGTACAGCCGCTGCCAACTCAAACACCGGAATTTATGTGAGCGGATACTACAAAGTGCCGTCACGAGGGCTTGAATTCAGGAATCTTGAGATCGTTAATTTTCATGATGCAGGAATTTACCTGCGCGGAGGAACCGCCGGATCTGTTATAGAGAACTGCAGTATTTATCACACCCGTGCTTCTGCTTCATCAACAGTATACGGAATAAGGCTTGATCATGCACATCTCACAAAGGTATCGGCAAATAAAATATGGGGATTGAAAACAAGCCATTCCGCCCCAAGCGCCGTAAAGGGCATATTCATAATCGGCGGACTTGGAGTCAATGCCTATTCATACATCTACAATAATTTTATCAGCATTACCGATCCCCTTAACTGTGATGTATCCGGGATTGATTACTACGGCTATGCAGAAAACGGAGCAGAAATTATTAATAACTCCATCTTCTTAACCGGCACAGGCACACTCAGCCACGCGAGTGCCGGAATCAGAAAACGTGCTGCTGCAATGAGCTTTGAAATTCTGAATAACATAATAGTGAATGAACGGTATAACAACCCTTCGGCATCCGGTTTGCACTACGGCATTGATATAACCAACAGTGCCGGTTTACAGAACGCGCAAAACAGCACGGGGTCTGATTTTAATAATATTTACGTTGTGCAGGGCCCGCAGAATTATTTCGGAAACTGGGCGGGCACAAATTTAACAACTCTCGCCTTCTGGAAAATCTACGCACAACAGGATCTGAACTCAGGCGATAAATATATCTATTTCACCTCACTGAGTGATCTTCATCTCACAGGGGCTTCGCTGGGAGATACCTCACTAAAAGCAAAGCCGCTTCCCTTTATCACAACTGATATAGACGGTGAGCTCAGGTCGCTTTCTGCACCGTATAAAGGGGCAGATGAAAATCTTATGAATCCGCTGCCCGTTGAGCTTTTATCTTTCTATGCCACTGTATCAGAAGGGGAAGTCACTCTGACATGGGAGACTGCAACGGAAACCAACAACCTGGGATTTGAGATTGAACGCAGAGTTAAAAATACAGACGGAGAGCAAACCGGGTTTGAAAAAAGAGGATTTATTCAGGGCAGAGGAAACTCGGCAGTACCGGTTAAATATACATTCACTGATAATGCAGCTCCGGGTAAATATATATACAGACTGAAGCAGAGAGACCTTGACGGCACAGTAAATTATCCTGCCGAAACAGAGGCGGAGGTTCTCTCTCCCATGAAATACAGTCTTAAGCAGAATTACCCGAATCCGTTTAATCCTTCAACGCTGGTACAATTTTCTGTCCCGGTTAACGGCAGGGTAAAACTTATGCTGTACAATCCTGCAGGTGAAGAAGTGACTACGCTGCTTGATGCAGAACTTACTGCCGGTGAACATAAATACGAACTCACCGCCGGAAAGCTCTCATCGGGTGTGTATATGCTCAGAATGGAAGCCGGAAGATTCAGCAGCGTGATAAAACTGATGCTTCTGAAATAAAATTAAGTTTTTATTTTTTTTGCAATCTTGCTATTTTGTGATTTAATGTAGAATAAATAAACTTCGTCCGGTAGAATCCCGCTTATGCTCAGACTTCTGAAAGACAACAAAGAACAGGTATACTGGCTGTGCCAGTTTTCCGGCTGGGGCATTTATGCCCTGTTTAACATACTGCTCGGTTACTCATATGCCTCCGAAAAATTTACCAGAGGCAATGTCATGTTCTTTATTCTGGTCTGGTTCTGCGGAATAGTGGTGACTCATATTTTCAGGGCGCTGATCAAATCGCAGAAGTGGACAGATTTTGAACCGGCAAAAATAATTTACAGGGTACTTGCATTTGCACCTGTATTGGGGCTTATACTGTACATACTGCCGCATACACTTATTTCGGTTACATTTGCTGAACTTAAGCTTGAAGCCGATTTTATCAGGATAATAGTTTATGTTTTTAATCTCATAGCCGCGGTGCTTTTATGGTCATTCATTTATCTGGCAGTTATATTCTCTGAAAATTATCAGCGTTCAGAAATTGAAAGATTTATCTGGGAAGCTGCAGTAAAAGACTTTGAGCTGAAAACGTTAAAATCTCAGCTTAACCCTCATTTCATGTTTAATGCAATGAACGGAATAAGAGCTCTCATAGAGATTGATCCGCCGAGGGCAAAATCGGCAATAACCGAACTTTCAAACATAATGCGGTATTCACTGAAAATAGAACGCAGTGAGACAGTAATGCTTGAAGAGGAAATTAAAACAGTGGCAGATTACCTCTCGCTTGAACAGATCAGGTATGAAGAGAGGCTTAAATTTGAGATTAAGATTAATCCATCGGTGAACAAATTTGAGATCCCCCCGATGATGATCCAGACACTTGTGGAAAACGGGATCAAACACGGGATTTCAAAACTTCCCGCAGGCGGACTCATAAAAATAGAAGCATTCTCTGAAAATTCAAATCTTAAAATAATTATATTAAACAGCGGATTTCTTGACGAAAAGAAGATGCATGAATCAACCGGGTTCGGGCTTGCAAACACCAAACACCGGTTATCACTTTTATACGGCGAAAAAGCTTCATTCAAAATCAGAAACATTGCTGAAAATTTTGTGGAATCAGAAATTATAATACCTTCAGGAGGCATACGAAATGAAAACCTTATTAGTAGATGATGAAAGGCTTGCAAGAGTCGAATTAAGAAGATTGTTGTCTGATTTTAAGGAAATAGACATTGTTGATGAGGCAGTTAACGCAGATGATGCAATAGAGAAAATTAAACTGCATAACCCTGATCTTATCTTTCTGGATATTCAGATGCCCGGCAAAACGGGATTTGAGCTGCTTGAGGAGCTTGACAGGGCACCCTATGTAATTTTTACAACAGCCTATGATGAGTATGCACTCAAGGCATTTGAATACAATGCCCTCGATTATCTTCTGAAGCCGATAGAACCCAAAAGACTGGAAGAATCACTCAAGCGGGTAATACGTGAAAAGAAGGAAGATGAGGAAAGAGAGTTTATGCCACCCACCGGCACTCTCAAAGCAGATGACCAGGTGTTTGTTAAAGACGGCGACCGCTGCTGGTTTGTAAGACTCGAAGATATAAGACTCTTTGAATCTGAAGGTAATTACGTAAGACTCTTCTTCAAGGAGCAGAAGCCGCTCATTCTCAAGACTCTTAATTACCTTGATGAAAGACTTGACCCAAGAACCTTCTTCAGGGCAAACCGCAAACATATTATCAATCTGAAATGGATTGAAAACATTGAACCGTGGCTGAACGGCGGGCTTCTTGTAAAGATGAAAGACGGGCACAAGATTGAGGTCTCGAGAAGACAATCGGTTAAGTTTAAAGAAATGTTAAGTTTATAATCTACACTCCGGGAGGTAAAATGGAAGATAATCTGATGAACAACAATTTTGAGGGCGAGGTTTATCATCCTGCGCAGGCTATTATTGATGAAGCTCATATAAAGGATTATGAATACCTGTATAAAATGTCAATTGATAATCCTGAAAAATTCTGGTCTGAGCGGGCAGAAGAATTTTACTGGTCAAAAAAATGGGATAAGGTTCTTGATGATTCAAACCCTCCGTTTTACCAGTGGTTTACAAATGCAAAGACAAATATAGTTTATAACTGCATTGACAGGCATCTCAAAACCTGGAGAAGAAACAAGCTTGCTTTGATCTGGGAAGGTGAAGGGGGCGATGTTAAAACCTATTCATATTTTTCGCTCAACCGTGAAGTGATCAAATTCGCCAACGTACTTAAATCAATGGGAGTCCAGAAAGGTGATATTGTAACCATTTATATGCCCAGAATTCCCGAGCTCATTTTTGCGATGCTCGCCTGCGCCAAGATTGGAGCAGCCCATTCTGTGGTTTACGGCGGATTCAGTGTTGATGCTCTTGCCGGAAGAATTGAAGATGCCGAGAGTAAGGTTCTTATAACTGCAGATGGCGGATGGCTCCGCGGAAGCATTGTTCCCCTCAAAGGTATTGTGGATGAAGCAATTGCCAGGCAGGGTACAATAGAGCATGTTGTAGTGGTTAAGAGAACCGGTCAGGAAGTACACATGGCACCGGGAAGAGACTATTACTACCATGATCTTTGTGAGCTTCCCGTCATGAATCAGAACTGTGAGACCGAAATGGTGGATTCTGAAGATATGCTCTTCATTCTCTATACTTCGGGCACAACCGGCAAACCAAAAGGTATTGTGCATACTCACGGCGGTTACATGGTTTACACTGCAACCACACTCAAATACGTTTTTGATCTCAAAGATGAAGACCGTTACTGGTGTGCTGCTGATCCCGGATGGATCACCGGACACAGCTACATAGTATACGGACCTCTTCTCAACGGTGCAACGAGTTTCATGTATGAAGGCGCTCCAAATTTCCCCTATCCCAACAGATGGTGGAAAATGATAGAGAAATACGGAATTTCAATCCTTTATACTGCTCCTACTGCCATCAGAGGATTAATGAGATTTGGCAATGCATGGGCAAACAGGCATGATCTCAGCTCACTCAGGCTGCTCGGTTCGGTTGGTGAACCGATTAATCCCGAAGCCTGGAAATGGTATTTCAATGTGATCGGGAGAGGAAAATGCCCGATCATGGATACCTGGTGGCAGACAGAAACCGGCGGATTTATGATCACGCCGATTCCCATCACTCCGCTCAAACCCGGCTCTGCAACAAAACCATTCTTTGGGATTGATGTTGATGTTGTTGATAATGACGGTAAACCGGTTCCTGCAGGCGAAGAGGGTAACCTGGTTATCAAAAAACCCTGGCCCGCAATGCTCAGAACTATTTATAAAGACCCAGAAAGATATGTCTCACAATACTGGTCGACTTTCAAAAACATGTATCAGGCCGGCGATTCAGCCAGGAAGGATAAGGACGGTTATATCTGGGTGATCGGAAGGCTTGATGATGTGATCAAGGTGAGCGGTTACAGGCTCGGCACAGCTGAAATTGAGAGTGCACTTGTATCGCATAATGCCGTGGCAGAAGCTGCTGTAATCGGGTTGCCGCATGAAGTAAGAGGAAACACAATCCACGCTTATGTGTTGCTCAGAGCAGGGATTGATGGTAATGATGCTCTTGCTGAGGATCTCAAGAAGCATGTCGGCCATGAAATAGGGCCGATTGCTAAACCGGAAAAAATCACTTTTGTTGACGTGCTTCCCAAAACGCGGTCAGGAAAAATTATGCGCCGCCTGCTTAAGGCCAGAGCACTTGGTCTTCCTGAAGGTGATAAGAGCACGCTGGAAGAGTAGAAACTTTTTCAGTGGCATCAGTGACATCAGCCCGCCGCGGCGGGTCAGTGTCATCAGCCTACTGTTAAAGCTCAATAATTTGTGCGCAAAAGAGTGTTGAGGTATATGAAAACAGCACTCTATAAATAGTGGTGGCGTTTATATGACGCTGTTGTTTATGTTTTTATGATTTATAAAACGGATGTCAGTAATTAAAGACCGGTAACCCCGGTCTTTTTTTTGACTGATCATGCCGTAGGCTTGGGGCATCTTTTCCGTTGGCTGAAGCTACTGGCAAGAGAGGATCGGTAGTGGTGCTTTTATTTTAAGTAAATGCTTACATTAGATTCTTTTGTATGAGGAGATGATTAGTACCGCCAGCCCGACACGTCGGGCTGGTGACTGTCATGCTGAAAATGGGTGCCCGGCTAATTTGCCGCGGCAAACTAAACAGCAAATTCAACACACTTTATTTATGCTGTTTCCTGCTGTCACCGCTGCCTTTTTCCGTCGGTTAAAACCAACGGCAAGAGAGGATCGGCGTTTCTGCTTTTATTTCAGATATCTTCTTACATGAGATTATAAATAAGCCGTTTAACAGGGTATTGCAGGCCACACCAGGAGTGGTCAACCTTCAAGGTTCTGTCGGAAATTCCTTTGCACATGACGATTTCATTAACACTGGGTGAACTAACCTTAAAGGTTTTAAATAATATGACAAAGCAGACCGGAGCATAATTGTAGCTGCTGAGGCCGGTGAATTATTTGGGGAGCAATTCTTTGGAGACGCATGCATTCCGTCTCTGCGGATACCGCCGATAATTTCAACCATTTATGCTGCGACGAGACACGATTAATCCGCCTCGGGCGGACAGGCTGGCCTCGAACGACGAGCAATCCGCCGCAGGCGGACAGGCTGGCAACGTCTTTCAGCATTGCGTCTCTGTTAATATTTACATTTTGAATTCTGTAAAACACGGCCATTGTATTAAACCTCCGGGCCGGATTATTTTCCGTTAATAAAGAGAAAGGGGTAAACAATGGAGAAAAAAGGGGTAAAAATAAAAAAACCACAGATTCACGGCATTAAAATTTTGCATTTATCGCCCCCTCTATTGAGTTTTAGTTTTTTTGTTGCCATCTTTAAAGTTGAAATTTTATTTATTTCTCTTTACTTCAATAAAGAAAGCTTAGAATGATTTATACTTTCGGTAATAAAACAAAACAAGCTATAGTATTCATACACGGTTTTATACTTGACCACACAATGTGGAAACATCAGTTTAAGGACCTTTCAAAAGAATACTATTGCATCGGCTATGATGTAAGGGGGCTCGGAAAAAGCGATATCGGGGACGGTCAGTACACCATGGAGCAGTTTGTGGATGACCTTGAAGATGTGGTAAAAGAAGCCGGGGTATCAAAACCGTTTTTATGCGGACTCTCAATGGGAGGTTATATAGCTCTGAGAGCGGCGGAAAGAAATCCTTCAGCTTATTCCGGTATAATTCTCTGTGATACAAGAGCAACAGCGGATAACAAGGATGCACTTCTCAAAAGAGCAGCCGCAATAAAAATGATTAACGGCAATAAGCTGGATGTTTATGCCCGTACCCTGCTGGAATCATTCTTCCATACCAAATTCAAGCATGAAAATCCTGATGATTATAAACGCTTCATTTCGGATGCAACGGCTGCCAATCCTGTTGGCGTAAAAGGTTGTCTGCTGGCAATGATGGGAAGGACAAGCACTAAAGATTTTGCCGAATCAACCGATCTTCCTGTTCTGGGGCTTACGGGTGAATTCGATTCAATTACTCCGCCGTCTGAATTAAGACCCATGATGAATAACACCAGGAACGGTCAGTTTGAAATGATTCCTGATGCGGGACATATTGCACCTTATGAAAATCCCGTACTGGTTAATAATCTTATCCACAAATTCATTTCGCGCATTTTAAGATAGATTATACAGCGGAGGCTCCCGATTACAGAAGGAGCCTCCCAAATTATCTCAGTTGCGGAGACTGAGTGAAATTCTGCCTCTTTCTTTATCTATACCAATAATTGTAACTTCAATAATATCACCTGCTGCCAGAACGTCAAGCGGATTTTTCACAAAAGAATTCCTCATTTGTGAAACGTGGAGCAGACCATCCTGCTTAACACCGATATCAACAAATGCACCAAAATCAACCACGTTTCTTACGGTGCCCTTCAGTTTCATCCCTTCCTGAAGATCTTCCATTTTAAGAACATCGCTTCTCAGAATAGGAGGGGGGAGTTCGGAACGTGGATCCCTGCCGGGTTTCTTAAGCTGATCAAGGATATCCTGCAGAGTCGGTTCTCCAACATTTATTTTCTCTGCAACCTGACGCAATCCCTTTTTAGCAACCATTGATTCAAAAAGTCCGCCAGCTTCACGGATAGAGGCTGCTTCAACATTAAGCAGTTTGAACAGTTCATTTACTGAATCGTATGATTCCGGATGAATAAAAGTATTATCAAGAGGATTATCTCCGTCAGAGATTTTCAGAAAGCCGGCGCTCTGTTCAAAAACTTTCTCACCGAATCCGCTGATTTTCATCAGTTCTGCCCTTGATTTAAATCTCCCTTTTTCCTCTCTGTATTTCACGACATTATTTGCGAGTCTTTTGTTGAGTCCAGAAACATAGGAGAGCAAAGGAGCAGAAGCGGTGTTAATATCAACACCCACATAGTTAACGCAGCTTATTACCACGTCATCAAGTTTTTTAGTCAGATTTTTCTGATTCACATCATGCTGGTACAGACCCACACCTATTGATTTGGGGTCTATCTTGACGAGTTCAGCAAGGGGATCAAGGAGTCTGCGGGCAATCGAGATATTACCGCGCTGAGACGCCTCCAGTTCCGGAAATTCAATTTTGGCAGTTTCAGATGCGGAGTACACCGAAGCACCCGCCTCATTCACTATTATATATTTGCATTTAAGAGAGTGCTTTTTAATAATGTCAGAAATAAAAAGCTCGGTTTCACGGCTTGCGGTTCCGTTGCCTATTGCTATGATACCAACATTATATTTTTCGATCAGGTTTTTTGTGATTTTTTCCGCGCTCTCAGTTCTTGACATCGGCGGATGCGGATATATGGTTTCACCTGCAAGATACTTTCCTGTTTCATCAATTACTGCAACTTTTGTGCCGGAGGCAAAGCCCGGGTCAAGACCCATAATGATATTATTTGTTACAGGCGGCTGAAGCAGAAGGCTTCTGAGATTATTGGCAAAAATCTCAATTGCATGAAGTTCTGCTGTCTCTGTGAGAGTGTTTCTCACTTCTCTTTCAATTGAAGGAAATATAAGTCGGTCAAACGCATCTTCTGATGTGTTTTTCAGGAATTCTTCAAAAACAGTTTTTTTCTTTCCGAAAAATCCGGAATAAACCATTGCAAGAACCTGCTCACGGTCAAAATCAAGCGATATCTTAAGGAATTTCTCTTCCTCGCCTCTGTTCATAGCAAGAGTCTGGTAAGGCTTGATTCTGAGAATATCTATTTTAAAATCGTAATAAATGAGGTAGACATCCTTTTCACCCTTGCTCTTAAGCTTAAGATTTGCAGAAGCCGCTGCAGTATCCTCTTTGGCTTTGGCAGAGCAGACAACAGACTTTTCATTAAGAAATGAGCGCACTTCTTTTCTGATCTCAGGATTTTCGCTTATCATTTCGGCAATTATATCCCCGGCACCCTGCAGTGCATCTTTTGTTGTAAGCACTCCCAGTTCCTCACTGATAAACTCTTTCAGCTTTGCCTCAAAATCGCCGCTGAATGCCGGATTATCAAGAATGAACTGTGCCAGCGGTTCAAGTCCCTTTGCTTTTGCAATTGTGCCTCTGGTCCTCCTTTTCGGCTTATATGGAAGATAGAGATCTTCAAGTTCCTGCAGTTTAATGCACTGATTAATCTGAGATTCAAGCTCAGGGGTCAGTTTACCCTGTTCAGTAATGCTTGCAAGAATAGTTGCTTTTCTGTCATTAAGGAGGGTGAGATAATTTAATCTGTCTTCAATTTCTCTCAGGTTATCTTCATCAAGTCCTCCGGTTCTTTCCTTACGGTAACGAGCTATAAAAGGAATTGTGGCACCCTCAGAGAAGAGAGTTATAACCGAATCGACCTGTTCTTTTTTCAGGGATAATTCAAGAGATATCTGTTTGTTGATGTCCATAATTTCCGGGTATAAGTTAATAAACGGGCAAAAAAAAGCCGGCGGGTTTAATCACCGGCTCAAATTAAAAAATAAGAGGTCTAAATTTAGGTTATGAGATTAAAATTACCAAGAGAGAGTAACTTTTGCGAAAAAATTTCTTCCCGGTTCCGATTTAATCAGGCCCCGGTTGGTGGCAAGGTGATTTCTGTACAATCTGTCGGTAATGTTTTCAATTCCGCCCGATAAAGTCACGGAAATGTAACCCAGATCAACAGGGAATGAACTGATATAGAGATTCATCAAACCTGCGCCGCCTGTTTCAATTTCACCCCTGGCAGGTTTTCTCTGGTCGGCGTATATGATGCCGTTAAAATCAGCAGTGAATAAACCACTGAATATGTACCTGATTCCAACCACAGATTTGAATGGAGGTATCTGCGGCAGATTGGTGTTGTTTTCGGTATCTTCACCCGTCACTGAAGAAAGGTTTCCGTAGAAATTGAGATTCCTGATTAAATTATACTCAGCACTAAGGTCAAACCCGAAAATTCTTGCTTTACCGATATTTGAGTAAATAAATGCGGGTTTATTATTAAAAGTGCCTGAAATTTCGGCTACGAGGTCATTCATAAGATAAATGAATGCGTTGGCTCTCACCGAAAGATTATCAGCCCAGTACCTTGCGCCGAAATCAAAAAACCAGCCATACTCGGGATTCAGTGCGGGATCGCCCAGCCTCACAGCGCTGCCGAGGTCAATATACTGATATCTTTCTTCAATTGAAGGAGATCTGAAAGACCTGGCAACATTGAGCGTCAGATCAGTTTTTTTACTGATTTTCCAGAGTGCGCCAAGATTGAAGCTCCATGAATAATTCTCTTCTTCCTTGGGGGCCCATAGTCTGAATTTGCCGGGAGGATTATCATTTCTGTTTCCGTTAACTATGGTGTATTCGGGCTGGAAAGTTTCTTCATTTGTCACAAAAATCTGATCAGCTCTGGCACCCGCCTGAAGAATGAGGTTGCCATTAAGGAGTTCATAATCGTTCTGGAAGAAAAGTCCTGCGCTTCTGTAACTTGCTGCAGGGAGAGGTTTTTCTCTGATAATTGTAAGATTACCGCCCTGTGAAACATATCTCTCACGGTTGCTTTCAAGATTTCTCTGCCATAAATCAACTCCTGC
>JABWCA010000299.1 GCA_013359345.1 Ignavibacteriaceae bacterium
AAGAGAAAAGTCACGGCTTACGATACGAGAACTCACTCCGGTTTTCTCAGAAACCTGATGATCAGGCAGTCATACCATACTTCTGATCTCATGGTTAACCTGGTAACGCTCTCGCAGAATGACAAACTCCTTCAGGAATACACTCTGGCACTGCTCAGGGAAGTTCCTGCTGTCTCAACTGTTGTTAATAACATCAACACCACAAAAGCTTCAATTGCCCGTGGTGAATTTGAGGTGGTTTATTACGGGAGCGGCAAGATAAACGATAAGCTCGGCAAGCATATTTTTGAGATCAGTCCCAACTCATTTTTCCAGACAAACACCCACCAGGCAGAAAACCTGTACTCGGTGGCTAAGGATTATGCAGACTTTAAAGGTACCGAAACCGTTTATGATCTTTACTGCGGTGCGGGCACCATTTCTTCATTCATTGCCGGTGATGTTAAAGAAGTTTACGGTTTTGAAAGCGTTCTGGATGCAGTTAACGATGCCATAAAAAACCGGGACGATAACGGAATAACCAACACCCGCTTTTTTACTGCAGATCTTAATAAATCTTTTCTCCCCGTGCTTGAACAGGAGAATATTCCCGCGGCAGATGTTATGATGATTGATCCCCCCAGAAGCGGAATGCACCCCGGTACAGTTCAGGATGTGCTTACGCTGATACCCCGCAGAATAGTTTATGTAAGCTGCAACCCAGCAACCCAGGCGCGTGATGTGAAACTGCTGGTTGAAGGGGGTTATGAACTTATAAAGATGAGACCCGTTGATATGTTTCCGCACACTTACCATATCGAAAATGTGGTTCTGCTGAAGAAAAAGTAAGCTGAAGTGCGGCAGGAAAAAAATCATCAGGGGTATTTCCTTTACTATAAGAAGATTTACGGCTATATTATCCGTCTGAAATTTTAACAGTTGATTTTCATTATTTGATTCAGGTATCAGTAAAAAGAGGACATTTTGAGCACCGCGAAACAAAAATCAGTTTTATGTATAACCAGCTATCACAAGGGCATGGAGTTTATGCGCCAGCTTAAGCGTGACGGCCATTATACTGTTCTTATTACCTCCAAGAGCCTTGAGAATGAGGAGTGGCCCAGAGAAAGCCTTGATGAAATTTATTTTATGCCCGATAAGGAAAAAGAATGGCATATGCCCGATGTTATAAAGGGCGTGGCATTTCTTTTCAGAAACCGTAATTTTGATAAGATCGTGGCTCTTGATGACTTTGATGTCGAAAAAGTTGCGCATCTCAGAGAGCACTTCAGAATGCCCGGTATGGGTGATTCTGCCGCAAGATTTTTCAGGGATAAGCTTGCCATGAGAATGCGCGCCAAAGCCGGTGGTCTCCCGATTCCTGAATTCACCCCCCTATTTAATTATGTTGCCGTAACCGAATTTACCGACAGGGTTGAAGCTCCCTATATCCTTAAACCGAGAATGCAGGCGGGTGCCATCGGGATGAAAATCCTTGAGACAAAGGAAAAGCTCTGGGAAGTTGTCCACTCGCTTGGCGATGAAATGTCATATTACCTGGTTGAGAAATTTGTTCCGAGCGATATTTTCCATGTCGATACTATCATGGACCAGGGTGAAATAAAGTTTGCAGTTGCAAGCGGTTACGGTCTCCCCCCGATGGAAGTTGCTCACGGCGGAAGGGTGTTCACATCCAGAACCCTGAAGAGAGGAAGCAAAACCGAAAAAGCCCTGCGTGAGATGAATGAAAGAGTCCTGACAACCCTCGGGCTTTCTCACGGTGTTTCACACACTGAATTCATCATCGCAAAAGACGGCACGATCAACTTTCTTGAAACCTCTGCAAGAGTGGGCGGTGCTAATATAGTTGAGCTTATTGAAGCAGGCACAGGTCTTAACCTCTGGGCTGAGTGGGCAAAGCTTGAAACCCTCGATGAAAACGAACCTTACAAGCTGCCCAAACTGAAAAAGGATTATTCCGCACTGATGAATTCCCTTGCAAAGCAGGAACATCCCGATCTTTCAGCTTACAATGACCCCGAAGTTTACTGGAAACTGAATAAACCTTATCATGCGGGACTTGTTCTCAGTTCCTCAGATTTTGACAGAATCACAGAGCTGCTCACACAGTATGTTGACCGCTTCTACAAGGATTTCTTCATCACAGTCCCGATGAAAGACAAGCCCAGTTATTAAAAAATGAGTTAAAAAGGCTGCCTTGTGCAGCCTTTTTTATTGGATTTTACCGGCATCATTTCTCTTGGCCAAAGTCAACGGCAGGAGAGGACCGGGAGAGGGGATTATATTTGAGGTGAGACGCAAGCATTGCGTCTCTGCGGATCCCATAATTTATCCGGCCCTGAACACTCCGTTTTAACAGGCTCCCGTTTAAAACCCCGGATGTCCTGATGCAGGGTTCTTGCTCTTTCAATTTTTTTTCTGTGTTCAGGTAAGACATCCGGGGTTGTGAGCACCCGTTTTGGGTTACCCTGCAGCCAGACTAACGGTAGTGAACCTTCAAGGTTTTACTAATATTCTCTTCGCGCATGACGATTTCCTGCATCTTTAGTTAAGTAACCTTGAAGGTTTTAAAGACTATGGCGGAGAAGATCAACAAATTTATGAAGCTGAAGCCTGGACTCTTTTGGGAGACAATTCTTTGGAGACGCAAGCATTGCGTCTCTACGGATACCACCGATTTTTTCAACCATTTATGCTGCAACCAATTACGAGCCATCCACCGCAGGCGGACAGGCTGTTAACGGGCAACGTCTTTCTGCATTGCGTCTCTGCGGATACATTCAAAGGTTTGGAACAATCTGTTTTTCCGGGATCTGATGCCAAACAGGCAAACCCTGAATTCCTGAAAGAAGCGGCAAATCCTTTTAATGAGTCAATTATCCAGAAAATAAAGCTATAGCCATAAATTACTTTTCAGTTTTTATGTTTATAACCATAATATAGAGTTGTAATTTTATGGCTGTTTCCATATTTTAATCCCTTAATTTACTGGAAATATTATATGGATCAGAATAAACTGCTTGTTATAGAACAGCTCGATGCCAAGTTTGATAAACTTCGTATCATCAGAGAAATTCAGCGCCCTGATAAAGGCTGGGTGAACACAATACGAAAAGCTATAAATATGTCACTGAGACAACTCGGGAAGAGAATGAAATTATCGGTCCCCGCAGTCAGGGAAATTGAGCTGCGGGAATCCGAGGGTACTATCACTCTGAACAAACTCAGAGAATCTGCCGAGGCTCTGAATTGTGAACTGCATTACTTTTTACTGCCCCGCGGCTTATCGCTTGATGCGATGATAGAAGAAAAAGCTTTGCTCATTGCCGGAGAGGTCGTAAAACGGTCATCTCACACTATGAAACTTGAAAATCAGAGGGTTTCAGAGCAAAGGATCAAACGCGCAACCACTGAGAGAATGCTTATTATCAAAAACAAACTTCCGCGGTACTTATGGGATTAGATCCTGATTATTCTGCAGGAAACACCCCTCTTGATGATGATGAAAAATCAGGGTTGCTGATTAAAACAATAACCACCCGTGGTGAGCTCGATGAGTTTGAACAAATAGGTATCGACAGGGCAATTAATTGGCTTTATGGAAAACGATTTGATTATAAATCAATTGTTTCTGAAGAGTTTATAAAAAATCTCCATAAAATCATGTTCCGTGACATCTGGGAATGGGCGGGTGAGTACAGGAGAAGCAACAAGAATATCGGAAGTGATAAATTTCTTATTCCCTCAGAGATCAGGATTCTTATTGAGGATGTGATTTTCTGGATTGAAAACAACACATTTACTCCGGATGAAACATCTGTAAGATTCTCTCACCGCCTCGTTAAAATTCATCCTTTTGCAAATGGAAACGGGAGACACTCACGCCTTATGGGTGATATCCTTATCAACAAACATTTTGCCTTGCCTGTTTTCTCATGGGGGAGCGGTGCATTATTAAGAGAAGGGGATCTGAGAAAATTATATATCACGTCCTTGCGGTGTGCTGATAATCTTGACTATACGCCACTGATTCAGTTTGCAAGGCTGTAATTAAAAAAGAACCCAGCCTCTCCACCCTATGGCTTTGGCCACATTAACAGGCACCCGTTTAAAACCCCGGATGTCCTGATGAATAGTTCTTACTATTTCAAATTTTTTGCTGTGTTCAGGTAAGACATCCGGGGTTGTGAGCACCCGTCATTCCGTCTTTGTAACAAAAACCAACGGCGACAACCTTCAAGGTTCTATTCA
>JABWCA010000039.1 GCA_013359345.1 Ignavibacteriaceae bacterium
GTATTTAAGTGAAGATTAAAGCCTGCCGTATTTGAAATTTACTTTACATTTAACCGGGTCAATAACCGACTTAATGCAGTTTGTATTAATCATCCTGCTGCTGTTTATTGTAAGCGAGTTTGTTTAAATATGGTTTTATTGCATTAACAATAACCTCTAAATAACCATTTAACTTTAACGGAATCTGCTTGCTAAGTTAAATCCCTCATGTCTGTTCGATTAGTAAAAACGGGAATCCCCCAATGGGATTTGTGACTGATATATATGCAACCTTGAACCTCGGACATTGAACATTGAATGTAAAGAATGGGCTTCGCCTGAATGAATTTGAATGAATGATTGTATGAAATGTATTATTGTATGAAATGAATGATCGTATGCACTCCCTAGGTAAAGCGACCTTCAGGTTGCTTCTTTCTTGCTGCAACCACGCACGATGCACACCGGCACAAAGAACCGATTGAATTCACGGGAATCTCCTGACGGAGATATTTTTCACCTCGGCGCATAATATTGCTACAGACGGGGAACCACTACGTGGTTAAAAATCCCGGTTTTCACCATAAACAGAAGCAGATGCAGATTTGATCGTTACAAAATAAACGGATTGAACCAAAATCCGCCACAGCGGACAATAAGTCACAGAAAAGATTTATTTTAGAAAAAAATAATCCGTGTTCATCCGGTTTATCTGTTTTATCCGCGTTTCTGATGTTTTGCTGCATCCTGTCTCTCTCAGCCGAAAAGCATTTTGGCAGTGTGTGACCGGCTTACGCGCCCTGTCCGCCGTGTGCGGAATCTGTATTGCTATTGTTATGCTGCGTAACGAAGAGCCCCGGCAGAAAAGAACATAGCACTGAAAAAATTTGTGTTCATTCGCTTCATTCGCTTCATTTGTGTTTCTGACATTGAGCTGCTAAACTAAGCACCCCGGCACAAATAACCAGGCACGTAAAATCAGTAATTCATCAGCTTTGTCCATGCGAGATCCATCTGTTCATTGAACGAACCGAGATCTTTCATCAGTTCAAAGCCGGCGGTGGATTTACGGTCGGGGAAGAGGAGTTTATTGTTTCTGAGTGAATCAGGGAGGAAATCTTTAGCCCGGGTATTGGGCATCGGGTACATAACATGTTTAATATTACGGGCGGTGATTTCGGGACGTAGGAGGAAATTGATAAATTTATGAGCATTCACTCTGTTTGGCGCAGTTTTCGGGATGCAGATGTTATCCATGAAAAGATGTGTGCCTTCATCGGGGAATGAGAAGCCGAAATCGGGATTGTTTCTCATGAGTTTCAGGGCTGTGCCAACATCGGTATGAGCCAGCCATGCCTCGCGGCTTGCCATGTATTCGGTTGTGACGGCGCTCTCGTACTTGAATAAGAGAGGCTTCTGTTCCTGAAGAATACTGAGCGCCTTCTGAAGTTCATCGGGATTAATGGTGTTGCCGTCATAGCCGAGTATTTTATAAGCCACCATAAAGACCTCACGCATATCATTCAGCAGCATCATCTTTCCTTTATACGCGGGATCCCGGAATATATTCCAGCTCGTTACAGGTTCCTTCACAAACTTTTTATTGTAAACAATACCCATGAACCCATATGCGTAGGGTATATAATAACTGCCTGTGGTGTCATAAGATAATCGTTTAAACTCAGGATCAATGAAGCTGTAATTGGGAATGAAAGTTGTGTCAATCTGTGAGATCAGCCCCTCGTTTTTCATAATTTCAACCATGTAATCGGAAGGGAAGATAAGATCATATCCGGAGAACCCCATCTGAAGTTTTGCCAGAAGCTCTTCATTATTGCTGTAATAATTTATATTGATCTTCACCCCTGTTTCCGCTTCAAATTCAGAGAGAATCTTTTCATCAAGGTACTCGGTCCAGATAAAAATATTAAGCTCCTCTTTTGCCGATAGTCTGGCAGAGATCAGGAATAATCCCAGAATGAACACTATGGGTATGAGGCTGATAAAGATAATA
The DNA here is from genome assembly GCA_013359345.1 of Ignavibacteriaceae bacterium. GTDB lineage: Bacteria > Bacteroidota > Ignavibacteria > Ignavibacteriales > Ignavibacteriaceae > JABWCA01. The sequence goes on from JABWCA010000039.1 coordinate 1,994, forward strand.
AGTTTCTGCGATCTGATTTTTATTTTCTGGAAGAAATAAGCAAGCGCGATTGCCCCGAGCGTGAAGAGAATTATCAGCGTTGAGATTGCATTAATCTCAGGGGTTACGGCAAATTTCAGCATTGAATAGATTTTCAGGGGGAGTGTTGTTGTGCCCGTTCCTGAAGTGAAAAAAGTTATCACAAAATCATCAATGCTCAGGGTAAAGACAAATATTGCGGCTGATAGTATTCCGGTGCTGATATTGGGGAGCACAACCCTGAAAAAAGTAGTGATGCGGTTTGCACCAAGATCAAGAGATGCCTCCATCATTCTGAAATCAAATGAACTCAGCCGCGCATAAATGATCAGAATTGCAAATGAGAGACTGAAAGTGACGTGCGAAATCAGAACTGTAAAGAACCCGAGCGGCAGTTTTATCATCATGAAAAAGCTCAGCAGGGCAATGCCAAAGATTATTTCGGGCAGAACAACAGGAATATAGATCAGGCTCTGGAGGGCATTCTTAAATTTGAAATTAAACCTGGCGAGAGCAAATGCTCCCAGAGTACCAAGGACGGTGGAAATAAAAGTATTTCCGAGTGCAATCAGAATCGAATTTTTGATGGCGGACCACATTGAGCCGTCGCTGAAAATTTTTTCATACCATTTAAGGCTGAATCCGCCCCATGAAGTAACCTGCGGGGAAGAGTTAAAAGAGTATAAAATAATAATAAGAAGCGGAGATGTCAGGAACAGGATAGTGAAAAGGGTTACAAGCCTTACTGAAAGTCCTTTTGCCGGTTTATAGCTCATCAGAACTCCGAGAGCATATTATTTTTTGTATTGCCGTAATATCTCAGATAGAGACTAACCGAAAACACCACCATAAAAATAAGTATCATTGAGAGCGCGGAGCCAAACGGCCAGTTCCTTGCCTGCAGAAACTGGGATGTTATCAGATTGCCGAGCATGTAATTATTTACTCCGCCCAGAAACTCAGGAACGAGAAAATTACTGAGGGTTGGGATGAATGTGAAAACCACCCCTGCCATAAGTCCCGGAACGGACTGCGGCAGAATTATTCTGAAAAATGTCTGAACAGGAGTTGCGCCCAGATCAAGCGATGCTTCTATATATCTCTGATCGAGTTTATCAAGCGAGGCAAATACAGGCAGTATGAAAAAGGGGAGATTTATGTATAAAAATCCCGTGATAAGCGACCATAAATTATTCAGAAGCGGGAGAGGCTTATCGATAATAGAAAGAGCCATCAGAAACTGATTAAGCACACCGTTTTCCCCGAATATCGTAATGAATGAGAATATCTTGATCAGGAAATTCAGCCAGAGGGGAAGGACTATCAGCACCAGGAAAAGGTAACGTATTTTAGACTTTGAAAATGCAAGATAATAAGCCACAGGATAACCAAGAAGGATTGTAAGGATTGTGGCAGCGGTTGTGATCAGGAATGACTTAATGAAAATAGTGAAGTATACATCCCTGAAAATAATGGAATAACTTTCAAATGTAAAGCCGGGAGTAACTCCTCCGTAGAGTTCTTTGTAACTGAAAGAGTAAATCACGATAAGGATAAGAGGCACTACCAGAAATATCAGAAACCAGAAAAGGGGTGGTGCCAGGTATCCCCAGAATTCGCTTCGGTTATTTCGGGGAGTCAATTATCCAGCCGTTTTCTTTTTCCCAGATGATATAATAATCTGCTCCGGGCAGGGGATTAATTTCATTATCTCCCTGATACTTAACCAGAACATTATATCCCGGTTTAATTTCAAATTCAAAAGCGCGCGCCTCACCCATATATAAAACATGTTTCAGAGTTCCGGGCATGCTGTTGTATCCGTTTCCCGGAACAGATTCCGAGATTCTGAGTGATTCGGGCCGGAGGCAGAACAGGGGTTCGGTTTTCTGATCAGTCAGATTGTTGTGCGAATAGAGAATTTCCCACTCGTCAAAAAGTTTGAGATGAAAATGTCCGTTAACACGATCTTTGTAAGAAACAGGCAGGAAATTCATTTTGCCGATGAAATCTGCCGCAAAATGGCTCGCCGGGCGTTTGTAGATCTCTTCAGGGGTGCCGAGCTGTTCAATTCTCCCGTTGTTGAAAAGGGCAATACGGTCTGCGAGAGTAAGCGCTTCCGACTGATTGTGGGTAACATATATAAATGTTATTCCAAGTCTTTTCTGAAGATCTGTAAGCTCGAGCAGAGTCTGTTCAGCTATTTTTTTATCGAGTGAACTAAGGGGCTCGTCCAGAAGCAGCATCTTGGGTTGGTTTACCACCGCACGTGCCAGTGCCACCCTCTGCTGCTGACCTCCGCTGAGCTGAGAAGGGAGCCTGTGTTCAAGTCCGGAGAGACCGATGCTTTTAATGACCTTATTAACTCTTTCGGCGATCTCAGATTCGCTTACCTTTTTAATTCTTAATCCATATTCAATATTCTGAAGAACATTGAGATGAGGGAAAAGAGCATAGCTCTGAAAAACGAGATTCAGGTTTCTTTTGTAAGGGGGTGTGCGGGATATATCTTCACCGTCAAATATAACGGAGCCGCTATCGGGGGTTTCAAAGCCGGCAATGATTCTGAGAAGTGTGCTTTTCCCGCATCCTGAAGGACCGAGGATACAAAAAAACTCGCCCTGCCTGATAGCAAGATCAATTCCATCGAGGGCGGTGAATTTGCCAAATTGTTTTGTTATGCCATTAAGTTCAAGCATCTATTTTAAGGGTTACCTCCGGGGGCTGGATGAGGGTGGATAAAATCTTAATTACGAAAGTTTAATATATAAAATCAGTAAAATAAATTAAAGTTAATTTTCTCTGTGAAAGCAAAACGATTATTTACAGTGCGGAGTGGTTTAAGAAAAGTTCAATGTTCAAGGTTCAAGGTTCAATGTTCAATGTTCGATGTTCGATGTTCGATGTTCAATGTTCAATGTTCAATGTTCAATGTTCAATGTTCGATGTTCGATGTTCGATGTTGCAGCATAACATCAGAAACGCGGATAAAACTGATAAACCGGATGAACACGGATTATTTTTTGGGAAACACGCATGATGCGAATGAGGCATATTGACACGAATTATTTTCAGTCCTTTGTTCTTCGTGCTGGGGTACCTCGTTAAGCAACATTACAATAGCAACGCGGATGACACGGATTATGCGGATGAACGCGGATTAATCTTCATTATCAGAATATTTCCTTTGTGTCTTCGTGACTTCGTGGTTCAAAAAAAGTTCAATGTTTGAGGTTAGTGGTTGCAATCATACAATCTCCGCCTGGGCGGACAATCATACTTTTTTACGTGCTTAGTGCCGGTGTGCTTCGTTCATTGTTGCAGCAAGACAGAAGCAACCTGAAGGTCGCTGTACCTATGCGAATTCATACAATAATATATTCAAATACATTCAAATACATTCAGGCGAAGCCCATTCTTTTCATTCCTTCATAACTCATAACTCATGCTTCATAACTCATAACTCATGCTTCATAACTCATAACTCATGCTTCATAACTCATAACTCATACTTCATAACTCTTCCATTCTTTCCATTCGTGATAAGCCCGTTCTTCTCATTCAGAGGAAACCTGTTTTCTCTTAATTTAGAATAAACAGATATAAAGCAGTGAAATAAGGCCTGTTTCAGAGTGGAACAAAATTTGAACTAAATGTTTCACTTGATTTAATGCCGGAACAGTGATGCAATTTTAGCGGGAATGAGCATAATCAGTTTTATTTCTTTGAGATATATAAAAATTTGATTATTATTCCACATTGTTGCAACTATATTTTTGACTAATAATTACGGAACTTCAATGACGGAACCCGGGTTTCCCGTTTCTTATGCTGCCTGCCATCAGGGAATCAGACATGCCGTCATTCCATATAAACTATTCCTAATCACAATACAATAAACCTATGAGATACCTGAAATACATCCTTTTACTTTTCGCCGTTACAACGTTTTGTGTTCAGGCACAGAACATCAACGGCAGGATCTCCTCTTCAGTATACATGTATGACAGATTCTATTCAACAACTGAATCTGATTTTGTTGCAAGAGGATTCCAGACTCTTAATCTCAATGTCAATGAAGGCATCTTCTCACTGAGGAGCTCAATGGCATTTGAAAATTTTATCAACACCGGTACGGCGGGAAGATCAAGATTTTATAATCTTTATCTTGAAGCACGTAACCTGTTCAAAGCCGCTACAGTGAAGGTTGGTCGCCAGCCGTTATTCATGGGGCTGGCCGCAAGTGTATTCGATGGTGCATCCATTGATGTCAGGTATAAAGAATTCGGTCTGAAGGGGTTTTACGGCGGTAATGTTCCGGCTTATCAGAAGTTTGAGCTGACGAAGAATTTCTCTGATGATTTCATCGGCGGAGCTGAACTCTCAACAAGTATAATTCCTTACACAGATTTTTCTGTCGGATATATCCATAAAAACTTCATGCCGCAGGATTATACAACCACAAGACTTGATGATAATAATAATCCTATTGCACTCCTGATCCAGCAGAAATCAAATCAGTTCAGATACATGCATGCAAGAGTGCTTTTTGATGCGGGTCCGCAGCTTAACGTAAATGCACGTTATGAATATGATCTGAATTACAAAACCACGTCAAAGGTTGAATTTGAAGCAAACCACAGATGGCAGGATAAAGCCTCATTCTCGATCTATTACAATTATATGGATCCGAAGATCAGATACAACTCGATATTCTCAGTGTTTGATTTCGGAAACACATCAGAAATTGAACTGGGTGCTTCATATGACTTCATGGATGACTACACCGTTAATGCAAGAGTGGGAAGGGTGCTTTTCGAGGATGAATCATCAGACAGAATCAGCCTCGGAGTCATAACTCCTTACGGAACGCTTACATACCGCAAAAATCTTGGTATTGCCGGCGAACTTGACGGTATATCGCTTTACACGGCCAGAACTTATTTTGATGGTTTACTCACCCCCTCAATAGGACTTTCGTACTCATCATATAAACTCAGCGATGACGATAAAAAGAATGATCTGCTTACAATAATGGCAGGTGTAAACTTACGCGCAATCAGATGGCTTTCATTCGATACTCAGATTCAGTATCTGAATAACCCCATCTATAAAAAGGATCTGCGCTTCCTGTTCAAGATTAATTACTGGTTCAATACTAACTTATAAAGATTACAATTATGAAAATATTAAAGATATACTCTTTCATGTTACTTCTTGCGGTTAGTTTATTAACTCTGACCGCGTTTCAGGCAGGAAACAGTAACAGCACAGGAGGAGATAAAAAAGGAAGCGTGATTAAGTTTTCGCATGAAAAACACGCCGAACTATCTGCCTGTCAGGACTGCCATACAACGGTTCCCACGAGCGGATCGCTGAAAGACGATCTCTTCCCGGGACACGAGCAATGTTCTTCATGTCACGATGTGGAAGATTCTGACCAGTGTTCAACCTGTCATTATGACGGTGTTTTTGAGCCGATTCAGAAACCTGCATCAGAACTCATTTTCAGCCATAAACAGCACACGGGTGATAAGACAGAATGTGTTACCTGCCATGCCGGAATTGAAAAAGCCGGATATGGAATTGAACAGGGCGCATACAACCCCGGAATGGAAACATGTTTCACATGCCATAATGACCGCAAGGTTGCCACAAACGCATGCGAATCATGCCATATTTCAACTGCAAACCTTATCCCCGATGATCACAAGGTTGCAGATTTCATTAAGGTGCATAAATTCAACGCTAACAAGCTTGATGCAAACTGCGTAATGTGCCATGATGAATCATCATGTATGGACTGCCATACTGCAACAAATGTGATGACTGAAAATAACACCCGCGATAATTTCTATATGCCCTATATTCAGTCGACATTCAAAGATGGTGCAAAACAGCAGAAGATTACACGTGTTCACTCGCTCGATTTCAGATTTTCACACGGAATTGATGCAAAAGGTAAACTTTCTGACTGCCAGACCTGTCACCAGACAGAAACATTCTGTGCAGAGTGCCACAACCCGTCAACAAACGGAGATTATGCCCTTAACGGTATAGTGCCGATGACTCACCTTAAACCCGGTTTCGTCACGATTGGTGTCGGTACAGGCGGCGGAGAACATGCCAAGCTGGCACGCAGAGATATGAATAACTGCGTTGCCTGCCATGATGTTCAGGGAGCCGATCCTAACTGTATCACCTGCCACAATGATGCCGATGGTATTAAGGGTACAAATCCCAAAACTCACGTTGCAGGTTTCATGAAAAGTGAAAACGGTGACTGGCATAATGACCTGAATTCAGTTTGTTACACTTGCCATACCGATGCCAATGCACGCCCCAACGGAGTGAAGACTTTAGGTTTCTGTTCTTATTGTCATAAGTAAGGTTTAGCTATGAAGAATATTAAAATAATCTATCTGTTATTAATTCCGGTGTTTGCCGGATTCATATTAAGCGGTTGCGCCGATATTAAAGAGGACGTAACCGGAACATCGCCTGTGGTGAATGTTCACTCATCAGGCATACTGCAGAAAGGATCTCCCGATTTTCATGGCAACCTGATCAAGAATAAAGAATGGGATATGAAACAGTGCCAGAAATGCCACGCCTCAGATTATAAGGGCGGACTCACCGGCGCTTCGTGTCTCAAATGCCATACAGGAACAAAGGGTCCCGAATCATGTAACACATGCCACGGCGATTTCAGGAATGCATCAAAAATTGCTCCTCCGCAGGATACCGAAGGCAATACATCAAACACTGCACGCGGTGTTGGCGCCCATGCAAATCACCTGTATGATAACCTTTCAGGTAATGCAGTTGCATGCAACGAGTGCCATACAGTTCCGACAGCAGTTTCGGATCCCGGACATATTGATAAAAATGTTCACCTCGTTTTCGGAGATCTGGCAATGAAGACTTCAAATAACGGCGCCATTGTACCAAACCCGACTTACGACAAGACCACGCTCGAGTGTTCAAACGTATATTGCCACGGTACTTTCAAAAACGGAAATCAGTCAAATAAAGTAAAATGGACTGCCGGCACAGACGGTGCAAAATGCGGTACATGCCATGGTGATGCAACAAGCGGTAATCCGCTTCCGCCTTCACCTCATCCGCAGGTGGCCAACTGTTCTACCTGTCACTGGATGACAACACCCGGTGATCTGGTGACCGGCTCAGGCGCTGCTGCAATAATTGTTAACAAAACTAAACATGTTAACGGCAAGCTTAATCTGTTTGGTCAGGAAAACGATTATTAAGATCTGATCTTTACGATTAAAAAGTTAAGCTGCTTCGGGTAACCGGGGCAGCTTTTTTTTTCGTTCTTTGTTCTTTGTGCCGGGTTGCTTTGTTGGCAGCTCAATATCAGAAACACAAATGAAGCAAATGAAGCAAATGAACACAAATTATTATCAGTTCTATGTTCTTTGTGCCGGGGTGCTTTGTTTGCAGTAGGAGAGAAGCAAACTGAAGGTCGCTGTAGCAAGCGGCATCATACCATCCATACATTCGAATTCATTCAGGCGCAGCCCATTCTTTTCATTCTGAGTTCAAAGTTCAATGTTCAAGGTACAATGTTGCAGCATAACAATAGCAACACAGATGGCGCGGATTTTTGCGGATTCACGCAGATTATCATTTCATTATGTGAAAATCTTCTTTGTGCCTTCTTTTCTTTGTGGTTTATCACATTTGTGCTGTATCGATCAACGAGCAATCCGCCACGGGCGGACAGGCTGACAACGAACAACGCCCATACCTATTACCCAAAAATTTTGCGGGCAGTTTCGTACTGAACATAGCCGCCTTTTGCCTTTATCCGCTCAATCAGATCACGGTAAAAGATGCTGGTTTTAAGAATCTCCTCATGCCCGTTAAATATGATCACTTCTCTTGCCCTTGATGCGGTGACAAGAAGTTTCCTGTCTGTTTTTCCGGTGGGATCAAGTGCCTGAAGGCTTTTCATCTGGTATGAATTTGTTACTGCCAGTGATACTATTATAATATCTCTTTCCGATCCCTGGAACCGCTCAACAGTATCGATTGTAACAAGATCTGCGAGCTCTTCACTGAGGTGTTTTTTGATCTGGCTTATCTGCGTTCTCCATGGAGTGACCACGCCGACTGTATCCGGTTTAAACTCGCTCCCCATTGAAGCATAGATATACTTAATCAATTGAGCAGTTCTTTTTGCTTCTTCCTCATGATACTTTGAACCGTGCTCACGGCAGGAGGGGATGAATACCGATCTTGATCTGAAAAGTTCACTCAGCCGGCTGGCGGGATCAGGCACGAAGAACCCGACCTCACTCCGGGTCTGTCTCTCATCTGCGGGTGTAAGTTCATTATTGTAAAAGGGATTAACAAGGTCTGCAATATCAGCGTGCATCCTGAAATGGTATTTCAGCATTCCCGTTGCGTGATTCCAGCCTTTTTCATTGCATCTTCTGTACAGCCTCTCAAACAGTGATTCTCTGAAATCCCGGAGGCCATACTCTTTAAGAACGGTATTTGTAACTTCAAGAAACTTATCTGACTGAGTAACCACAGGGGGAAGCTGATTCTGATCACCGATCATTATGAACCGGTCGGTTGCGGTGACAAGCCCTATGATCTGTGACTCCGTAACCTGAGATGCTTCATCAACTATAAGAGTCTGGATAGGGGAGATATCATTAATGCTCTTAATCCTGGTGGAGAGTGATGAAATAGTTGAGACAAACACCCTGCATTCACGTATGGTTTTCTTTACACCCTCAGGTGTGAACTCCCTTACAGTGTTTGATAAGGTATCATACTCTTCGGCATTTCCGTTGGAGTTCAGCTTCATGAAAGGGATGGAATTGATTTTAAGTTTGAGGCATATTTCATCAACCGCTCTGTTAGTGAATGCGCAGATTGCTATTTTCCCGTCATCAGAATCCAGAAGCCCCTGCACAAGATTAACAAGCATCACAGAAGTTTTGCCCGTGCCCGGAGGCCCCTGAAGAAGGAAATAATCCTGTGCTGAAAGAGCCTTGTTCAGAATTTCTTTCTGGTTATCAAGCATGCCGCCGGGTGATAACTGCGCGGTTTCCCGGATGCGCGGTTCAGTTAGGCCAAACAGCAGTTTTCTTTTTGTTTCAGTTGCCGTAACAAAATTAAACAGGGTTTTTATCTGGCCCCAGTAATTGGATTCATAAAAATCATGCTCCAGCACCCAGGCGGCATAAGAATCAAGATGGCTGCTGTCAATTATTTTGTTGGAAAGTTTAAGTGATATGGATTTCTTATCTATCCGGAGTATGCTCCCTCTCATTATCCTTGAATTAACTGCTGATTTAATACCATCATCAAGGCTGTAGAGAATGCAGAGATCACCCGCCCTGAAATTATGTTCAGGCATATCCTCAAAGTTGAAGTCTATTATATCCCTCTCCTGGTCATAATTTGAGATTATCAGTCCTGAAATGGCGTTCTGGCGTTCAAGTTTTTCCTGAACAGATTCATTCCACAGTGATGAGAATCCTTTATTCTCCGTATCCGGAGAGAGATATGCTCCCGTTTTTGCAGATTTAAGCTCGCGGAGCAGAAATGAAAGCTGCTCCCGGTAATATGAAACGGCTGCTTCGGGAGCATTTTTGAAATAGATCGAGATATTCTGGAGATGCTCCTTATCAAACTTCTGGTATGTTCCGAAATTCTCCGTATTCAGCTTCTCAAAAACTTTGTAATTCCGGTTTTCAAGGGCCTGAAGAATCCTTATTATCAGATTACGCGTGTACAAAATCAGATTCTCATCTCTGAGGGTGTTGGTCACGTTTCTCAGCGGATTTACTGCTTGTCCAGAATATAAAACCGAGGAAACGCCCTTCCTTGAGTGACCGAAAACAGAGCGGAGGAGCATATTGTAACAAACAACCTGTATCCGGTGGTCTTCAGAAACAGCACCTCCCCAGGGTTTCCCGCTTTTCAGTTCAAATACATCTTTTCTGTCTTTATCTCCCGGAAAACCGAGCATCACATCAAGACGCCCGTTAAGTCCGTAAAGCGGGGAGAAAAATGTCGGTTCAATTGATACAAGTTTATCCTTGTTCTGCTCAACCGTGTTATAAATGTTTGCGGAGTGTTCCGTTTTAATACTTGTTATTATATCAGTCAGGTCTGTATGGTTGAGCGAGGCAAGCGGCAGGAGATTTTCTCTTAACGCATCTGTGAACACAGTTTCGGGATCAACCGCGGGATCTTTGAATGCATAATCCAGAAACTTATTTATGATATTACCTTTCAGAAGAGGCATCTGCGAGGATGGTTTATCAAAAAGCTTGCTCAGGAAGTAATTCATGTAGTTGATATTATTCATGCTGAAGCATTTGGCAATATCCGTTACATCTACCAGGTAATCAGGCTCAATCACAATCTGGGTTGTGTCAGTTGTGGCGTACAGATTCTCCTTTGGATTAAACAGCTTCAGATTAAGCAGATTGACAGTGCAGTATTCCCAGAAGAGGTTTCGGGCTGTGTAATAAAAGTTTTTTGAAGAGTCTGAACTGTTCTCCCAGAAGTAGACAATAAAAGTATCACCCGATTCTGAATCAGCAATATGAACGGGAATGAATTTTCCTGAATCTCCGTGTCCCTCGGTTCCGAATGATATTACAACACCCTTAAGCAGAGGAATTGTTTCTCTTTTAATCTGAGGTTTATCCTCCCTGACCATTAGTTCAGGTTTGAATCCGGCAAGATCTTCCGGAATTGCAACCTCAGAAAGCTTTTCGATAACCTCAGCAAGGCTGCCGGCGCAGTTGCTGAAGGTTTCGTAATTAACTTTCAGTTCGTCATGCACAACCCTGTTGGCAAGCTTGCGGATCGTATGCACCGAGCCGGAGAGGCCCCTGTCAAAACCAAACTCAATCTCACAGTATCTTATCCTAGCAAAGAGATCTGTGAAACTGGTTAGCGAATCTCTTGTTAATTCCTTAAAAATATTCTCAAGTATGGTTCTGAGTTTTGCCACGCCATAGGAAGGATCCGATTCAGCAACCTTTCCCGCTTCTGTAATTTTATCATAGACTGATACTGCAAAATCTTCTGTCAGTAACTTCATCGATTATCCCGAATTTCTTAAAAGTCTTTCGTTTAAATTACTCCTTTTAACCTTCTGAGTCCACAGCAAAATAAAATAAATATCGGGGGCTTGTTCAGAAAAACGAACTTGAGTTTGCAAAGTGTGCCGGGTAAATTTGGGCAGCAAATTTGGGGAAGTATTGAGAAACGGAAAAAACACAACGCCGAAAATGAAAAAGGCGATCAAACTTATTGAATCTGACCTTGAGGATAATATTAATTTCCTTATAGATCTGAGAGAGGGAAAAGCTGATCCGGAAAACCTGAAATTCAAGGTTCAGGCAGCAAAAATACTGATTGATAAGATATTCGAAATAAGCAATAAAATGTCGGCCGGGGCAAAAAGTGAAAAGCTTAAGGTCGAGTTTATTGATCTGACCGGTGAAGGGAAGGCCGAAAAATGAAAATAGTGCTACTGCCTAAACAGATCCTGCTTAAGAATTACATTGCCGGGAATGATCATTCTTTCATTGGGTACGGTGGTGCGAGGGGAGGCGCAAAGAGTTTTGCCGTCAGGGAAATTGCCCTTTACTTCGGATTCATGAAGAGGCTCAGATGCCTTATCTTCAGGCGCTATTTTAATGAGCTGCTTGCCAACCATATTAATCCGCTGTTCCAGACTCACCCTGAGCTCAGGCCGCTTTTTAACAAATCTGAGAAGATACTTTATGACGGCGGAGGGTTCCCGGTGCTGCAGTTCGGCTATGCAGATTCTGAAGATGATATTTATAAATTTCAGGGTACCGAGTACGACATCATTTTTATAGACGAAGCGACACGTTGCTCTGAGAGTCAGATAAACTTTCTGCGCACAGTAAACAGAAGTACGGGCAGTGGTTTCAGACCGAAGATGGTGTTTACGATGAATCCGGGCGGAGTATCTCATTATTTTCTGAAACGGATATTCATTGACAGAGAATACAAGGATAACGAACAGCCTGATGATTATGTATTTATCCAGTCACATTTATGGGATAATTATCTTTGGGTTAAGGATCAGCTTCTGAAAGAAGGCGTGCCGCCATCGGCATATTACAGGATGCCTGAACAAAAGAAGATAGATTACTGCCTCAAATACAGTGACTATGCAAAGGCACTTTCGGGGTTGCCCGAAGAAATTATCAAAGCCTATTTGTATGGCGACTGGGAGGTTTTCGGGGGGATGTTCTTCAAGGGATTCAGCAGGAAAAAATCGGTGGTTGAACCGTTTGAAATCCCATCCGACTGGCTGCTTACGGGCAGTCTGGATCCGGGATATTCTTCCCCTCTTAGCTTCGGGATAAATGCAATGAATCAAGAGGGGAAAATTTACCGTGTTTATACATATTACGAAAAACAGAGATCACCCGTTGAGCATCTTGATGCAATACTTAATTTACTCAGGGATTCAGGCTCACCCCTTTGTGCACTGACCCGGGGGCGCGAGCCGAAATATGTAACCGCGGGACTGGACGCGTTTGCAAGAAAGGAACGGTATTCAATTGTATCAAATGAACTGACATTTGATGATCTTTTCAGAAAATCGGGGATATATCTTACAAGGGCTCTAACAAACAGGCGGCAGGGGTGGTGGTTATGGAAAGGACTTCTGGGGGAAAATCCGTCGTACTTTGTTTTTTCCCAATTTAATGATAATTTGCTATATGAAATAGAAAGTGCTGTAAGCGACAGGAATGACCCCGAAGACCTTCTGGGCAAAGGTAATGATAAATCGGTCTCAGACCACGCGCTTGACGAACAGCGTTACGCACTCATGAGCATGATTAAACCCGTAGAAAAGAAATCAGATCATAATACCGGCCGCACTTTGCCGGATTATGAATTACCCGATGCACAATTTTAAAATCTGAGGAGGCGCATTTTGGTTTATGATATAATTATTGTTGGTGCCGGGCTAACCGGCCTTACTGCTGCGCTTGAGCTGAAAGATCATAACGTACTTGTACTTGATAAGGGAAAAGTTCCGGGAGGAAGAACCGCATCAAGAAAAATACAGGACGCATCAGGGTCAGTATCATGTTTTGCTGACTACGGTGCCGCACTTCTTAACGTTGATAACTATGAACTTAGTCTCTTCAAAAGAATGCTTCCCGGAGAAGTGAATTTCAGGGAGGTCTTTTCAATCGGGAACGAAAAGTATTTTGTAACAACCCCTTCCAACCGTGAAGCAGCAATAGTGCTTTCAAATCATCTCAATGTAAAAACTGCGGTTAAAGTGACAGTGATGCGGTATCTCAATGATATGTGGCACCTGACCGATGAAGAAGGCGAAATTTACAAAAGCAGAAAACTGCTTCTGACAATGCCGATACCACAGATACTTGAACTGCTTGATATTTCAGGAGTGGAAATTAACAGCCCTCTGAGGGGTAAAATGGAGATGGTTGAATATACAAGGGTGGTTACCGTAATCTTTTTGTTCGGTGAAAAGCTGATTCTGCCTAACGGGGGGATGGTTGAAAAACCTTATTCCGGCATAAATATGATATCAAACAATACCCAGAAGAGGGGGCATGACGGTGCCGCTTGTCTTACAGTCTATCTCAATGAGTATGAAAGCCGGAGAATATTTGATACCTACACAACAGACGGATACGAACTTGCCATTGAAGCGGTAAGAAAGTTATACGGCCTGCAGACCCCGCTTGCACAAAGCATCCACAGATGGAAATATGCTTATACTTCAACCCCTCTCTACACAGGGCCTGTGTGTGCAGATTGCGAAAAGAGTCTCTATTTTGCCGGTGATGCATTCGGTAACGGGTTTCTCACAGGGGCTGTGAAAAGCGGTTTTGCAGCAGCGGGACTGATAAAGAACGGAAAATACTAAGTAATAATTTTATAAGAACTTAAGGGGGAAAAATGACTGAAAGGGAACTGATTCAGCTTCATGACCATGCGGCTGAATCATTTGAAAAAGTGCGCTCATCTGCAGAAAAAAACGAAGCGCTTAAAAGGGGTGAACACTGGGGGGAAAAGGAAAAAAGAAGAATTACCGAACAAGGGAGACTGCCTTACTCCATTTCACTCACCGCACAAAAAATCAACACGATCATATCCGCACAGAGAAGAAGCAAAACCACATTCAGCGTGATGCCGTTAACTGACCCCGGGCAATCATACATGGCAAGGCTGGCGGAGCTGCATCTTGAGGAAAAAGAAAAATTATGCCGCATAAGTGAAATTGAATCTCAGGTTTTTGATTCAGGGTTATCTGTTTCGTTCGGAGCGGCTGAGATTTACAGGACTGAGGGGAGCAACGGAACTGAAATCAGACTCAGGAACGCAGGCTGGAGAGAATTGATGTGGGATCCCGATGCAACAGATTACATGCTTGATGATGCAGCATTTATGATAAGAAAAAGCAGACTCCCGGCAGAAGCATTACAAACGGAAGGGATTTTCAGCAGGGCTTCAAAGGGAATGAGTCAGCCGGTGGTGACTGATACCGGCATGACCGAAGTTTTGCGATATTACCTGAAAGTGCTCAGAAAGATAAGTCTGCTCAGGGTTACGAACAGGGAAACGGGACTCGTGAATTATTATAAATTTGCCGGGAAAAGTGAATCTGAGAAAAAAGCTGCACAGCTTAAAGCAACTGATACTGAAGGGGCGCTTTCTGTTGAGGTGCTGCCCTGGTATGAAAAAGGTATTGATAAAATTACCACTGCTAACGGGGTGATTTGTGAAGAGGAACGGATGAACACGGCAAGTTTTCCTTTTCTGATATTCAGATCATTTCACAGCGGCAGTCATTTCTGGTGTCTGACTGATCTGCTGAGGGATCCGCAGAGGTTTATCGACAGGATATTCACTCAGATTGATTTCGGGTTCGGGAAAGACCTTAAAAATGTATTTCAGGGGAATCTCCATTCCCTGGCGGATATTGAAACGCCGGAGTCGGCAGTCAGAAAAGCGGAGCAGACAGGTGGTATTATCTGGACACGAACCGGCGAGGAAGCCTTTAAGCCGCTCAGATCAGCAGGAGTGAATCCGCAGTATTTTCAGGCGGCGGCAGTAATGCAGTCATTCATTGAAGATCTTTCAGGCGGAAGAAGTTTTCAGGGGCTTTCCGAATATTACGGTGAAAGCGGAGCTGCCATAAATGCAAAACAAAAACAGGGATTTATGATAGTAAGTCTTTTTCTGGATAATCTGAGAATCTGGCGGAAGGAGCTCGGCAAAAGACTTCTCGAATATATAAATGTTTATGAAGACAGTGAAAGGATTATACCGGTGTTCGGAAAGGAAAAACTGAAAGAAATCATGGCAGAGAGCAGACTCTCACCTTTTCTGACCCTGAATGAAAACGGGCAGGGATTTCTGAGGGTAAAAGATTTTCCCGAAGAGCTGAAAAATTATCACGATAACCGTGATTTTGAACTTGTAATCAACAACGTGCCGGCAGAGGAGGAAAAAACCTCTGCTGATATGCAGCTTCTGAGTGAAATAAACCGTCTTTACCCCGGTTACATCAGGCCCGAAATATTTATTGCGGCATCAGGGCTTGATGACGGACTGAAAAACAGAATCCTGAGAAGCAATTCCTGATGGCAATTTTCATAACAGCAGGCTAAAAATTGCGGAAATAGAATTTTTTACGGTTTACGATTGTTATTTTTGGGTGCGGGATTTTCAGTTTAACAAATATATTTGCCGCAGAGGTAAAACAGATTAAACCCGTTTAATATAACAGCGTGTCAAATACATATATAAAATCAGAAGACAGCAGGAAATGAACAAAATAAAATACATTATTTCAGCACTGATAATTTTCACGGTAACAGTTTTTTCACAGAGTGCAACCTTAAAAGGGAAAATTTACGATCAGGATAATAACCAGCCTCTGAACGCGGCTTCGGTCACACTGCACTCACAGGCCGATTCATCAATGATCACCGGTGCAGCCTCTGATGCTAAAGGCAATTTTGTGCTTAACAACATCAGGCAGGGCAATTACTATCTCAGGGTAAGTTATATCGGCTACCAGACTGTTACTCTGCCATCGGTTATAGTTGATAAACCGGGAGAAAAAGATCTTGGCGAAATAAAGATCTCAAGTAAAGCAGTTAATATAGGTGATGTGCTGGTTACCGGAGAGAAACAGCAGTTCGAATACAATTTTGATAAAAAAGTTATTAATGTTGATAAAGACCTCACCGCGGTGGGCGGCACTGTTCTTGATATTCTGAAAAACACGCCTTCTATACAGGTTGATCAGGATAATAACATCACACTGAGAGGTAAAAGCAATATAAAAATCCTCATTGACGGCAAACCGCGTCCCTTTACCGATGCCGGAACCCTTCTGGAAATGATTCCAGCAAGCCAGATAGACAGAATCGAAATTATCACAAACCCCTCGGCAAGATATGACGCTGAAGGGGATACCGGTATTATTAATATAATCACCAAGAAAGAGGAAAAAAGCGGGTTCAACACTATTGCTTCTCTTACTGCAGGCACCGGGGATAAATATGGCGGGTCTCTGAATCTGAATTACAATATAGGTGCTCTTAATCTCTATTCTTCATACAACGTCAGGTCTGACAGAAGAACAATGAATATGAATCAGTACCGCGAAACTTACTTTACAGACACCACTTCATTTCTGGATCAGAGAATGAACCGGGGCATGGGGATAAAGGTGCATTCGGTAAGCCTCGGGATGGACTATGCGCTTTCAGCCACAGATAAATTCAACTTTTCAGGCGATTACAGATACCATGACCGTGAAGTGGGCGGGCTTCTGAACTCGGCACAATACACAAGATTTAACGATCTCCCCTCGTATTATAACAAGATTAATGATGCAGCAAATGATTACGGGTATGAACTCAGGGCAGGATATATGAAGGAGTTCAGGGGAAAAGATCATGAACTTCTTGTTGATGCTTATTATGGTTATGATACAGATAAAGATATCAATAACACTTTTGTACAGTACTATGATCTCCAGTCTAATCCTCTGAATCCTGTACTCTGGGAGACAGAAACCGGTGAAAAAAACCACAGCGGTACATTACAGATTGATTATATCAACAGCATAATAGGCGGACCGAAGATTGAGGGCGGATATAAACTTGAATTCAGAAATAATGATGACCGGTACAGCTATTTCAATTTTCCGTCAATCTCTGCCGGCAGAATAGAAGATCCGTCAAAGGCAAATAACTTCCTGTATGAAAGAATGGTTCACAGCCTTTACGCTTTATATTCAGATTCGCTTGGTGCGCTCAGATATCAGCTTGGTTTCAGGGTTGAGAACACTTATCTTTCGGGCGACCAGCAGAATATCAACAAAAAATTCGAGAGAAACTTTACTGATTATTTCCCGACACTCAACATGAATTATATGTTTGATGAATCAAGGGGAGTATATTTCAACTATTCAAGGAGAATTAACAGGCCAAACGGAAGGCAGCTCAACCCCTTTGTTGAGGTTGTTGATTCAACCATAATCAGATACGGTAACCCTGAACTTAATCCTGAATATGCAGATGCTTATGAACTTGGCTTTGATAATTTCTTTGATTTCGGAGATGTATCAGTTGCAGGTTTCTACAGGAAAAGCGTTGATCAGATCCAGATGTACAGAACCCTTAACACAAACGGTGTTTTTGAAAACACGTTCCTTAACTTTGCAGTCGGAGAAAACTACGGACTTGAATTTCTCTACAACCTGAATTTTGTCAGATGGCTGAGAATCAACGGTGATGTATCATACTTCAAGACAACCGTTGAAGGGAACGCCGGGCTCACAAAAATTTCCAACTTCAACTATTCATGGGCAGGCAGGATTAACTCAAGCATAATTCTCCCCGAGGCATTCTTTATTCAGCTCATGGCGGTTTACAGAGGACCTTCTGCAACTCCGCAGGGAACCAGGTTTGAGATGTACTGGATGGACCTTGCATTCAGAAAAGATTTCTTTAACGGAAAATTATCACTTAACCTGCGTTTTTCAGATGTGTTCAACACAATGAAATTCAAATCTGACTCAAGGGAAGCCACATTCTTTGCAACCAATGAGTTTATAAGAGAAAGTCAGGTTATCACACTCGGCATCACCTGGCGCCTTGATTCAACACAGAAACAGCCGGATAAAAAACGCCCCAATAATGAAAACGGCGGCGGTGATGATATGATGTTCTGACATTGACATCAGTGGCAGCAGTATTAACAGTATTATCAGTATAAACAGTATTAACAGTGTCAACAAGGGCAGCATGAACGGGATGGTTCGCAGATTCCGCCTTTGGCGGGTCAGTTTCAGCGCAACATCCGAAACACGAATTGAGCGAATGAAGCGAATGGACACGAAATTTGATTCAGTTCTTTGTTCGTAGTGCCGGAGTTCTTGGTTTGGCAGCATAAATTAGTTTGAGCGGGTTTTCAGGATGTATCTCCACCCATTTGGGTGATTCTGCTAATGCGGGAAAAGATGCGTTCAATGTTGGTGATGTTTTGCTTATTTTCCCAACAAATGCTGTTGTGTAATCACCAAACCCATGCTTTCTTTATTTGTGATATATTCTTGCCGTTTGCTTTAGCTTACGGCAAAAATGTAAATTACTTATCAAAATTCATTTCTTAGCAGTTGTTTACCATTCGGGGGAAGCTTCCCCCGAATGGTA
>JABWCA010000040.1 GCA_013359345.1 Ignavibacteriaceae bacterium
CGGCGAGCTGTTTGGTGAGTATTATATAGGGCAACCGGAGAACACCACCGAACTAAGGAACTCATACCATATCCTCAGATTTGATTTCAGCGGAATAAGAACTGATGACTCAGCAGTTATATTTGATAACTTTTCCGCAGAAGTGAAAGGCAGCGCAGAGCTGTTTCTTCGTGAAAATAATCTGTTGGATGAAGAGCACCTGAAAGATGTTATGAACTCAGGTGATGCGGTCACTATTTTCAGGACGATGCTGTATAAAATTAAAGCCTTTCACCCTGAATTGAAGATTTATCTGCTTATTGATGAGTATGATCATTTTACAAATGAGATATTCTCGTTCAGCAGGGAGAAGTTTGCAGAGATGGTTTCAGGAAACGGATGGGTGAGAAAATTCTATGAAGTTGCCAAGCAGTTTATCGGGCTCGGCGTTATCGACAGGTTTTTTGCAACCGGTGTTACCCCTGTAACCCTTGACAGCATGACCAGCGGATTTAATGTTGCACAGAATATTTCCCTTTTCCCTGAATTTAACAACCTGGCCGGTTTTACCGAAAAAGAACTATCTCAGCTTATAACTGACACTTCTGAGTCCGTAAATACCGGAAACGTCGCAGAGTACATGAATGATATTCGTTTGTGGTATAATGGCAGCAGATTTTCTTCTGTCCCGGCAGACAAATTATACAATCCGCAAATGGTGATTACCTTCCTTTCCAAGTTATACAGAGAAGGTAAATCGCCTGAGGAGATGACGGATGTAAATGTTTTATCAGATTACAAAAAGATTTCGGCTGTACTGAATCTTTTACCGCCTGACGTGGCCGATGAGATAATAAATACTGTAACTCTTAACGATTCAATCACCGAACGCCTTACGGTTCAGTTTAATTTTGAACTGCCATACGGAAAAACGGAAGCAGTATCATTATTGTATTACAATGGTCTCCTTTCAATTGATTCAGTCAGGTTCGGGATAAAAACCATCTACTGGGAGTATTTCAGGTATCTTTTTGAAAAGAGGAATAATCTCCGTTTCGATACAGGCAAAACCGACCAGGCAATATTTCAGTTGTCATCTGAGAGCAGCATTGATAAACTTACCGGGTATGTTGCGGAGGTGATGAGGGGACTTTCTAACCGTGACCTGCAGAATTTCTCTGAGAAATCACTGAAAATGATATTCATGACAATCCTGACCGGCACAAACGCATATTATGTGCAGAGTGAGGCTGAAACAAAAAGCGGATATGCTGATCTGATCATCAGAAGAACGGGTATAAACCCCGGCAGACATGATTTTCTGATTGAGCTTAAATATGTTAAGAAGGGTGATCAGAAGAACCTGGAAGCGATAAAAGAAAGCGGGCTTAATCAGCTTTCCGGGTATTTTTCTTCCATGCCGGAGCATGAAAGAGCAAATTACAGAGCCTTCCTGGTTATATTCACAGATAAATCAGGCTTTGAGATAACCCAGCTCTGAAACTTCCTGATCACATCTGCCGGAAAGGCTGCGGTTCAGCCATCAATGATCTGCTGTGTTTCACTGAACCTGTTATTCATGACAACCCCTTCTGACTTAATTTATTTTCAAATTACAACCTTTATTTCCTCCAAAAAAGTTAAATTTCCTTGTTTGTTCAAATTTTACTTTTCAGAATGGAAATTTTAAATAAGTATTTCGGATTAAAAGAAAATAACACATCGGTAAGGCAGGAGTTTCTTGCGGCACTCACAACCTTCCTCACGATGGCATATATAATAATTGTTAACCCAAAGATCATGGCTGCTGCAGGATTACCGGAAGGCCCCGCTATGGCTGCCACAATAATTTCTGCGTTTTTTGGCACTTTTATCATGGGTGTTTATGCAAAAAGACCCATTGCAATTGCCCCTTATATGGGTGAAAATGCATTTATTGCATACACTGTGTGCGGCGTGATGGGTTACAGCTGGCAGACGGCGCTTGGTGCAATATTTATCGGCGGGCTGATATTTGCGATCCTCACCGTTGCCAAAATCAGGACCTGGTTTGCAAACTCAATTCCCTTCTCTCTGCGTATATCATTCGCCGTGGGAATAGGTATGTTCCTTACGTTTATAGGGCTTAAGGAGATCGGGGTGGTTACTGTGGGCAATGCTGCCGCTCCGCTGCATGTCGGTAAACTGGATGAGTTAAAAGTGCTGCTCGGGATTGTGGGTTTTGTACTCACAACCGTTCTGATGATCCGCAAAGTCAATACCGCAATTCTGCTTGGAATTGTTATTATAACTGTCCTTTCAATAGCAACCGGTGAATCAAAACTCCCCACCCAATACATCGGGATGCCGCCAAACGTACTTGAAGTTGCCTTTCAGCTTGATATATCAGGTGCACTTACGTGGGGATTTTTCTCGGTTATTCTGTCAATTTTCACGATGGCTTTTGTGGATACAATCGGGACTCTTATGGCGTTGGGCTATAAAGCGAAAATGCTTGATGAAAAAGGGGAGTTCCCCCAGATCGAAAAGCCAATGCTAACCGATGCGTTAACCACAATGGTTGCCGCACTGCTGGGAACCACTACCGCGGGGGCTTATATTGAATCTGCAACGGGTATACAATCAGGCGGAAGAACAGGACTTACGGCGGTATTCATATCGCTGCTTTTCCTTATGGGTTTGTTTTTCTTTCCTGTTGTTGAGATCATACCGCCAATTGCATACGGGCCTTCACTGATAATAGTGGGAATTCTGATGATGTCGGCCGTAACTTCGTTAAATTTTGACGATATGTCTGAGACTGTACCGCTCTTTGCAACGGTGCTCCTGATGAGTTTCACGTTTAACATAGGTATAGGGATGACTGCGGGATTTGTACTCTACCCGTTATTCAAGCTCCTTTCAGGCAAGGCGAAAGAAATCAAACCGGGAATGTGGATTCTGTTCGGTTTTTCCCTTTTATTTTACATCTTTTATCCTTATTAATGTTTTTGCTGAGAGCAGAAAATCTGAAAATTAATATAAAACGAGGTGAATATGCTGGTGGTAACCACTAATACGATTGAAGGAAAGAGAATCACAAAATATTACGGACTTGTGACCGGAAATGCTATTCTCGGCGCCAATATTTTCAAGGATTTTATGGCAGGAATAAGAGACCTGGTTGGCGGGAGAAGCGAATCATACGAAAAAGAACTTAACAGAGCCAAAGACATTGCAGTTAATGAAATGATGCAGGCAGCCAGAATGATGGGTGCAAATGCAATTGTTGGTGTTGATCTTGATTTTGAAACAGTAGGCGCAAACGGCAGTATGCTCATGGTATCTGCAAGCGGTACTGCAGTGGTTTTAGAAGGATAAACGAAGGAGAATATTTTGCACAAAGCGGGTTATGTTACAATCATAGGAAAGCCTAACGCGGGCAAATCAACATTACTGAATGCTTTTCTGAAGCAGAAATTATCAATCACAAATAATAAGCCTCAGACCACCAGAAAAAGCATACTCGGGATTCTGAGTGAAAACGAATATCAGATTATTTTTCAGGATACCCCCGGAATTATTGAACCCAGGTATCTGCTTCAGAAGAGGATGATGGATTTTTACAGGCGTGCGCTTGATGATGCCGATCTCATTCTGTTCCTCATTGAACCGGATGATCCGCTGATCAATCATGATATGAAAACTCTGCCGCTGTTCCAGGATATTTTTGTTAAACTGAGAACAAAAATTGTGGCGATCATAAATAAAGTTGACCTCATAGATCAGAGCAAGACCGAATTTGTGCATTCTGCGCTTGAAAAAACAGGGCTGTTTGATAAAATTTTTGCAGTTTCTGCGCTTCATAAGTTCGGAACAGATGAACTGCTGAGGATGGTTGTGACATATCTGCCGGAAGGTCCGAAATATTATCCCGATGATATAGTGTCAAGCGAACCGGAGAAGTTCTTTGTATCGGAGATAATCCGTGAAAAAATTCTCGAACTGTATCAGGATGAGATTCCTTACAGCTGCGAAGTGGTTATAGAAGAATTCAAGGAACGGGAAAAAGGTAAAGACCTGATAAGAGCTGTGATTGTTGCAGAGAAGGATTCACAGAAAGGTATTCTTATCGGGGCGAAAGGTGCGGCTATTAAAAGGCTGGGAGAATCGTCAAGAAAGGAAATTGAAGAATTTCTGGAGCGGGAGGTTTTCCTCGAGTTAAGAGTTAAAGTCAGGCAGAACTGGAGAAGCGACGAGAAATTTCTCAGACAGTTCGGGTATGATATTCCAAAAGATGAATAATGAGCTTTGCGCGTAAATACAGGGCTGAACTTGTACTGATCTTACTCACAATATTGTGGGGAGGCACCTTTGTTCTTATAAAGAAGGCGCTCACTCATGTTTCTCCCTTTGTATTTGTTTCGTTCAGATTCGGGCTTGCTTCGCTGATTCTCCTCCCTTTTGTCTGGAAACACTTTAAGAATATCAATGGTGCCGCGCTCAAGGACGGACTGTGGATAGGCGTGCTGTTTTTCGGCGGATTTATTCTTCAGACTGTGGGGCTTCAGTACACAACCTCGACTAAATCGGCATTCATCACAGGCACTTTTGTCATCTTCACCCCGATATTTCAGAGCCTCATTGAAAAGCGGATTCCCTCGGTGAGAAATATCATATCTATAGCAATAGTATCTGCGGGAATAATCCTCCTTTCGGCAAAAGAAGGGTCGGTGTTTTCCGTTTTTACAGAAATTGGTGAAACATTTAATTTCGGCGATTTCCTTACCCTGTTATGTGCAATCATTTTCGGGGTGTATATTGTATATCTTGACATTATTTCAAAGAAGCATTATCATCTGTACGTGACCTTTTCGCAGGTTTTCACAACTTTTATGATAGCAGTTATCTGCCTCCCGCTGTTTAACGTGACAGGGATCGAGAATATAAAGCTTAATTTTCATCCTGACCTCTTTATTGCGGTGGGTTACACAGTGATATTTGCAACACTTGTCACCATAACTCTGCAGTCAAAGTTTCAGAAGGAGGTGACCCCCACAAAGGCTGCCATAATCTATTCGTCAGAGCCTCTGTTCGCAACTATCACAGCCTATATAATTATCGGTGAAACGCTTACCCCCCTCGGAATGGCGGGAGCGGGCATAATTCTTGCGGGGTTATTGTTCAGTGAACTGGGAAAATCGGGAGAGGACTGATGGGCAGCAGAGAAATCAGGGCAGAGATAGTGAGTTCGGGAGTGGTGCAGGGTGTTGGTTATAGATATTTTGTACTGAGGCACGCACAGCGTCTCGGAGTTACCGGGTACGTGAAAAACCTGTGGTCGGGTGAGGTTCTTACGGTAGCCGAAGGAGAGACTTATAAAATAGATGAGCTGATCTCAGAGCTGCGGAAAGGCCCGTTTAACGCCCATGTAACAGGCCTGCAGGTAAACAGATCGGAATCAAAAAATGAATTTCAAAATTTTGAGGTGAGACTTTGAACGATATTAGAATCGGAACGGGATATGATGTGCACCAGTGGGCAGAGGGCAGGAAACTGTATCTCGGCGGAGTGGAAATTGAGCATGATAAAGGATTGCTCGGTCATTCTGACGCCGATGTGCTGCTTCATGCTGTCTGCGATGCGATGCTGGGCGCTCTTGCTCTCGGTGATATAGGCACACATTTCCCCGATACATCGCAAACCTATAAAAACATTGACAGTAAAATACTTCTCAGAAAGACATTTGAAATTATAAAAGGTAAGGGATACCTGATCGGAAATCTTGACTGCATGCTGCTTCTTGAGCGACCCAAAGTCATGAAATACAATATGAAGATGAGAGAAACGATTGCGGCGATACTGGAAACTTCGACAGGAAATATTTCAATAAAAGCCACAACCTCAGAAAAGCTCGGATTCATTGGCAGAGAAGAGGGAGCAGCTGCACTCGCAACAGTTTTACTGGTGAAGGACACAATTTGAATTTTAAACTGTTCAGACGTATACCTGTTGATCCTGAGACCAGGAAGAAGAGACGGAAATTTACCGGCCTGGCAGCCGTGGCGGGTCTGCTCTCCGGGCTTGCCTTTCCCCCCGTTCCGGGTTTCCCCCTGATATTTTTTGCAATTGCTCCGTTACTTTATATACTCGATTCGGATGAAAAGCTGATATCAAAACTGAGGTACACTTACCTCTACGGCTTCATTTTCAGCCTTATATCACTTTACTGGGTGAGTGCGGTAACCGAGCTGAAAGATTCGTTCCTGCTTATAGGGGGAGGACTTCTTCAGTTTATTAATCCCGTCTTTTTCCTGATTCCGGCAGCTTTGTTTCATTTTGCCCGCAAAAAATTCGGATCGTTACCGGCGCTGATGCTGATGCCTTTTTTCTGGTTTTCGTATGAATATTTTTATATGGAGACCGAGGCAAATTTTCCATGGCTTGCACTCGCCAACTCTGTGACTTATTTCAAGCCTTTTATCCAGATTGCTGATCTTATCGGCGGTCCGGGTATCACCGTGCTGATCGTTTATATAAATGCATTTGTTTACCTGGCCTTTAAGAATTACACCATCTCACGTAAGAATGCTGTTGCCTATGCAGCCGCACCGGTTCTGCTGATCCTGATCCCTGTTATTTATGGCCTTTCGATTGATCAGACTGAGCTTACTAAAGGTGAGAAGCTGAGAGTGGGCCTCATTCAGCCAAATCTTGATCCTTATGATAAATGGGGGGGTGCCGAGCTGAGTTCAATTGTTGATGAGTATATGGAACTTTCCAAAAAAAGTGCAGAAAAGGGTGCGGAATTACTTATTTATCCTGAAACTGCTTTGCCTGTGTATCTGCTCAACGGCAGCTATCCCGCAGCGCTTGATTCTTTCTATTCGATTGCACGAAACAATAATGTATATCTCCTGACAGGAATGCCGGATCTCAGGCTTCATGAACCGGGAGAGGTTGTAAAGGGCAGCAGACCTGTTCCAAATTCCAAACTCAGATATTCCGTTTACAACTCCGTGCTGTTATTTGCGCCGCGTGACCGGGAAATTCAGAGATACGGTAAAATAAAACTTGTTCCGTTCGGCGAGCGGGTTCCCTATGTTGAAAAACTTCCGTTCCTCTCAACCTTTTTCAGCTGGAGCGTGGGTATCAGCAGCTGGAATGAGGGCACGGATACAACTAACTTCAGACTCGCACCATTCAGGCAGTTCAAGGATACGGTCAGCATCAGCGGAATTGTCTGTTTTGAATCTGTTTTCCCTGTATTCATGGCTGAATTTGCACTTAAGGGAGCTCAGATGTTTGCAGTTGTCACCAATGACAGCTGGTACGGCAACACATCGGGACCCTATCAGCATAAAGAGATATCGGTGCTCAGGGCAATAGAGAACCGTAAATATGTTGTGAGGGCAGCCAATGGCGGTATATCTTGCATAATTGATCCCTACGGCAATACACTTGCATCATCAAAAATGTTTGAAAGAACCGAGATCACCGGTGATGTTGTACTTAACAGGGAAGTCACCTTTTATGCCGGGACCGCAAGATATCTGCCGGCTTTCTCCATGACTTTATCTGTATTTATGGTATTGCTTACATTTATGATCTGGCTGAGGAGCAAGCTGAAAATCTGAATCTTTTAAGGGGCAGGCTGTAATCTCTGCTTCTTTGATATACAGAAGGCTGAAAGGGTTCTGTATGAGCTTCTCTGAAAAGCCCGCACCACCCGGATGAACATGTGACTCAGCATGCAAGCCTATAACCTTCATATCTGCAAATGAATCAGATTAAATTAATTTGTTAATACTGCTGCATCCCTTTATAGCCTGCCATTTTCCCGAAAATTCCTTAAATTTTAAAGCTAATTAAAAAAAATATAAAATGAATTACATCGATTTACGCAGTGACACGGTAACCAAACCCTCCGAGGGGATGAGAAAAGCAATGTATAATGCAGAGGTCGGGGATGATGTTTATAAGGAAGATCCGACCGTAAACGCACTTGAAGAATACTTTGCACACATTTCAGGCCACGAAGCAGCCCTTTTTGTTATGAGCGGCGTCATGGGGAATCAGATTTGCCTCAATCTTAATTCAAGGCCGATGGATGAAGTGATCTGCGAGTCAGATTCACATATTTTCCATTATGAATCGGGCACACCCGCGTTTTTAAGCGGATTGACCCTGAACCCCGTAAAGGGGGAGTTCGGAATTCTTGAGCCACGGCATGTTGAAGCTGCAATACGTCCGCGCGAAGCATATTATATGCCCAGAACCAGAATACTTTCGCTTGAGAATACTCATAACAGAGGCGGCGGAACGGTTTATCCTTCAGAAAGAATTACGGCATTAAAACAGGTTGCTGATAAACACGGACTCCACTTTCACCTTGACGGAGCGAGAGTATGGAATGCCGCAGTTTACTCAGGATGTGAATTAAAAGAGATCACGGCTCAGTTTGATACTGTTTCGTGCTGCCTGAGCAAGGGACTTGGTGCTCCTGTTGGGTCAATCATTGCAGGATCAAAGGATTTTATCAAAGAGGCATTCAGGCTCAGAAAGGCCATAGGCGGTGGCACAAGACAGCTTGGCATTCTTGCCGCTGCTGGCAGATATGCACTTGAGAATAATATAACGAGACTGGCAGAAGATCATGAAAAAGCTGCAATCATTGCCGATGCAATTTATGAGTATCACAACATTCATCTGGAAAGGACGAGAATTCAGACAAACATGGTGATTTTCTCGGTAACAGGAATTCCCGATGCTGATTTCACTCAGAAATGCCGCGATAAAGGACTTCTCATTTCGGGCAGCAAACCCGGAGAGCTGAGAATTGTGACACACATGGATGTGACATTTGAACAGATAAACAAAGCAGTTGAGATACTGCGCTCAATACTTGAAGGGCTTAACTGAAATGAGAAAAGAACTGCCGCCTAAATCAGAGTTCAGGCATAAACTAAAAGTGAAAGTCAGATTTCATGAAGTTGATATGCTGGGAGTGCTCAATAACGCCGCCTATATCTCCTTTTTTGAGGATGCCAGACTTGAATACATCAAGGAAGCCGGCCTGATTCCGGCAGGAGGGATATTCAGCGACGGATTTGACTTCTTCATGGTCAGAAACGAAATAAATTACCGGAGCCACGCACATTTTGACGATGAGCTGATTATACACACACGCGTTTCGTATATCAGAAATTCATCATACGGATTTGAACACCTGATTGAGAAAGTTTCCACCGGTGAAATCATCGCCGATGGTATTGGTGTGGTTGCCCAGGTTGATAAAAAAACGGGCAAATCTCATCCCCTTTCTGATGAGTTCAGGAATAAGATTTTTAATTATGAAGGAAAGGTTCACAGATGAGTTATAAATACAGACAGGTGGTATTTGACATTGAAACCTACGGATTGCCTTTTGATGACCTTTCCGAAAGCCAGCAGGAATACTTGCTCCGTGATGCAGAAAAAGAACAGGATCCGGTGCTGAGAGAGAAGAAAACCGAGGATGCCAAAGGGCTTATGGCTCTGTTTCCGTTCACGGCAAAAGTTATTGTAATAGGCTTTTACATTGTTGATTCAGGTAAAACGGTAGTTCTGTATGAGACCCCTGACGGCAGTGATGAAAGAATCACCGAGAATGACATTACGTACGTCGGTAGTGATGAGAAAAAACTGATTGAGAATTTCTGGCGGATGGCGGCCGAAACACAGCAGCTTATCTCGTTCAACGGTAGAGGCTTTGATGCGCCGTTTATGATGTTAAGATCTGCCAAGCTCGGTATCAAACCAAGCAAAAACCTCGTTGGTTACAGATATGACACCAGGGAACACTGTGATCTGCTGGAGCAGCTTAGTTTTTACGGAGCATTCAGGCGCTTTAATCTTGATTTTTACTGCTATTCATTCGGGATCGTCTCTCCGAAATCAAAAGGGATTTCCGGGATTGATGTAAAGAATTTTTATGAGGCCGGTAAAATCAGGGAAGTGGCGAGGTATTGCGCAGATGATGTGCGGGCGACACATGAACTGTTTAAGATCTGGGAAAATTATATTAATATAAAATGAGTTTCTGAAAGGAATTATGATGGTCAGAGAACCACAGGTTACGACTGAACTGGCACTTGAACATGGTTTGACAGTTGAAGAGTTTGAGAGGATTTGCGCGATTCTGGGCCGCACTCCCAATTTCACGGAGCTCGGTATTTTCTCGGTTATGTGGAGTGAACACTGCAGTTACAAAAACAGTATAAGACTCCTGAAGACCCTGCCCAGAAGCGGAGGCAGACTCCTGGTTGGTGCAGGTGAGGAAAACGCCGGCCTTGTGGATATAGGCGAGGGGTATGCAATTGCCTTTAAGATAGAGAGCCATAATCACCCCTCTGCAGTTGAGCCTTATCAGGGTGCTGCAACCGGTGTGGGAGGTATTCTCCGGGATATTTTCACCATGGGGGCAAGACCCATCGCAGCTCTTAATTCCCTCAGGTTCGGCAGCCTTGAAGATGCCAGAACTCGCTACCTGTTTGAGGGTGTGGTTAAAGGTATCGGTGATTACGGAAACTGTTTTGGCGTTCCCACTGTTGGCGGTGAAGTGTATTTTGACGAGTGTTATCAGGGCAACCCGCTGGTAAACGCAATGGCCGTCGGTATTGTGAAGCATGACCAGACTGCCTCGGCAACCGCAAAAGGTGCCGGCAATCCTGTAATGATAGTGGGCTCCTCAACGGGAAGGGACGGCATTCACGGTGCCACCTTTGCCTCAGAAGAGATAAGCGAGAAATCAGAAGCAAAGAGGCCTTCGGTTCAGGTCGGTGATCCGTTTACTGAGAAACTTCTGCTTGAGGCAACTCTTGAGGTGATCAAAAACGGTTACCTTATCGGTATACAGGATATGGGTGCTGCGGGAATTTCATGCTCAACCACTGAAATGAGCGCAAAGGGTGAATCGGGAATGGAGATTGATCTCAGTAAAGTGCCTCTGCGTGAATCCGGGATGACCGCTTATGAGATCATGCTCTCAGAAAGCCAGGAAAGAATGCTCTGCTGCGTGAAAAAAGGTTCTGAAGATAAGGTTAAGGAAATTTTCAATAAGTGGGATCTCAACTGCGAGATAATAGGATATGTTACGGAAGAACCGACCCTTAAAATAAATTACCTGGGCGAGACGAAAGCAGTTATACCTCCGTTTGAATGTGTTCTGGGCGGGGGAGCACCGGTTTACACCCGCGAAACAAAAGCACCCGAATACCTTAAAGAGACAAGAAAATTCAGCAATGAAGAGATCCCTATTCCGGCTGATCTCGCTGAAATGCTTAAGAAATTACTCTCATCTCCCAACATTGCTTCCAAAAGATGGGTTTTTGAACAGTATGACTCAATAGTGAGAAGCAACACTATGGTTGGCCCGGGTTCAGATGCGGCAGTGATTCAGATAAAAGGAACCGAGAAAGCCATAGCAATGAGCACCGACTGCAATTCAAGATATGTTTACCTCAACCCCAAAGAGGGTGCAAAAATAGCAGTATCAGAGGCAGCCAGAAATCTTGCCTGCTCAGGTGCAAAGCCTCTTGCAATCACCAACTGCCTTAACTTCGGCAATCCCTACAAACCGGAAATTTACTGGCAGTTCAGCAAGGCAATTGAAGGAATGGGAGAAGCCTGCAGATATTTTGACACACCTGTTACCGGAGGGAACGTCAGCTTCTATAATGAGTCTCCCGTTGCTGCTGTTTACCCCACCCCCACTATCGGGATGCTCGGCCTTATAGAGGATAACTCAAAAGTCATGACTTCGGCATTTAAGAAGGCCGGTGATTCTGTTTACGTTCTGGGAGAAGATTTTGAAGAGCTTGGCGGAAGCGAATATATGAAACTTTCTCTTGGCAAAGTCACCGGCGAGACACCTGTATGCAGCCTTGAGGCAGAACAGAAGCTTCAGGATTCATTGCTGGCTCTCATTGAAAACGGTCTGATAACGGCCGCTCATGATGTTTCAGAGGGAGGAATTGCCTGCGCCGTAGCCGAAATGTGCATCGGGAACCGCCGGAATCTGACAGGTGCTGATGTTGATTTACCTGTGAAGAGCAGAACTGATCTCTCATTTTTCTCTGAATCACAGGGCAGGGCAGTGGTTTCGGTTGACCCCGAAAAAGTCGAGGAATTTGAATCGCTCCTTTCGGCTGCCGGACAGAAATTCACATACATCGGTACGACAGTTACAGAAAAGAAGCTTACTCTTAATTCCGTATTCTCAATTGAGCTCACAGAACTTGAGGATATTTATTATAACGCGATTTCAAAGGTGATGAGTCATTAAGATCAGAATTCTAAGGCTGCTTAATCTGCTGCAGCTCAGGCTCAGATACTTTATCTTTAAGGGTTTCCCGGCCTTTGTAAAAATGGTGTTCACCAGATTCATTGTTGTGCTGTTTAAAAGGCTTGAGCAGCACCATGTGTTTCTTTATGCAGGCGGACTCGCATTTTCACTGCTGCTCTGTATCATTCCCCTGATATTCATAGTATTCTGGCTGCTGGGAAGTTTTATTGACGTAAATAATATAGAAGAGCAGGTGCAGAATCTGATTGACGCATTTATTCCCTATGCAGATTATGCGGATTATGCAAAAGGTGTGCTTCTTGACAGGATCGAAGAGCTTATTGCGGGTAAAAACATTGCCGGTATAATCGGTATCGGTGGTCTTATTTTTGCGGCAAGCAGTTTTCTGGCAAGCCTGAGAACTGTGCTCAATAAGGTATTTGAATATGAAAAACCGATGAATCTGCTGCTGAGCAAACTTATAGATATTCTGCTGATCTTCGTGATTATCGTTGGATTTTCTGTTGCCATGCTTGTGCTGCCGCTGCTGGTACTCTTCAGACAGCTTTATTATAACATCCCGTTTTTCAGGGGAATTGATTTTCTCCCCGTTGATGCCACTTTCACAATAGTTGCATCGTTCCTCATCGTCTTTATCGGATTCGCATTTGTCTATAAAATCATTCCAGATAAAAAGATAAGCAACAGATCAGCCCTTGCGGGATCATTCTACGCTTCCGCATTATGGGTTATGGCAAAGGAGTTTTTCGGGGTTTATCTTTACAACTTTGCTTCCTACGGTCAGATCTACGGAACATATGCGCTTGGTATTGTGATCTGTTTCTGGATTTATTACACAGCAATAGTATTCATAGTTGGTGCTGAAATAGCAAGGCTTTATGAAGAAAATGCCGAAATTTTCAGGCGGTATGATCAGATCTTTAAAATCAGAAAACTTAATGACTGGCTGGATAAACACTGATGCCGCTTAAAAGACACACCAACCTTGCCCCACTTTCACGGGATCATATGAAGGGTTTATTCCTTTCAAGATACGCACAGAAAAACGCTCCCCCGTATAAAAATTTTCCGGTGGACACACCTTCCAAAACTGCCATCATAATTGACGGGTTTGTGAATGAACTTCTGCCCCATTTCAGAAGGGAGGAGGATATACTTTTGCCATTCATAAAGGAATTTGCGCCCGGACTCGTTGAGCTTGCAGATGAAATTTTTGCCGAGCATAAACTTCTTCAAGAACTGGCAGAAAAGATGAAATCCGATCCCGGTTCTGCGGATCTTCTTGATGAATTCGGCCGTGTGCTTGAGGGTCACATCAGGAAAGAAGAGCGCATCCTTTTTGAGAAACTTCAGGAGGAGGCGGGTGAGGAAAAGATGAAAGGTCTGGAACTGTAAACTTCCCCGGCGTTTGCTAATAACACCGGATGCACCCTCAATAATACAAAAATTTTATTCCGCCGGCAGATTACATCTCACTGAATTTTTCATTACATTTCATTTTCTTTTATCTTATTTCCGCAGGTAATCCGCAATGTTTATCAGGTTTATTCTTCCGCTTTTAATCATTACTTCGGCAATTTTACACCCTCAGAATATCCCGGCTTTAAAAATAAATGAATTCATGGCGTCAAACGCATCAACCATTTCAGATCCCGATTTCGGTGAATTTGGCGACTGGATAGAAATATATAATGCCGGCGCTTATCCGGTGGAACTGAACGGACTATTCGTTACAGATAACAGGACTCTGCCATTCAAATTTCAGATTGACACTGCTGTCACGGTTCAGCCCGGGAACAGAGTTCTGATCTGGGCAGATGACCACAACACCGGCCTCCATGCAAATTTCAAGCTTTCAGGCAGCGGTGAATTCATAGGCATTTATGACTCATCAGGAAACGTGATTGATACTTTTACGTTTGGTGCTCAGCAGAC
Organism: Ignavibacteriaceae bacterium; assembly: GCA_013359345.1. Taxonomy (GTDB): domain Bacteria; phylum Bacteroidota; class Ignavibacteria; order Ignavibacteriales; family Ignavibacteriaceae; genus JABWCA01. The sequence continues at coordinate 14,240 of JABWCA010000040.1, forward strand.
TGATATTTCGATGGGCAGGTTCCCTGAGGGAGAGGGAGAGTTTTACTTTTTCAATCCCGCATCGCCGGGAACTGCAAATCTTCAGAGCAGTATCTTCAGCCATTCAGCAGCACCTGTGCCCAACAGAGCAGCAGGATTTTATCCGGCCGGTTTCCTGCTTGCCATGACCACATCAACTGAAGGGGGTGTGGTGCATTTTACAACCGACGGAAGAGAACCGGACGTTAATTCTCCGGTGTTCCCCGATTCACTCCTGATAGATTCAACTGTTGTAATCAAAGCAATCACGCTTAAACCAGGATTTCTCCCCTCGGAGGTCATAACCAGGACATACTTAATTTCCGAAAATCACGTTCTCCCTGTAATAAGCATTTCAACAAACCCCGATCTTCTGTTCAGTGACACCGCCGGCATATATGTTGCGGGCACTAACGGAATTCCGGGAAACTGTGTTGATGAACCACGGAACTGGAATCAGGACTGGGAAATACCGGTGACTTTTCAGTTTTTTGAGACAGATAAAACAGAGGCCTTCACGGTAAGATCCGGAATGAAAATTTACGGAGGGTGCACCAGAAAATATGCAATGAAATCTCTTGCAATATATATGAGGAGCGGATATGGATACAGCAAACTTAACTACAGGATTTTCCCCCGTAATCCGGTGAATGAATTCAATAATCTGATATTCCGGAGTTCAGGTCAGGACTGGTGGAGAACCATGTTCAGGGATGCCATGATTCAGCAGTTGCTGCGCGGTAAGATGGTTATATCAACACAGGACTACCGCCCGGCGATCCTTTATCTGAACGGTGAGTACTGGGGAATACATAATATCAGAGAAAAATATAACGAGCATTATCTTTCAACATATTACCCAATTGATGAGGATAACATTGATCTTATTGAAATAAGCAAAGCAGGCAGCGCAAACAACGGAGATACCATTGCATATTCTGAAATGATCAGTTTCCTGACAAACAATGATATGACGCTCCCTGCAAATTATGATTATATAAAAACAATTGTTGATATCGATAATTATATAGATTACATCTGCGCAGAAATATACTCTGCAAACGCCGACTGGCCCGGTTCAAACATGAAACTCTGGAGGGAGAGAAAACCGGGGGCAAAATGGAGATGGCTTATATATGACACCGATTTCGGATTCGGCGGGAATTCAAATTCTCTGCCAACATCAAACACACTTGCTCTTGCAACTGCCACTAACGGTCCTGCGTGGCCTAATCCGCCATGGTCAACCCTTATGCTGAGAAAGCTGCTGACAAATGAAGAGTTCAGAAATGAGTTCATACAAAGATTTGCCGTACATATTAACACAACCTTTGAAAAGAACAGAGTTCTGAACCTTATTGACAGTATAAAAACCGTGATAGCTCCCGAAATACCGAGGCATAAAGCACGCTGGCCGCAGTCAATTTCTTACGGCAGCTCATGGGATACGCTTGTTTATGTGATGAAAGATTTTGCAGTAAAAAGAGCAGGATATGCCAGATCACATTTCTATTCAAAGTTCGGGATTTCAGGTTCATACTCTCTAAAACTTAAGACAGCTGCGCCTGCAGCCGGGAGAATTATTGCACATGGCAAAGAGATGGAGTGGGAAACTTCACCGGTATTTTTTAAGGGGATTCCTGTTAAACTCAGGGCACTGCCAAATCCCGGTTACAGGTTTGTAAAATGGGAAGGTGCTTCGGGATCGCAGTCTGAAAAACTGGAACTGATTTTAAGTGCCAATGATTCGCTTACGGCCGTTTTTGAGCCCGATAACTATACGGCATCAGAAGTTATTATCAATGAAATCAACTATAAAAGCAGCCCCGTGTTTGATGCCGGTGACTGGGTTGAGATCATGAACACAACCAAATCGCCAATCCCGCTTGCCGGCTGGAGCATAAAAGACGGGGGAAATACCCCGTATATGTTTGACTCAGGCGCGGTTCTCCCGGCGCTGGGATATCTTGTGATTGCGGAAGATACAGCCAGATTCAGAACATATTATCCCGGAGTCAGTAATTTCTGCGGACCAACAGGGTTCGGACTGTCATCATCGGGAGAAGCCATAACAGTTAAGGATTCATCAGGAGCAATAGTCAACACACTCCAGTATTCATCATCGGGGCAGTGGAATCCGGGTGCAAACGGAACAGGTTACACATTGTCACTTATTAATCCCGGGGTGGATAACTCAAGAGCAGAAAACTGGGGTGTTTCAGGCCTGTTGGGTACTCCCGGAAGGCTCAATGATGTTTACACCAGGGCAGGAGAGGAAGCAGCATTGCCTGCAGAATATTCCCTTGCTCAGAATTACCCGAATCCGTTTAATCCTGTGACCAATATTGTCTTCACACTTTCACAGTCGGGTTTCACAGAACTGACGGTTTATGATCTCCTGGGAAGTGTTGTGGCAGTGCTGAAATCTGAAATTATGGATCAGGGTGTGCATAATGTTCAGTTTGATGCATCCGGCCTTAACAGCGGAGTCTACTTTTATATGCTCAGATCAGGCAACTATTCTGCCGTTAAGAAGATGCTGCTTATTAAATAGGATTTAACCGGCAGGAGTATTTAAGAGAATGCAAAAACAGCGTGAAGCACAGAATCCGCAGATTTCTGAAGCTGCACGCTGTTTCGTTAAATTATAATTTATAAATCAATCAGATATCAGAATAAAGATATCATTGAACAGATTTTCCGGATGTGCCTGCATCATGATAATACTTCTTAGCTAAAATAACGGACTGACAGAGCCCCAGTCAATACACATACTTAACCCCTGTGCCTGTTCAGATTATCAACCTCAGCCACAAACACTTATTCATGATCCTTTTATACCCGCGCGCCGCATTGTGTGCTCATAATCTCATCGTTAAACCTGTGAAATTATTTGCTTAGTAAAAAATTTTACGTAAATTCTTTCAGTCAATTGAAAGAATTATGAAAAAATGTTAATACGTTCAATCGAAGAGCGAATGCTTGCGAATCTCAGACCGGGTAAAGCTGTAATTCTGCTTGGTGCAAGAAGAACAGGTAAAACTTTTTTATTAAAGAAACTTGCCGGACAGTTCGGACCGGATTGTCTCTTTATTAACGGTGAAGATGTGAGTGTGCAGGAAATACTTCAAAGACGAACAAAAGCGAATTATGAAAGTTTTCTGGAAGGGAAAAATATTCTCTTAATAGATGAAGCACAGAAAATTGATAATATCGGTCTGATACTCAAGCTGATGATTGATTCATTTGAAAATCTTAAAATCGTTGCCACCGGCTCTTCAGCTTTTGATCTGACGGGCAGACTCGGTGAACCATTGACCGGCAGAAGCACTCATATAAAATTATTTCCGCTGGCCGAAGATGAATATATTGACCGGATTGATTTTACTCAGATTAATGACCGTCTGAATGAGCGTCTGATATTTGGCTCTTATCCGGAGGTGTTTCTTACTGAGAGCATATCAGCAAAGGAAGATTACCTGAGAGATCTTGTAAACAGCTACCTGCTCAAAGATATTCTTGAATTTGACGGAATTAAAAACTCAGGTAAAATTAAAAATCTGCTGAGGCTTCTTGCTTTTCAGACAGGCAGTACTGTATCAGTCAATGAGCTTGGAACTCAGCTTGGAATAGCAAGAAATACAGTTGAGAGGTATCTGGAGCTGCTTGAGAAGGTTTTTGTGATCTTCAGACTCGAAGGCTTTTCGAGAAATCTGCGGAAAGAAATCAGCAAGAATTCAAAATGGTACTTTGTTGATAACGGGATAAGAAATGCGCTTAACGCTGATTTCAAAAGGCCTGAATTACGAAGTGATACAGGAATGCTTTGGGAAAACTATATTATTTCTGAAAGAATCAAATCTCTTTCAAATAAAAATATCCATGCCAATCTCTATTTCTGGCGCACTTATGACCGGCAGGAAATTGATCTGATTGAGGAGAGAGACGGAATTTTGAATGCTGCCGAGTTCAAGGCCGGAAATAGTAAACCAAAAATCCCTAAATTATTTCTGGAAACATACCCCGATTCTGTTTTCAGGACTATCACTCCCGATAATTACAGGCAATGGCTGGTGGGGGGAGAGACAGTAAAATAATTTTCTGCTTCAGCGAAAAACCGAACAAATTTTAACAAAATGCTTCTTATTAAATGATCCTCTCTCCTCAACGGATGAAAGGGGCGCTTCGGCGCCCTATTTTATTTATATTATAGTCATTGATCTGCTTTACGGGATGAACGAATGGCCCTTCGGCTTTAAATCAATGACCGTGCGGTAATGACTGTTTTCAGAATTCTGATGCTGCCTGCGGTTCAGAGATTTGTTTTATGCTGATTTACCAGGGGGGGTCAATTAACACTAAACATGGTAGAAAAATTCAAGCCGCACTGTGCGATAAATGAACTTTCCCGGTCAAAGAAATGTAATTTTAGTAAGAAAACAATGTGACAGATTATTTGAATCCTGCAATAGACCTGAATTATTTTGATTCTTACCCTGTATCGCAAAAAGTGAAAAATTGAATGCAGAACTCAGCAGTGACTGTATATTTAAGGGGAAAAAATATAAATTGTATTGATGTTAAAAAAAATATTAGTGTTGTTCAGTTACAGAATGAAGACAGAATTACCCTGCACACATTCAGCATCCAAAGGTCTGAGGTGACAGGGGATTCCGGATAATATAAATTTTATTTAATCAGTCTAAAAAGAGAGGAATAATAATGAGCGAAAACTCAAACGGTGCAGGAAAATGTCCCGTACACCACGGAGCAGTTTCCAAAGGCACTCAGAACCAGGAGTGGTGGCCTAACCGGCTGAAACTTAACATCTTAAGACAAAACACTTCACTTTCAAATCCCATGGACCCGGAATTCGACTACAAAAAAGAATTCACGAAACTCGACTACCAGGCTCTTAAAAAAGATATCGAAAAACTGATGACCGATTCACAGGATTGGTGGCCCGCAGATTTCGGACATTACGGACCCCTTTTTATCCGTATGACATGGCACGCTGCCGGCACATACAGAACCGGTGACGGAAGAGGCGGTGCATCAGGAGGATTACAGCGTTTTGCTCCGCTCAACAGCTGGCCTGATAACACAAACCTTGATAAAGCACGCCGTTTACTCTGGCCGATCAAACAGAAATACGGTAACAAAATATCCTGGGCCGATCTTTTAGTGCTCACGGGAAATGTCGCCCTTGAATCAATGGGTTTTAAGACCTTCGGATTCGGCGGCGGACGCGTTGACGCCTGGGAGCCCGATGACAGCATCTACTGGGGCAAGGAAACAACCTGGCTTTCAGATGAAAAGCGTTACTCGGGTGAGAGAAACCTCGAAAACCCGCTTGCGGCTGTTCAGATGGGTCTAATTTATGTTAATCCCGAAGGTCCGGGCGGCGTACCCGATCCCGTGGCAGCAGCAAAGGATATCAGAGAGACTTTTGCCCGCATGGCTATGAATGATGAGGAAACTGTTGCTCTTATTGCCGGCGGACACACATTCGGTAAAGCTCACGGAGCAGGAGATCCCTCGCTGATGGGTCCTGAGCCGGAGGGTGCTGAAATAGAACTGCAGGGATTCGGATGGCACAGCAAGCATGGCAGCGGAATGGGTGCCGATACAATTACAGGTGGTCCCGAAGTTACATGGACGACTACCCCCGCAAAATGGGGTCATGACTATTTCAAACATTTGTTTGAATATGAGTGGGAGCTTACAAAGAGTCCTGCAGGTGCCAAGCAGTGGGTTGCAAAAAATGCACCCGCATCAATTCCTGATGCTCATGATCCGTCAAAGAAACACGTCCCCACAATGCTTACAACAGATCTTTCGCTCAGATTCGATCCTGAATATGAAAAGATCTCGAGACGTTTCTATGAGAATCCCGATCAGTTTGCAGATGCTTTTGCACGCGCATGGTTCAAGCTTACTCACAGGGATATGGGTCCCAAAGCATGCTACCTTGGTTCTGAAGTGCCGGCAGAAGATCTTATCTGGCAGGATCCGATTCCCGTCGTAAATCATAAACTCATTGATGATAATGACATAGCTGCGCTGAAGGCAAAAGTGCTGGCATCAGGCTTAACCGTTTCAGAGCTCGTTTCCACAGCATGGGCATCTGCATCAACATTCAGAGGGTCAGATAAGAGAGGCGGTGCAAACGGTGCAAGAATAAGACTCGAGCCTCAGAAAAGCTGGACTGTTAATAATCCCGCTCAGTTAAGTAAAGTTCTTTCCGCTCTTGAAAAAATTCAGGCTGAATTTAACGGGGCACAGAAAGACGGCAAAAAGGTATCGCTGGCAGATCTCATTGTGCTTGCAGGATGTGCGGCTGTTGAAAAAGCTGCAAAAGACGGCGGCTTTGATGTTAAAGTGCCTTTCACCCCCGGCAGAACGGATGCCACCGCAGAGCAGACAGATGTGGCTTCATTCTCAGTGCTTGAACCCTTTGCTGACGGTTTCAGAAACTACTGCACACCAAATTCTGCAGTTCCTGCCGAACATCTTCTCGTTGATAAGGCACAGCTCCTTACTCTTAATGTCCCTGAAATGACTGTGCTGGTTGGCGGAATGCGCGCATTGAATGCAAATTATGACAATTCTGATCATGGTGTTCTCACAAGCAAACCCGGCGTGCTCACCAATGATTTCTTTGTCAATCTGCTGGATATGTCAACAGCATGGGCGCCCGTTGATGAAGCAAAAGAGAAGTTCGTTGGCAAAGACCGTAAAACAGGAGCAACTAAATGGAAAGCCTCCAGAGTTGATCTTGTATTCGGTTCAAACTCTGAACTCAGAGCAATCGCTGAAATCTATGCAAGTTCAGACGGCAAAGAGAAGTTCGTGAAAGATTTTGTTGCCGCATGGAACAAAGTCATGAACCTTGACCGCTTTGATCTCGCTTAAGCGATCATAACAAAATAATCCGAAAATAAGGCCGTCTCTCAAAAGGGGATGGCCTTTTTTGTTTAGTGAAACGCCTTTGGCTTAGTGAGTAGTGAAACGCCTTCGGCTTAGTGAAACGCCTTTGGCTTAGTGAACAGTGAGACGCCTACGGCTTAGTGAGTAGTGAACTAGTATGAATGTATGAAAGTATGCAGAAACAGGACACAGGAAAACAGGATACAGGATTGTAATGCCTCCCGATAAATCGGGACTGTCGGTACATTTGTGCTGAAAAGAAGAGAAAGCCCAAAACGAGTGCCATTGACCTGTCAGGTTTTATTAGTATAACAGTGTAAACCTGAATAATTAAGTATCCCGCATACCGAA
>JABWCA010000300.1 GCA_013359345.1 Ignavibacteriaceae bacterium
ACGGAAATTCAAAAACTGAAACGCCAACTCCTGAGCCTGCAGTAAAGAAAGAAAGTGTGACCGTTAAGCCAACTACAGATGATGTTCTGGCTTTTCTCAGTTATTACACCAGAACTCTTCTCTATGGAACATATACAGATCATGCCGCATTATTTGACTCCCAATGTGACTGGGAGGGAACCACTTACAGTTCAGCCTCCATGTATTCAATAGCCAGTAATTTTTATGGCGGTTACAGTACTCTGGAGCACAGCTTCAATTTGCTGGATGCAAGTTTTGACTCCGGCGGAAACGCTACAGTGACAGTCACTGAGTATCAGAGAACCAGAAATAAATACTCAGGAGCATATGCCTCGGCTTCGGTAAAAAAAAGAATGCTGCTTAATTACTATTCGGGCACATTCCGAATCTCATATGTACGAACCATCGCCACATACTGACAGGATTAATAAAATGAACAATACTTCAGTCAGGTCCGGGTCAATATTTAAAGATAAGAAAAGGAAAGTTATTTTTTTGGTTACAATTGCAGTTTTAATTCTTTCATCCTCACTCTATTTTTATTCCGGAAGTGAATCTCCTGTCAAAAAAAATATCATAGTCCCCGAGGATATGATTCTCGTTGAAGCCGGCGAATTTATTATGGGTGCCGGTCACCGCGAATGGAACAAACCCGATTCTGACGAGCTGTTTAATAATAAAGTACACATCAGCGATTTTCTGATAGGTAAAACTGAAATCACGAATGGTGAGTGGGCTGCGCTTATGTATCCCGATTCGCTTTTCCCCGATTCACTCCGCAATCTTCCGGTTGTAAATATCTCCTGGTTTGAAGCAATTGAGTTCTGCAATAAAAAAAGCATCTCTGAAAGAATGAATCCGGCTTATACCATTGATGAAAAAAACGGGACGGTCATCTTCGATACTCTGGCCAATGGTTACAGATTACCCACAGAAGCAGAGTGGGAATTTGCCGCCCGCGGAGGGAAATACAGCAACGGATATCTGTTCAGCGGGAATGACACTGCTGATTATATCGGCTGGTATGAAAAGAATGCTCTGCTCTCCGTTAAACCTGTAAAAACAAAACACAGGAATGAAACTGGAATTTTTGATATGAGCGGTAATGCGTCTGAATGGTGCTTCACTCCATACAGGATTGATCCCGCAAATGCTTTAAGTATAATAAAAGTCGGGAAAAGTGAAAACGCAGTTGTCAGAGGCGGAAATATTGCATCACCTCAATCATATCTGAGAATAACGCACAGGGATCTTTTGCCGGTATATAAAAAAAATAAATTCACCGGTTTCAGATTGGCAAGGAGTATTTAAAATGCGTACAGTAAAATAAACCGCCTCAGCTAAAAGTCATCCTGTAAATGAGACACCTTAACAATTGAGATGCAGGTTCTCTCATAATAAAAAAACAAACTTGAAATTCATTCTGTAAGAAAACAGAGAGGAAATATAAAATGGAGAATTTTGATTTCGAACTGACCTCCGAAGAATCGGGGAAAATTGATATTCAGGCACACTCAAAACCATATCAGGAAAGAATCAGGGAAATCACAAAATCCGGGAACCTGTATATTGATCCGGGAGAAATCTGGGAATACTGGAACGTGCTGAAATCTGAAAATCTTTTTGAACGCCTTTTTCTTGACATAACCCTCCAGGATATGATTACAAACGAAAAAGTCACCAATCATTACAATCAGATTAAAAACTATCTTGCCAGGTGGCGTGAACGTGAGGGCTCGGGAATCAATTTCAGTTCCTCTCATAACGGATACTCCATCTCTGAACTTGAGCGGTATCTTGAAGAAGCCTTTATTTCTCTGAAAAACGTTCAGGGAAGAGTCGATTATTATGCTTCATGGAAGAGAAAAGCTGATTCCGATGCCTATGAAAAACTGGCCCCTTATATTTTGACTGCAATTGAAGACAAGATTCTCTCATTCACTGAAAAACGGTTAATATTCACGGAAGGACAAAAATTAGGCCTCACGAATGATCAGATAGCGGAAGAGATAAATAAATATAAACGGATCAGAGGAGATGTGAAGGATGAAACCGAGAGCGAAAACAAACTCCCGGCAATCATCATGACAAAGGAGGATGCTTACAATCTCTTTTCTGTTTCAAAAGATGCATCTGAACAGGAGATAGAAGAATCTTATCACATTCTGCGTGATTCGTATATAACTGGTCTTAATTCTTCAATTGAAAACATTCGGACCCGTTCAAAAATCAAACTTGAGGAGATTGATTATGCTTTCTCTTTGATACAGAAAGCCCGCAAAGAAATGTTTCATGAAAATAAACCGCTGCTTCCCGTAAAGCCTGGACAGGCAAAAAAACAGGTTGCAAAAACTGAAATAAAACAGAAAGATGCTGATCCGCGTGAAAAGAAGATGCAGATTATAAACACCTTTATCATCAAATTCTCAAAATACTTTGATGGTAAAACCATTTTTCTTGTCAAGGAGATGCTTGAAAGCAGAATTGAGGCGGTTGATGATGCTCTTCTGTTTATCCGCATGAAGAATCCGATTGTCACAATCCTTCTTGGTGTGTTTTTGGGATTTTACGGGGCAGACAGATTCTTTCTTAAAGACTTTGGTCTGGGTGCGCTTAAGCTGGGTTTAGTTATTATTATTGGCCTGATCGCCCGGGATGAATCCTTACTGGGCCTGTACATCTTCCCGTGGATCTTTTATATCGCGGATCTGATAACCGCAAAATCCCGAACCGCAAAATATAATCTTAAATCTCTGGAAAATTACCTGAATCTTAAATCTGGTACATTCAGGTAAATCTGCCGGATGCATAATGCAGCTTTGAAGACAAAAAGAACATGGTCAAAAAAAATCCTGTGGCCGCCCTGAAATTGGAGATTTGCTATTGCGGCTTTATTATAAAGGTAAAATTGTTTTGAATAAGAGATTAAAAAAATCAGGAAGCACAGTACAACGGTTAAGAAAGACTATCCCCGGGTTTTTAATTTTATTAGGACTGATATGCTTTTCCCCGGGATGCTCAGATCAGAACACTGATAAAACAGAACGTCTTTTCAGTGATTATGATAATTCTGCATCACCCGGCGCAGCAGTTATGATAATAAAAGGAGATCACATGGTTTTCAGGAAGTGTTTTGGTTCGGCGGATATTGAGAAAAAGGAAGAAGTATCCGCAGCCACAAACTTCAGACTGGCATCTCTGAGCAAATCATTCACTGCATTCAGCATACTGATTCTGATCAATAAAGGATTGCTTCGGTTTGAAACAACCCTTGGTGAAATTTTCCCTGACTTTCCTGATTATGGCAGAAATATTACGATAAAACACCTTCTGCAACATACCTCAGGGCTGCCTGATTATGAATCTCTGACTTCTGATGATCCCGCAATTATTCTGAACGACCAAGAGGTTCTGAAATTGCTCACAAAGAAAAACAAGACTCTTTTCCCGCCCGGCAGCAGGTTCAGATATTCAAATTCGGGATATGCAGTTTTATCTGTTGTGATTGAAAAGGTCTCCGGAAAACCATATCCGTTATTCTTAAAGGAATGTATCTTTGATCCCCTTGAAATGAGGAACTCTGTTGCTTATATAAACGGAATAAACATGGTTAATCACAGAGCTTACGGTTATAAAGTAATTCTTGGTATGACCGAAAAGGCAGATCAGAACGCAGTTAGCGGTGTTCTTGGTGACGGTGGTATCTATTCATCTTTAAAAGATATGCTGAAATGGGAGTGGTCTCTGAGAAGAAATATACTGATAAGTGACAGCCTCAGAAGTCTGATCTGGCAGAAAGGCAGAACAAGTAAAGGGACCGAGTTTAACTACGGATTAGGCTGGCGCATTGAGAATTACAAAGGCTATTATGCCCCCTATCATCCCGGAAGTTCAACCGGATTCAGAAATATTTACTACAGAATCCCCTCCGAAGACTTTGCCCTCATAATTCTCACTAACCGTGAGTCTGATGATCCGGATAAGATGCTGAACCTGGCACACAGGATCGTGGATATCTGGCTTAATAAATAAACCGAAGATTCAGAATTTTTCAGGGGTTTGTTTTTCCGTGCTTCGTGCCGGTGTGAGTGGTGCATGGTTGCAGAATAAATGAGATGGAACGCAGATAACGCAGATTTTTACTGATTTACGCGGATATTTTTCAAAATGTATCGCACCCTTCAGGTTGGCATCATTATTGCTGAAACGGGTG
>JABWCA010000041.1 GCA_013359345.1 Ignavibacteriaceae bacterium
AAATCAATAAATGAGACAACAGAGGTTGATTTTATCACCGGGTGCCTCACTCTGTACAGAACAGAGCACCTTAAAAAGTGCGGGTACGAGAATGAAGATTATTTCATGTACCTTGATGATATCGAACTTTCAGCCAGGATAAACAGAAAGGGGTACAAACTCCTGTATGTTCCTTCGGCAGTCATATATCATAAAGTGCTTGGTGAGATGGAAAGCCCTTTCAAGCTTTACTATTCAACCCGGAACCGTCTCAAACTGATAAAAGATACAGATTATTTTATATTCAAACATATTGCGAGGGTTTACTTCCTCCTCGTGATCACAGGTAAGATTTTGGTCTGGAGTTTAATAAATAAAAAATTTGCGAGAGTTGCAAGAAAAGCGATGTCTGATTACTTCAGCAATAATTTAGGAAGAGGAAACGGTCATCTGGTAGCAGGATTATGAATCTGCCAAAAGTTACAGTAGTTGTACTGAACTACAACGGGTTTGATGACACCGCCAACTGCGTTTCATCGCTGCTTGAATCAGACTATCAGAACCTCAGTGTGGTTATTGTTGATAACGCATCACCCGACAGAAGCGGGCAGAAGCTTCAGGAGCGCTTTCCTGAGATTCCCGTGATACTCTCAGAGTTCAATGGCGGTTATGCCGGCGGAATGAATCTGGGTGCAAAGCTTGCCGTGAAAAACGGTGCCGATTATGTGGTCTATTCAAATAACGACCTCGTTTTTGATAAAACAGCAATCAGCAAAATGACTGAAACCGCCATGAGCGATCCCTCGATAGGCATTGTATCACCCAAGGTGCTGTTTTTAGGGCACGAAGATACCATTTACTGCGCCGGCGGAACATACAATTTCTGGCGCGGCGGACCTGTTTCAACAGGAAGAGGCATGAAGGTTACGGAGTTTGGCCACTCTGAGCGCGATATAAGCCATACAGAGGGGGCCTGCATGATGATCTCACGCAAAGTTATAGAAGAATTTGGCTACATGAAAGAGATCTATTTCATGTACTGCGAAGACCTTGCTTACTCTTACGAAGTTTCAAAGAAATTCAAACTCAGATACACTCCCCGCGCAATAGTTTATCACCGCTCCGGAGCGGGAAAGAACTGGGGTGAACAGACGTCTTTATATCATTACTACTTTACAAGGAACCGGCTTCTCTTTTTCAGGGATTTTAACCTTTTCAGCAGAATTTACATTCTCATCTATAGTTTTCTTATTGTCGTGCTCAAATCACTCACCCTGCTGTTTGTTAAAAAGGGGAGTGAATTCAGTTTTATCCGCTCACTCTGGGGAGGCCTGAAAGACGGCGCCCTTTACATACTCCGGTTCAGAAAAGTAAAAGACGAAAAGCCTTTAATAAAAGCCCATAATCACTGAATAAACCGTATTGGAAAAAAGAACCGAAAAAATTCTGCTGCTGCTTAGTGATTTTATATCAGTTAACGCAGCGTTTCTCGTCTATTTTCTGATGAGGGTTGAAACCGGCTGGTTTGATCTCCTCACCATGCCTGATTTTGTGCTCAGCATGGCGGTTCTTTACTGTTACTGGTTCTTTCTTTTTCTTTCCGCAGGGATGTACCGCACCTGGTTTGCCCTCTCAAGACTTGATGAACTCAGCCTTCTGCTGAGGATCTCTGCCTACGGGGTGTTTTTCCTCTTCTTTCTTATTCTCTGGGATGATTACCGTTCAAATATAAGCTCAAACACAAGATTCCTGATCTTTATCTACTGGGGGCTGTTCCTCCTGTTCACTGGTTCGGGACGGCTTATGATCAGAACAGTGCAAAGAATAATGCTGATTAAGGGAATAGGGAGAAGAAATGCGCTCATAATCGGGTTTAATGAGAATGCGCATAATGTGCACGATGAAATTAATGACCACAGGGCTCTCGGGCTTGATATCACCGGTTATATTGTGGCCGATCCAGCAGATCTCGGGAAAGAATACGCCGGAGTTAAAGCAGTGGGCACTATTGATGATCTTGATGAACTTATAGAAAAGAATAAAATCAGGGAGATTGTTTTTGCCCTGGGCAGAAGCCATGATGATCTGATAATTAACCTGATCATGCGTTTTGAAGGGAAGGATATCTCAATAAAGATCATCCCCGATCTGTATGATATTCTAAGCGGCGCCGCAAAAACAATGCATATATACGGCTTTCCGCTTATTGACATCAATCCGCAGCTTCTTACCGACTGGGAGAAGAAAGCAAAGCGCCTTATTGATATCATTGTATCTTTAATTATATTATTATTAACTTTCCCTGTTTTTATTGCCACGGCAATAGCCATCAGAATTGAAAGTGCGGGTCCTGTTCTGTTCAGGCAGGAGAGAAGCGGGTTAAACGGGAAACCCTTCATGATGGTGAAATTCAGGTCAATGTTTCAGGATGCGGAAAAAAGAAGCGGGCCGGTGTGGGCATCAAAAGATGACCCCAGAATTACAAAGGTCGGTAAATTTATCCGCAAAGTAAGGATTGATGAACTTCCGCAGATGATAAACGTCCTTAAAGGCGAAATGAGTCTTGTGGGTCCCCGCCCTGAAAGACCTTATTTTGTTGAAAAACTCTCTGAACAGATACCTTATTACAAAAGAAGATTAAGAGTGAGGCCCGGTGTAACCGGCTGGGCGCAGGTTAAGCATAAATACGACGAAACAATTGAAGACGTTAAGAAGAAGCTCAACTATGACCTGTTTTATATCGAGAATTTTAACCTTAGAAATGATCTAAAAATCTTATTCAGAACCGCCTTCGTCATGATCTTCGGTAAAGGTCATTACGAATAAACAGTACAGTTATATGACAAAAAGAACTCTGATTATCATTCCGACCTACAATGAGATTGACAACATTCAAAGAATGATCTCGGAACTCCTCAATTTACACGTTGAAGGACTTGAAATCCTTATTGTTGATGACAATTCACCCGACGGAACCGGCACTTATGTTGAAGAGCTCAGCAAAACCAATGAGCGGATTCATATTCTCAAGAGACCCCGTAAAATGGGACTCGGCACCGCCTATGTGGCCGGATTCAGATACGCAATTGAGAAAAAGTACGATTACATCTTTGAAATGGATGCCGATTTCTCGCATGATCCTAAAGAGATCCCTCATTTCCTTGAGAAGATCAAAGATCATGATCTTGTGATAGGCAGCAGATATATTCAGGGCGTTAATGTCATTAACTGGCCGATGCGCAGGCTTCTGCTCAGTTATTTTGCAAACCAGTACACCAGAATCATCACGGGTCTGCCAATTAAAGATTCAACCGGCGGATTCAAATGCTTCAGGAGAGAAGTGCTTGAAGCTATTGATCTGAGCAATATAAAATCAAACGGATACGCTTTTCAGATAGAGATGAATTTCAAGGCATGGAAAAAGAAATTCAGGATAGTTGAAAAGCCGATTATTTTTCATGACCGCACGGCGGGCAGTTCTAAAATGTCAAAAAAGATTGTGCGCGAAGCCGTGACCATGGTCTGGATATTAAGATTAAGGAGTGTCTTCGGACAACTGTAATCCTGATATGGACCTCTCAATAATAATTGTAAACTATAACGTCAAAGAATTTCTTCAGAACCTTCTCGATTCAATTTACCGCGCTTCAGGAGATATATCTGCTGAGATAATTATAGTTGATAATGCCTCTGATGACGGCTCCGTTGAGATGGTTAAAGAGAAATATCCCGGTGTGATTCTCATTGAGAATCAGGAAAACACCGGCTTTGCAAAAGCCAATAACCTCGGGCTTAAAATTGCGAAGGGGAAGTACCTCCTGCTGCTTAATCCCGATACTCTGGTGAGCGAAGACACTTTCACCAAAATGTTCTCCTTCTTCGATAAATACCCCGATGCCGGACTTGCAACCTGCAAGATGATCGGCTCCGACGGCAACCTGCAGCTTGCGTGCAGAAGAAGTTTCCCCGACCTCTGGACCTCATTCACAAAAGTTACCGGACTAAGCACACTTTTCCCAAAAAGCAGACTTTTTGCCCGCTACAATCTTACCTATCTTGATGAAAACAAGACTTATGAGGTTGATGCAATCTCGGGTGCATTCATGATGATGAAACGGGAAGTCTATGAAAAGATCGGTGGGCTTGATGAAGAATTTTTTATGTACGGGGAGGATCTTGACTGGTGTTTCAGGGTGCAGAAAGCCGGCTGGAAAGTATATTATTATCACGAAACCCAGATAATACACTATAAAGGTGAGAGCACAAAGAGGAGCAGCCTGAATGAAACAAGGGTATTTTATGAGGCAATGCACATCTTCGTCAAAAAATACTTCTCATATTCGTTACCGATAATTTCGCTTATAAGGCTTGCAATATTCCTCAGGGAAATGGTTGCTTTCCTGGGGAAAAGAAAGTTTATCCTCATAAGTGCCGGCTTTGACCTCATATTTTTCAATCTCACCCTGTATCTTGCCGCCGTGATTCACTCAAACACCAGCCCCACCTGGCGCTGGTTCCCTGATTACGGCATACCGGCTGTCTTCACGGTTCCGGTGGCTATTCATATGATTATTTCAATGCTCACAGGGGCATACACCAAAGAAAAAATCTCGGTGCTGCGTACACTCGGCGCGGTTATCGTCGGGTTCTTCACGGTTTCATCGCTCACGTTCTTTTTCAAGGACTACGCATTTTCACGCGGTGTGCTGTTAATCAGTTACTTCATGCTTCTCTTTGTGCTTTCGGGCTGGAGAATCATTATTAAGATTGTGTTCAGGCTGGGTGATTACACAGGCGGGCTTAAAGCCAGAAGAACCGTAATAATAGGAACCGATGAACACACTGCCGTAATGGCAAAAAAACTTGCCGCCAAGCCGGAGCTGAAATTTAACGTCATAGGTCTCATATCGTTAACCAGGAAAGATGTGGGCAGTGAAGTTGCCGGGTTCACCGTGGTTGGCGCAATTGATAACCTGGTTAAAGTAATCCGTGAAAAAAGAATAAACACAGTTATTTTCACCTCTGGCGAGATTTCCTATAATAAAATGATGACGGTGGTCTCATCATGCCAGAATGAGAATGTGGAATTCCAGATAGCAGGCAACCGGCTTGATTATCTTATCGGTAAATCGGCGGTTTCATCACTGGATAATATCCCCCTCTTTGAAGTTAACTATAATATATCAACACTTCAGAACCGTGTAATAAAATCATTATTTGATTTTGTGCTCGGGTTAGTTATTTTAGCGCTCCTCTATCCTTTTAGTTTTGTTTTCAGTATATTCAGCAGGAATAAAAGTGATTTTGTTAAATTTGTACTCGGAGTTCCGAAAGTTTTATCCGGGAAGATGAGTTTTGTGGGTCCTGCAAAAGCGGGGCATAATGACCGGTTGTATCTTGGTAAACAGGGTCTTACCGGCTATTGGTACACTGAAACCGAACAGGAAGAAGGATTTGATATTTACTACGCCAGAAATCAGAATATCTGGCTGGATATCGAGATCCTTGGAAAAACTTTTAACAAATTTATAAGTAAAAAATAATATGCCAAAAACAGTACTGGATTTTGAAAAGCCGATAATTGAGTTGGAGGAGCGATTGGAACAGATGAAAAGCGCTTCTGACGGTCTCAACATTGATAATGAAATTAAAATTATCGAAGAGAAGGTTAGAACTCTTAAGGAGAGTGTTTATAAGAGCCTTACAAGATGGCAGAGAGTTCAGCTTGCACGCCATCCTGACCGTCCTTACACCCTTGATTATATTTATATGATGACCGAGAATTTTATAGAACTTCACGGTGACCGCTATTTCAAAGACGATAAAGCCATTGTGGGCGGCCTCGCTAAGATTGAAGGTTACAAGGTCATGATTATAGGTCAGCAGAAAGGACGCGATACCAAGTCTAATTTATACAGAAACTTTGGCATGCCTAATCCTGAGGGATACAGAAAAGCCCTCAGACTTATGAAAACAGCAGAGAAGTTCAATCTGCCCGTAATCTGCCTGCTTGATACTCCCGGTGCTTTCCCCGGACTTGAGGCAGAAGAAAGAGGACAGGCCGAGGCAATTGCAAGAAATCTGCTTGAGATGAGCCGGCTTAAAGTACCCATTATTGTTGCAATAATTGGTGAGGGTGCAAGCGGCGGCGCGCTCGGCATCGGGGTGGGCGACAGGATCCTGATGCTTGAAAACGGCTGGTACTCTGTAATCAGCCCTGAATCATGCAGCAGCATTTTATGGAGAAGCTGGGAATACAAGGAACAGGCTGCAGAGGCATTAAAGCTTACCGCTCATGATCTGCTCCCGCTTAAAGTTATTGACAAGATAGTGCCTGAGCCGCTCGGCGGAGCTCATAAAAATCACCAGGAAGCAGCAGATCTGCTCAAAACATACATTCTCTCTGAACTGAAAGAGCTGATAAAAATAAAACCTGATAAGCTCGTAAGCGCAAGAGTTGAAAAGTTTGCTCAGATGGGTGCTTACACAGAATAAAATGTATAAATCAGTTACCGAGATCAGGATCAGGTATGCCGATACTGATCAGATGAGATTTGTATATAACGGCAAATACCTTGAGTTTTTTGAAGTGGGGAGAACTGAGCTTTTAAGAGAAGCGGGTCTCCCTTATGCCGAGGTTGAAAAACACGGGTATCTGCTCCCCGTTACCGAAGCTTTTGTTAAATATCTGAAGCCGGCAAGATATGATGACATTCTCGTTATAGAAACCACTTATCCTTCAATGGCTTCGGCAGGGCTGCGCCTTGAATACCGTGTTTTCAGAAAAGAAACCATGGAGCAGGTTGCCGAAGGTTACACTTCACACGTCTTTCTCAAAGCCGATACTTACAGGATAACACGACCCCCTGAGTTTTTTATTAAGAAACTGGAGCCTTTTTTTAAATCCGATGATTAAGTTAGTTGACCGTATAATTGAACTTGCGCTCGAAGAAGATATTAAAAGCGGTGATATCACCACAGATGCCATTATCCCTGATGATGCCCTCGGCCAGGCCGATTTTCTTGTCAAAGAAGACGGAGTGATTGCAGGGCTTGAAGTGGTTGAGAGGATATTCAGGATTTTTGACGAAAACCTCAGCTTTCAGAAATATTTTGAAGACGGGGCAGCCGTGTCAAAAGGAACAAAAGTTGCATCGGTTACAGGCAATATCTCATCAATTCTGAAAACGGAGCGCACCGCGCTTAATTTTCTTCAGAGAATGAGCGGAATTGCCACTCTTACATCAAAGTATGTGAAAGAGGTAAGCGGCACGGGTGTAAAGATTCTTGATACCAGAAAAACCGCCCCCGGACTCAGGATTACTGATAAGATGGCCGTTAAGCTCGGCGGAGCAGAAAATCACCGGATCGGGCTGTTTGATATGTATCTGATAAAGGATAATCATATCAAAGCGGCCGGTTCAATTAAAAAAGCCGCTGAACTTGTAAGGGCGCATCAGAGTCAGGAAGAATCTGCATACAAGATTGAAATTGAGGTAAGTTCACCTGATCAGATTGAAGAAGCCGTTTCTGCCGGAGCCGATGTCATCATGCTTGATAACTTTACCCCGGCAATGATGCGCGAAGCCGTAAAGCAGATTAACAGGCGCGCGCTGGTTGAAGCCTCGGGAGGTATAACCCTTGAAACAATCAGGGAGTATGCTGAAACCGGCATTGATTATATTTCAACAGGAGCGCTCACGCACAGCGCAAAGGCGCTTGATATTTCAATGAAGATAACATCATCAGATGCTTGATAAATTAAAAGAACTCTCCCGTGAAACCGTTATTTATGGAATAAGCACGGTACTGGGAAGATTCCTTAATTTTATCCTCGTCCCCTTTCACAGCAATATCTTTCAGCCCTCTGATATGGGGGTTGTATCAAATATATATTCATATATCGCCCTCTTCAATATTATCTTTATCTACGGGATGGATTCCGCTTATCTTAAGATGGGATCCCTCCCCGAATTTAAAGGCACCAAAAAAGTTTTTTCAACCTCCTACATCATAATATTTATAACCTCGGTTGTGTTCGGGGTGCTTTTCCTTGCGGGGATGGGGGGCGTATCATCTTTTCTGGGAATCGAAAAATCAGGGCTTGATCCTGCAAAGTTTCACAGGCTGATCATGTATGGGGTGGGCATCCTATTCTTTGACGTGCTCACCGTTATTCCCTTTATCACTCTGCGGCTGCAGAATAAGTCGCTCAAATTCTCTCAGATCAGGGTTGCAAATATCCTCATAAATATTGCCCTGAACCTGGTGCTGATACTCGTGCTGAAAATGGATATCGAGGCAATCTTCATTGCAAATTTTGCGGCTTCAGTGTTCAGCTTTGTGATGCTGGTTCCCGTTATAAGAGAAAATCTTGAACTTAAAACAGACGGCAGACTTGCGGTGAGGATATTCAAATTCGGTTTGCCCTTTATGCCCGCGGGCCTTGCGGCAATGCTCACCCAGGTTGTTGATAAGCCGATTCTTGAAAAGCTAACCGATTTCAAAACGCTCGGCATTTATCAGCAGAACTACAAACTGAGTATGTTCATGATGCTTTATGTATCAATGTTTCAGTATGCCTGGCAGCCGTTCTTTCTGAAATATGCTGAAGATGAGGGGGCGGGCGAGCTTTTTTCAAAGGTGTTCACATACTTCACCATTGCAGGCAGTTTCATACTTTTGTTTATAACTGTTTTTCTTGATGAGATTGTTGGGCTTAACGTTGCAGGATTTCATCTTCTGGGAAAGGCATACTGGTCGGGGTTGTATATTGTGCCGGTTGTACTGCTCGGGTATCTGTTTTACGGTTTTTATATAAATTTTAATGCTGCCTTTTACATTAAGGAGAAGAGCCTGCCCGTGCCGCTGCTGCTTGGAGCCGGTGCCCTTATTAATATTGCAATGAACTTTGCGCTGATTCCCCTTATCGGGATAATGGGTGCAGCGCTCGCCACACTTTTTGCATATCTTTTCATTGCAGCCGCATTTTATATCGGCGGGCAGAAGACCTTTAAGATTCCTTATGAAAATAAAAAGATTGCAGTGCTTCTTGCCCTCATTGTAATTTCAATGGCGGTTTACTATCTCTTTATATTCGGCAGAGAAGATGTTATGTTCACAAAAGCGGCGCTGATAACGGGATTTATCATGGCGGTGCTCCTTGCAGATATCATCAGCCCCCGTGAAGCGCGCACATTCAAAAACCTTATTTCAGGCAGGCTCAGAAGAAGATGACAAAAATTCAGCTTAAATTCAAAAGAGTAAGTGACAGATTTAATGACATTGAGCTCCCTTCATACCAGACCCCGGGGAGCAGCGGGATGGATGTACGCGCCGCAGTTGATGAGCCTTTGCTCATTAAAGCAGGGGGTTTTGCCATGGTGCCAACCAACCTTATGACCGAAATACCTGCAGGCTATGAGATTCAGGTGAGACCCCGCAGCGGGCTGGCTGCAAAACACGGGATAGGGGTGCTCAATTCACCCGGAACCATTGATGAGGATTATCGCGGTGAAATCAAGGTTATAATGTTCAATTTTTCAGGCGAGGATTTTCTGATTAAAAGGGGCGAGCGGATTGCCCAGATGGTGCTTGCAAAAGTTTACAGGGCTGAAATTACCGAATCTGAAAATCTGAGTGACACAGAACGGGGACACGGGGGTTTCGGGCATACCGGAAGGTAGTCGGCGGAATTTAAGTCTTTCCTGATTCAGACTAATTCTTTATTTTTAAGTATGTCAGAAAAGGGAATAACCCTCTGAAAAGTTAAGAGTTGCTTCTTAACTTTTGATTTATTATATATAACTATGTTTAATAAGAATTTTAAGCCTTAATAAAGTGAATAAACCAGCAATTCTTTTAATAGATGATGATGAAACCTCCCGTGATGTGATTGCCAGGTATCTGGAGTCTGAATATGATGTTGATACAACGGAAAGCGGAATTTCAGCTCTTGATATGGTGAAAAAAAGAATGTATTTCATGATTCTCATGGATATCAATCTGGGAGAAAAATATAATGGTCTTGAGATTACGCAGTTCATAAAGGAAATGCCTGATTACAAAGGGGTTCCTGTTGTTGCAGTGACAGCCTATGCATTTGAAAGAGAAAGACTTAAAATACTTGCAGAGGGTTGTGATGATTACATCTCCAAACCCTTTACACGAAAAGAGATAATTGCCAAACTTAAAGAAGTTGAATCCAAGTTTGGGCTGACCAGCTGTTAAACAGATATATATTGACTGTGTTTATACGGAAGCACATCTTTATTCCCCTTATTCAGAGTTTAGCACTTCAAAGCAATCTTTAATGTCAAATTAACACCGGAGCGGTTCATGCAGGTTAATCAGTGGAGTTTATTTCACTGATGTCATGCTGTGGTTCAGGAGGAATCCGGAATAATCCGGTAAAAAACAGGTCTGCTATGGATAAGACTATTGAAATACTTCTTGTTGAAGATAATGAAATTGATGCTGAACTCATCGAATATGATCTTTCTGAATCTGACCTCCGGTATAATTTAAGACACACCTCAAAAAAAGATGAATTCATCCTGCTTGCCCGGAAGCATATTCCCGATGTAATACTGAGTGACTATTACATGGAAGGATTTACAGGCTTTGATATACTTCAGCTCAGAAATGAAATGTTCCCGGATATTCCTTTTGTTCTGATCACCGGCAGTGTGAGCGAAGATATAGCTGTAAAGTGCATGAAGGCAGGAGCAGATGATTACCTGCTGAAAAGCCACCGGAAAAGACTTCCGTTTGCAATAAGAGAGGCCCTTGATAAGCGGAATATCATTAAAGATAAAAATTCAGTTCTCAGAGAACTCTTTCTTACCGAAAAAAAATACCGCACTCTTGCTGAAAGCAGTTCAGATATATTTTTCATTTATAAGTTCCTGCCTGCCGAAGGATTTGAATATATCAGTAATTCCTGCCTTCAGAATCTGGGATATGAAGAATCAGAACTCTGCCATGATTCAGATATATTATCAAAGATTATCCATCCTGATGATCTCGGGAAACTGAAGATTTCTTTCAGGGAAACAATACAAAACCCTGTGCTTATAAGATGGATCAAAAAAGACGGATCTGTTTTCTGGGGTGAACATGTGGGTGTGCCGCTTTACGACCATGAAGGCAGGCTTATTGCCACCGAAGGCATTCTCAGAAATGTAACAGGGCGTATTGAAAAAGAATCAATACTTAAAGAAAGTGAAAAGAGGTACAGGCTTCTTTTTGAAAATAACCCCCGGGCAATGTGGGTGTATGACAGCAAGACGCTTAAATTCCTTGAGGTGAATGATGCCGCAATTGAAATATACGGTTATACAAGAGAGGAGTTTCTCGGTCTGACTATTGCCGATATCAGGCCTCCGGAAGATGTGCCCAAACTGTTTGAGAATGTGGCGACAGCCAAAAAAATGCAGCAATATTCAAGATACTGGCGTCACAGAAAAAAGGACGGAACCATTATTTATGCTGACATTAATTCTCATGAAATTGAATATCAGGATAAAAAAGCAAGGCTTGTTCTTGTAACCGATGTGACTGAGAAAAGGGAAACTGAGCTGAGGCTGAATCTTGTGCAAAGAGCCACTGAGCAGGTGCCGGTATGTATTATGATTACAAACAATAACGGATTCATAGAGTATGTTAACCCTTCTTTCCTGAAACTGACAGGATACTCCGTTAATGAGGTCATCGGGAAAACACCGTCTCTGCTGAGATCGGGTTATCATGATACCGGGTTTTACAAAAACCTGTGGGATACCATTAAAAGCGGCCAAAACTGGAGCGGTGAAATAAGAAACCGTTTAAAAAATGGTGAGCTGGTCTGGGAGAATGTAATAATTTCGCCGGTTAAAGATTCTGAAGGAACAATCACACATTTTGTTGCCGTAAAAGAAGATGTTACCCGTAAAAAAGAACTGATTGATGAGATTATCAGGGCGAAAAACAGCGCTGAGGAAATGTCGCGACTTAAATCCAGTTTTCTTGCCAATATGAGTCATGAACTGAGAACTCCTATGATCGGGTTGCTTGGCTATACTGAGATTATAAGTGAAATTGCTGCCGATGAAGAAATACTGGAGTATGCTGAAAAAATGAACAAAAGCGGAATGCGGCTTATGGAAACCCTTAATCAGATTCTCGATCTCTCAAAGCTTGAATCAGAAAAAGTGAGAGTCACATTTGCTCCTGTTAATGTCACACAGATTGTGAATGAAGTGATTGATGACTTTACGCCTGAGGCTGCAAACAAAAAACTTGTTCTCAGTTTTGAGACAGATCATCACACTGTGAATTTTGTCTCTGATGAAAGGATGCTCAGAAGCATCATCACAAATCTGGTTTCAAATGCAGTAAAGTACACAGAAGAAGGATATGTGAAAATTTCATTGAAGACAGTGGCTGATGATTCAGGTAATTCACTTGAAATTGCAGTTGAAGATACAGGCATTGGTATAGCTGCTGAATATCACGGAGTAATATTTGAAGAATTCAGGCAGGTGAGCGAGGGGTTCGGGCGGGCGTATGAAGGCACGGGGCTGGGGCTCACGCTTGCTAAAAAAATGACAGAAAGTCTGGGGGGTGCATTATCGCTTAAAAGTGAGCCCGGCAAAGGGTCAACTTTTACGCTGACACTGGGGAATCATTCCGGTCTGTAATTAACGCCTTCATTTATCTGTATTGAGAGTGATGTCGTTCCCGGCATCACCTGTTAGACTTTGCGGCTGAGATCGTTCTCTGTTTGACGGTCCTCAATATTTTCTCCCTGCAGATTTTTCTTCATGCCGCTTTTCTGCCACTTCTCTGCTATCAGGTGTTAAAAAGAATAATCGATTTATCATCATTCTGATTAAGTGTGATCAGGATTGGTAACCGCAATCAGCCGGTATCATTCACCATTTAAACAGTGTGCCTGCCTGAAAAAAAAGAGATTATCTTTCAGTGAAGTTTAACTGAACTGATTGCTGATAAATGCACAAATGAACGTCACCCATTACTGTTTTTCACCATGATCTGCCGCAAATGAATCAATGAAATTCCGCCTTACGGGAGTGTGGTTTATTCATGGTTTTCATTACTGTAAAATAGTTTCAGAAGGTATTGCTTTTTGAAAATAATTTGATTAGTATGATCGCTGAATTTACTAATTTAATCATTTATCACATCACAGATCTTTATGGCAAAGCCTTTGATCTTAATTATAGATGATGATGAAACATCTCGTGATGTCATATCAAAGTATCTTGAAAAAACTCATGAGATTGAGACAACCCCGAGCGGTATTACGTCTCTTAAAATGATCAAGAACAAGCAATATTCTATGATACTTCTGGATATTAATCTTGGCGAACAAATGACAGGCCTTGATATCTTAAAACTTATCAGAGAAATGCCTTCCTATCTGAATGTACCCGTAATTGCCGTAACCGCGTACGCATTCGAAAAAGAAAAACTTCAGTTTCTTGCTGCCGGATGTGATGATTACATATCCAAACCATTTTCAAAAAAAGAGCTTCTTGGGTTAATAAGCCGGGTGGCCGAACGTTTCGGCGTGACTGATCTGATCTGAAAAGTCGCCGGCTGAGATCCGGCAGGCTTATTTATACAAGAACCTGTGCAATCTTCCGTCAGCCTGAATCCCCTCTTGCAGCCGTTTTGTATTTTTGTTATTGAAAGGCGCACACAGATGGTAAGTGTTCATCAGAAAATTGCGACCGGCATCTCCGGCCTTGATATTATTTTTGGCGGCGGTTATATTCAAAACAGCAACTGCCTTGTTAAAGGAAAACCCGGCACCGGAAAAACAACTCTCGGGCTTCATTTTCTTAACGCAGGAACCCTGCAGGGTGAAAAATGCCTCCTTATCACATTAGGTGAAAGAAGGTCAGGCATAGTGGCAAATGCTGCTCTGTTTGGCATTGACCTTTCTGAAACCGCAATTCTTGATCTGAGCCCTCAGGCCGAGTTTTTTTCAAGGTCACAGTCTTACGATATTTTCACTCCTTCTGAGGTTGAGCGTGAACCTGTCACTGCCGAAATCATGAAATGTGTTGAGGAACTTAAGCCCTCACGCGTGTTCATTGATTCTGTATCCAATTTCAGATATCTTGCAGGTGATGAGTTTCAGTACAGAAGACAAACCATCGCCTTCCTCAGATACCTTCAGGAGAATGGAGCCACCGTATTGCTCACATCAGAATCGGGCTCAGAGTCTCAGGATTCAGATTTGCAGTTTATATGCGATGCCGTGATAAACCTCTGCTCCTTTGATTTTTATAACACTCTTAAAGTTGAGAAGTACAGGGGTATGAACCACCTTAAAGGAGCTCATTCTTTCAGGATCACCGATAGCGGAATAACAATCTTCCCGAAACTGCGGCCTTCGGTTCATTCCAGAGAGTTTATACCTGCATTGTTTCCCTCCGGAATTGAATCGCTGGATAAACTGACCGGGGGAGGCCTGAATTCCGGAACGGTCTCAATCATATCGGGCCCTGCGGGAGTTGGTAAAACAACTGCAGGTATGCAGTTTCTGGTTCAGAATGCAGTTTCGGGCGGCCATTCGGTTCACTTCTCGTTCGAGGAAGAAACAGAGATAATGATACAGCGGTGTGAAAAGATCGGCATCCCGGTAAAATCGCAGGCAGAATCAGGCCGGCTTTCAATAATTAAAGTTGAACCCCTTTCACACACACCTGATGAATTTGCCCTGATTGTGCGTAATGAGGTTGAATCACGCAACGCATCACTTGTTATGATTGACAGTATTGCAGGCTATAAAATTGCCACGGGTGATTCTGATCTCACACCCGACCTTCATGCACTCTGCAAATATCTTCAGAACATGGGGGTGGCAACAATACTGATAGCTGAACAGGAGACTATTGCGGGCGAGTTCAGGGCAACTGATAACGGCATCAGCTATCTTGCAGATACTCTCATATTTATCAAATATATCGAGATTAACGGTTCAATCAAAAAGGCAATCGGCGTTCTTAAAAAAAGGCTGGGTGATTTTGAAAAGACTCTCAGAGAACTCGAAATCACAGGCGGCGGAATTAAAGTTGGTGCTCCGTTTCATAATGTAAAAGGTATCTTAACGGGGATACCCGAGTGGCTCAATCTTAAGAAAGAGTGAATATATGCCGGGCAAGAATGTACTGCTTCTGTTCAGAAATCAGGCTAACATTACCGTGATGAGTGACGTTCTGGTGAAGAATGGTTACAGAGTTCTTTCTGCTTCAACATATAATGATTATGATTCTTTAATTGAAAAATCAGGAGACCCGGTCAGCGTGATTCTTGCTGATATCTCCGGCTTTGATGAAAATATCTGGAGAAGATTTCAGAGAGCAAAAGACCTTTCAATTCCTCTTCTGGTAATTTCTCCCAGAGAAAATTTAACCATGCAGAAAGAGAGCATAAGCCATGGCGCCCGCGGAATAATGTCTAAACCCCTGGCAGTGGCTGAGCTTCTTAAGGTGCTTTCTGAACTCACACTCTGAAAATGGAAAAAGTCTTACTTTTTATTGATAACCGGATTAACGCAGAGCTGTTACGCAATCTGATCAGCGGGCAGTATGAAGTGAAAATAGCTGAAGATCACACCTCACTATATGACACATACGATCTCGGCATCTTTGATGCGGTGGTTTACAACCGTTTCAGGGAGCTGCTTAAACGGAGAAAACTCAGAGAGGAGCCTGTTTTCCTGCCTCATCTCCTGATGGCAAACAAAAATGATCTTAAATTTATCAATAGCCGTTTATGGAGCAGGATTGATGATGTGATCAGAATGCCTGTAATTAAGGCTGAACTGACGGCAAGAATCTCAAACCTCTTAAAAATTAGACGCTTTTCAAACGGCCTGGCAGAAAAGGTTGAAGACCTCACTGCGTTCACTAATAATGTTGCACATGATCTGGGCAGGCCTCTGCGCGCATCAGACAATTACCTCAGGCAGTTCAGAGAGAAATTTGCTGCTGAGTTAACACCTGATTCTGAGGAGCTCATGAATAAAATCTTCGGGCAGAATGAACGGATGAGCCGGCTTATTTCAGATCTTCTGAGGTTTGCAAAAGCAGGACTCACCGAAGTGAGATTTTCTGAATTTGATCTGACAAATCTTATTGATTCATGCCTTAATGAACTCAGGGTTCTGTTCCCCCATGTAAGGTATGAACTGGCTGCCGGTGAAAGTGTGAATCTGAGGGGTGACCCAACCCTTATACGCCACGCATTTCTCAACATTCTGCATAATTCTTTTAAATTCTCTAAACCGGATTCACCCCTGAGCATCGGAATTGAAAATACTTCTGATTCAGGTTACAGAGTGGTGACTATCCGTGATAACGGCACCGGTTTCACAATGACCGGAGCCATGGATCCGTTTAAGCTGTATGAAAGACAGAAAGAACACACAAGAATCGGGGGATACGGAATAGGGCTTTCTATAGTGAAACTTATAATTGAAAGACACGGGGGACATGTTACAATTAACAGCAATCCCGGGGATGGCACTGCTGTCATACTTTTTTTCCCTCTTGAGGCAGATTATGGCTGATAATGTAAGAATTTTGTTGCTTGAAGACTTTTTGCCCGATATTGATATAATATCAGCAGAACTGAATGAACTTGGCTTTAATTATGAACTTGCAGTTTGTGATAATCAAAAAAGTTACAATGAACTTATTGCTGATTTTAAGCCGGCCGTGATTCTGAGCGATTTTTATCTGAAAGATTTTACCGGTTTTGAGGCTCTTAAGATCAGAAATGAAAAAAAACCGGACGTCCCCTTTATTCTGATAACCGGGAGCATCAGCGAGGAGGTGGCGGTAAAATGCATGAAAATGGAAGCTGATGACTATATTCTGAAAGACCAAATTAAACGGCTTCCGTTTTCAATAACTGAAGCTCTTAAGCTCAGAGAAATAAAAGAAGAAAAAAACAGAGCCCTGAAAAGTCTTTTTGAGAGCGAAAAAAAGTTCAGGTTCCTGGCTGAAAGAGCGCATGATCTTGTTTACAGGATTATTATGACTCCCGGACCGGTATTTGATTTTCTGAGTCCCTCTGCATTTAAGCTGACCGGGCACACGCCCGAAGAGTTTTATTCTGACCCTCAACTTATAAACCATCTGGTGCATCATGATGACCTTAATCTGTTTGAAGGTATTCTGAAAGGCGATATTCCCGATGATCCGGTGAACATCAGATTCATCAGAAAAGATGGAACAGTATTCTGGACTGAGCACAGCATTGTGGGAATCTGCAATATTTCCGGCAGCCTTACTGCCATTGAGGGAACTGCGAGAGATATAACTGACCGGAAAATTTACGAGGAAAAGCTTTCTGAGAGTGAAAAAGTCTACAGGTATCTGTTTGAAAATAACCCGAAACCAATGTGGGTTTATGATACAGAATCGCTCAGATTTCTTGCCGTTAATGATTCCGCAATATTGCACTACGGCTTCTCAAAGGCTGAGTTTCTCAGTATGACAATCAGAGATATAAGGCCGGCCGGGGAGCTGCCAAAACTGCTCAGTTTCATTCAGGAATACACGGATGTTTACCGGCACTCAACAGGCTGGAAACATCTCAGAAAAGACGGCAGGATACTGTATTCGGAAATTGACTCGCATGAAATATTATTTGCAGGCAAAAGATCAAGGCTGGAGCTCGTTACCGATATAACAGCAAAAAGAGTGGTTGAGGAAAAACTTAATCTTATTTCAAGAGCGGTTGAAAGAACACCTGTGAGCATTACTATCACTGATCTTGCCGGCAGAATTCTTTATGTGAATCATAAGAATAAAATTATCACCGGTTACAGTTTTGAGGAGATAATTGACACCGTGCCTTATCTCCTGAGCCGGGAGTTTGAAACCAAAAATCCTGGCACGAGTCTCAGAGATATAATCATGAACGGGGCCGACTGGGAAGGGGAGTTTATCAACAGCACTAAAAGCGGGGAGCAATACTGGGAGAGTGCCCTTGTATCTTCAATTAAAAATCTGGACGGAGAGATAACCAATTTTGTGATTGTTGAGGAGGATATCACCGAAAAGAAAAATATCCTTCAGGAAATGATCAGGGCAAAAGAAAAGGCTGAGGAAATGTCAAGGCTGAAAACGAATTTCCTGGCAAACATGAGCCATGAACTCAGAACTCCAATGATCGGCATTCTGGGGTATTCTGAACTTATTCAGGAAATTTCTGTGAAAACGGAAGTGAAAACCCTTTCTGAACGGCTGAACAAGAGTGCATGCAGACTTATGGAAACTCTTAACCTGATTCTTGAGCTCTCAAAGATTGAAGCTGAAAAAATAAAAGTGAATATACAGAAGATTGAGGCAGTCTCGGTTATAAAAGATGCCGCAGAGGATTTTGAGAATGCAGCTAAATCAAAAAACATTGAATTTGAATTGAAGGCAGATCCTCCTGAAATTTATGTTGACTCTGATGAAAGATTTCTGAGAAGCATAATTCATAATCTTGTATCCAATGCAGTCAAGTTCACTGATACCGGCTTTGTAAGAATCTTGATCAGGACTGATGAAAATCACGAAGGTAAAGATCTGGTCATTATGATTGCAGATACAGGAATAGGAATACCCGTGCAGTATCATAAGGTCATTTTTGAAGAGTTCAGGCAGGTGAGCGAGGGGTACGGAAGAAATTATGAGGGCACAGGGCTTGGTCTCTCGCTCGCAAAAAGGATGACCGAGAAACTCGGCGGCTCCATTTCGCTTAAAAGTGAACCCGGCAAGGGCACTGAGTTCACTTTGAGGTTTAAGGTATAGGCAAAGGCAGTGCTTTACTGCTTCTTTAAAGCGGATAGATTACCTTGCAGAAAACCGTATCTGAGAGACAAATATCCCTTTTAACACCTCATTCACGGTAAATAATGCCCGCCCCGCGGTGCGGAGAACGATATAAAATATCATAGTGAAAATGCAGGATTTAATAAGGTATGATAAAACTTAACTTCCCTAATTCAATTCTTACCCTTAACTTTAAACCCCCGTTAAAAATATTTATGCAAAGAAACAGGTAACAATGTCAAAGTTTGTACATCTCCATAACCACTCAGATTTCAGTTTACAGGATGCCGCTGCCGCAGTAAAATCAATAGTTGCCGCAGCCGCAAAGTACGATATGAAGGCAGTTGCTCTCACAGATCACGGTGTGATGTATGGTATCCCCAAATTCTACAAAGCCGCAAAAGATAAAAACATCAAGGCTATTGTGGGAATGGAGGCTTATATAACTCTTGATGAAAGCCGTTTCGAAAAAAAAGTTCAGCCCCCTGCAATGCCCGGCCAGAAAAAAAAGAAGCCTTATCATCATCTCATACTTCTGGCTAAAAATAAAACGGGATATCAGAATCTTGCAAAACTTTCATCGCTCGGGTTTCTTGAGGGGTATTATTACAGGCCGAGAATTGACTGGGAGCTGCTTGAAAAGTATCATGAGGGTTTAATATGCACATCGGCATGCCTGGGAGGTGTTATTTCCTCTTTTCTTGTTAATGACAAT
Organism: Ignavibacteriaceae bacterium; assembly: GCA_013359345.1. Taxonomy (GTDB): domain Bacteria; phylum Bacteroidota; class Ignavibacteria; order Ignavibacteriales; family Ignavibacteriaceae; genus JABWCA01. The sequence continues at coordinate 19,537 of JABWCA010000041.1, forward strand.
TATGAGAAGGCAAAAGACACTGCGCAAAGGTTTCAGAACCTTTTCGGCGATGATTTTTACCTGGAGCTTCAGGATCATTTCATGCCCGAAGATCAGATAGTGCTTGAAAAAGTGCCGCAGCTTTCAAAAGAACTCGGGATTAAGATGGTGGCTACAAATGACTGCCATTACGTTAAAAAGGAAGATGCTTACGCTCATAATATTCTCCTTCTTATGGGTGATAAAACCGGAGAGGCAGATTACAGGCAGCTCAGGTATCATACAGATCAGATCTATTTCAAATCACAGGAGGAGATGACTGAGCTGTTCAGCAAATATGAGGGGGCTGTTGAAAACACGCTCGAGATAACCGACAAGATAGACTTTAAGCTTGATTCAAAGGGGTATTACTTCCCTGATTTCCCGATCCCGGCAGAATTTCCGGAGAAAAACCTTGATGCTTATTTTGAACATCTGAGCAGGGAGAAGCTGAAGGAGCTGTTCGGGGAGAACCCTGGTGAAGTTGTTCAGGAGCGGTTTGAATATGAACTTAACACGATAAGGGATATGGGTTTTTCGGGTTATTTCCTTATTGTTCAGGATTTTATTGCTGCTGCGCGCGGGCTCGGCATACCCGTGGGGCCCGGCAGAGGTTCTGCCGCAGGCAGCCTGATAGCGTATGTTCTCGGTATAACCAAGATAAACCCCCTTGAGTATGATCTCCTCTTTGAACGGTTTCTTAATCCTGCAAGAAGATCAATGCCTGATATTGACGTTGATTTTGCCGATGAAGGCAGGGGTGAAGTTATTGAGTATGTTAAAAGGAAATACGGCGCCGATTCAGTCTCCCAGATCATCACATTCACAACGCTTTCATCAAAGGCTGTGATCAGGGATGTTGCAAGGGTGCTTGATATTCCGCTTTTTACTGTGAACAACAT
>JABWCA010000301.1 GCA_013359345.1 Ignavibacteriaceae bacterium
GCACACCGGATTATCATAACTCATAACTCATAACTCAAGCCTCATAACTCATAACTCAAACCTCATAACTCATAACTCAAACCTCATAACTCATAACTCAAACCTCCCTTGTTTATTCAATCCCCTTTAACTGAAGTGCTTTATGCCAGTAATAAAAAGCTTCAGGAAGAATTTTCTTAAGTTTGTTGAGTTTGGAAAAACGGTAATCAATAATCTGAATCTTTTCAAATCCGGCTGGTGAGGTAAATTTATCCAACCTGTCTATATCTGCCTCAAGTGCTGAAGAAAGGTACGCAGTTTTTGAGCAGGCAATTTTAATTTCATTAAGACTGAATCTCATGTTGATTAGAAAACTGGTTATCTGTTTGATTCCATTTAAAACAACCGGATATACTTCTGAGTGATTGTTCTGAATGCAAATGTCAAAGCAACATTTCCGGATATCATCTGTGACATCTGAAATTCCAAGATCCTCTTTATGCCTGTAGAACAATTGTGTTGTAACTGTATTTCCGAAAGCATGTCTGATTTCCTGAAGATCATCAGCTTTATCAAAAAGAGCATTAATGTCAGTTATTTGTTTTACAATTTCAAGCCCCATCAATTTCCCGCTTTTCATTAGCGGAATAACGGTTGTATTTGGGGCAAAAGCTGTCAGTTTATCTCCGAGAATGGAATTCACTCCCGGCAGGGTTATAAGTTCAGGCACATTGTCAGATTCAAATAGCAAATCAGATATGAGAGGGACTTTTTTTAATTCAGAATAGGGGTTATCTGCATAAACGATATCCAGCAAAACATAACCGGGTTTAGAAATGAAAGGTAATGCGGAGTTGTAATAAAACTTCAGATGATTCTTTTTTATTCGTCCTGCCGTTTTTCTGTTATCATATTCATAACCTGTAAAGTGCCCCGACTTGATAATGTAATTGAAAATTTCTTCTGAGTCAGCCTCAGATTCCATTAGTATATCAATATCGATCGAAAAGCGATGAGGTTTATCCAAAAGCAGCAGAAGGGAGGTCCCCCCTTTAAATATGAAATCTGCATTACTTCTTCTGAGAAGATTCAGTAACAGGAAAGCCTTGGATTGCTTTTCTAATAAAGCAAGGTCTGAGATATTATATTTTAATGACAGTTGTTTTAATTTGTCAAAGTTTGCTGTTATTCCCACTGATAATGAAAGGCATTAATAATGGTTAAAATGGTTGCTGATTTACCTTAAAAAATCTTTGAACCTTATTCCAGACATTTCTTCTTTTTGAATATCTTTTTAGTTTATTCATATTAATATTGAACCCGGAAAGTAACTCTTTTATAATTTTTTCTGATTCCTTCCCTCCAAATATAAAATTTAAGTACTTATTAGCCAGAATATCTGTTATAATTTTTTCAGCAGTTATTGTGTTGATGCCATTTATTTTAATCAGAGGAGCCTGTTTGACTTCAGGAATAATTATGATGGCTTCTTTTCCGTCAAAGTATCTGTACATCATCTCTGCATCAGGTTTCAAATAGGTATTTTCATATTTCTCCCTTATTGTAAAAAACAGCGACTCACAGAATTCCTTTTCTGTTTCGATAATAATCTGGTTCCGAAAGGTCAGGTTATGCAGAAAATAATTCAGTATGAATGTATCCCAGGCAGTGAATTCGAGATATGGAAGTTTATTTGTAATATACTCCGCTACATCACGGGTTTTTTGATTCAACACAGGCACAAAATCATTTTTTGTGTTTACTGTATACAAACCCCTCCCGCAGCGGCTGATCTTACCTGATTTAATCAGCCGGTGAATTTTCCAGTTTATGTTAGTTTCAGTTATGCCGGGATATCTTTCTGTAATAAGCTCTGCAAGTCGCTTTCTGGAAAACGTGTCCTGAAACTTTAGCAAATCGTTAACGAAATCTGTTTTCTCACTCATAGAAATTCTACTTAATAGATACTATATATTGTCAAAATATATTAAAACTGACGAAATATAGCAAGTTATTTGATTCAAATGTGCCTCAAGATAAGAAAATACAGGTGGATAATACGCTATAAAACGGCAATTAATTAAAAATTTGACAAAATATAGCACAATAAAAGGTTTTCCTATGCTGAAAAGTTGCGGTCAGTAACCTGTGCTGTTCATCTGTGTGTAGTTATTAAAGTACGGTCAGAGAAAATAAATGACAGACTCCTCTGCGCATTCATGCAGTATCAGTATTCATACGAACCATCCGGAATAATTATCAGCAGCCGGGAGTATGTATGGAATATAAGGGGGCTTTTTAACCCCGCGGGATATTCTTATATTTAATGTTTGTCTTTAAAATAACAGGTAAAATTGAAAAGTATATTAACAGCAGTTGTAATGGCATTAATGCCTGCAGTTTTAATTTTCGGTCAGATAAGTTCTTCGGTAACAGAGTTGACATTCCCGCTCACAGTGGTAAAAACTGAGAATTCTGCTTCCTTATGGGTCAGGAATGATGGCGGGAATGCAGTCAGCGTAAAAGGCTTTGCTCTTTCACCCGTGGTAAAAGTGACAGATACACTCTTCACAATCCCCGCCGGTGACAGTTTTCAGGTTAATGTAAAGTTCAGCCCGGTTCAGAATGTAAGCTACACATCATGGCTTCTGTTCATGACCGATGACAGCTCATCAGGCACTTTCCTTAAAGTTACGGGATCAGGTTCAACCGGCGATAATTATCAGACGACAACTTTTGACAAATGGGATACTGATCTGAAGTCTGCCCTTACTGCACTGGTATCAGGTCATAATTCGCTCGGCTATAATACAGGCCGCGACAGAATGTTCGAGAATATAGATAAACAACCGGGTGATACCATTGAATGTGTTTACACCGGTGAGAAGATCAAAGCTGCAACAAGAACAATTGCCCAGAATCTTGGCTTTAATACAGAACATACCTGGCCTCAGAGCACTTTCAGTCAGAATGAACCGATGAGATCTGATATATATCACCTCTATCCGACAAATGATGATGCTAATAACAGAAGGAGCAATTATCCTTTTGATATGGTTGTGTCAAATATTACATGGGATTCTGCAGGAAGCAAACTTGGGAATAATTCACTGGGTCAGGTAACTTTTGAACCCCGTAATATTCATAAGGGCAATGTTGCCAGATCAATGTTATATTTCATTCTCAGATACCCTAATAATTACGGTTCATACCTCACGCAGCGTCAGGAAGATGTGTACCGGAACTGGAATGTCTTTGATACAGTTGATGCAAGAGAGAGAGCAAGAAATGACGGTATCGCGCTTTATCAGCTTAAAAGAAATCCGTTGATTGATCACCCCGAATTTGTTGAGAGAGTATATAGCTTTGTTTCCAGTACAACACGTCCGGTCTTCTCCAAAATGAGCGCTGCCCCGTATTATCTCAATTTTGATACGACTTCGGTCGGAGATTCCACAATTTTATATTTTACCATAGTGAACAGCGGAACAAAAATTCTGAATATTCAGACCAGAACAACAGGCACTGAATTATTCACAATCCTTAATTTACCTTTCCAGGTGATGCCAAATTCAATGGTTAAGGTTGCTGTATCATTTGCCCCTCCTGCAGTCGGTAATTACAGCGGGGATTTCCTTATTCAGAGTGACGGCGGCGACTTCAGATTCACAGTTTCGGGTACCGGAAATACCGGCACAGACATTTCAGGAGAAGAAAAATTTACGCCTGATCAGTTCCGTCTCTCACAGAATTATCCCAACCCGTTCAACCCGGAAACTGTTATCGGGTTCAGCGTACCGAATAATCTGAAGCAGGAGAGAGTCAGGCTGGCAGTCTATGATGTACTCGGTAACCTCGTTTCTGTTCTTGCTGACGGAATCCTTGCTCCCGGTGAGCACAGCGTCAGATTTGACGGCAGCGCACTTAGCGGAGGCGTCTATTTTTACACTCTGGAGGCAGGTTCATTCAGAGACACAAAAAAACTTGTACTGGTGAAGTAAGGTTTTCAGGGTTCAGTGCGCCGCGGCGCATCAGATTCAGCATAAATGGGGCTAACCTGGAAAAATATTTCAGTTATGAGTTATGAAGTATGAGTTATGATAGAATGAAAAGAATGGGCTTCGCCTGAATGAATTTGAATGTATGAGTGTATGATTTGTATGCGTACAACCTT
>JABWCA010000042.1 GCA_013359345.1 Ignavibacteriaceae bacterium
AAGAGCGGACTCACGGCAGACTGCACAGACCTCCAGATATCAGATGTTAAATACCTGAGCAAGGAATATAAGCAGCTTCTGCTTCAGATAAGACCGGCATTCGGCGGAAACATAATAGCCACTATCATCACCCCTGACACCGAAACACAGATGGCAACGGTGAGAGAAGGCGTGATGGAATCTCACAAGCTTGATAAACCGAATCCCGTTAAGATTGAGGAAGTTGCTTTCACAGCCGACCCCACAGATGAAATAGTTAAAATCATTGAGCAGCATTACGAAGAAAATAAAGTTAACCTCAAGGCTGCCCCGATAATTGTGGCAGGGGGTTACGGACTCGGAACAAAAGAAAACTTCAGGCTGATACATGAACTGGCTCATACAATAGGCGGTGAAGTTGCGGGCAGCAGGGCTGCGGTTGACGCGGGATTTGTACCCGTTGAGCGCCAGGTTGGCCAGACAGGTGTTACGGTGAGGCCGAAACTCTACATTGCCGTGGGAATATCCGGTGCAATTCAGCACCGTGCAGGCATGCAGGAATCAAATAAGATAATTGCTATAAACAGCGATCCCGATGCCCCCATTTTCAATATAAGTCATTACGGAATAGTGGGTGATGCAACCCAGATCATTCCCAAGTTAATTGAAGTTTACAAAAGCAAGTTAAAATAGGATTACTATGCCAAACTATTTTACCGAAAACAGCGATCTCCGGTTTCAGTTTTCCAACCTCGATATCAGAGAAATTGTTAAGATCACGGAAGAAGATTACGAAGAATCACTTTATTATGATTACGCGCCCGTTAATTATGAAGACGCCATAGAAAACTACAGAAAAGTGCTTGAAGTGGTTGGTGATCTGGCAGGAAACTTCATAGCCGAAAGAGCTGCAGATGTTGATAATGAGGGAGCAAAATTTGCCGATGGCAAGGTTGAGTATGCAGAAGGCACCAAAAAGAACCTTGAACAGCTTGCATCAGCCGAAATGATGGGCATGATTCTGCCCAGAAAATACGGCGGACTCAATTTCCCCTTCACAATTTACCTCATGGCTGTTGAAATGGTTTCAAGAGCTGATGCATCTCTCATGAACCTTTTTGGCCTGCAGGATATTGCAGATACCATCAGAAAGTTTGGTGATGAAGATATAAGACAGGAATTCCTTCCCGGTTTCTCAACGGGTGAATACACCGGAGCCATGGCGCTTACTGAACCCGATGCAGGATCTGACCTCCAGGCAGTGAAACTGTCAGCCTACCAGAATGAAAAAGGAGAATGGTTCCTGAGAGGTGTGAAAAGATTCATCACCAACGGAAACGGACAGGTTCTGGTTGTGCTTGCAAGAACCGAGGCAGGCACCAAAGACGGAAGAGGCCTTTCAATGTTTGCATGCTACGGCGATGAAACCGTGGTTGTGAGAAGAATTGAACACAAGCTCGGCATTCACGGCTCACCCACCTGCGAACTCCAGTTTAATGACACACCCGCAAAGCTTGTGGGGCAGAGAAGAATGGGTCTTATAAAATACGTTATTGATCTGATGTACCGCGCCAGGGTGGGTGTATCTGCACAGGCAATAGGTATTTCACAGGCTGCTTATGAAGAGGCACTTAAATACGCAAAAGAAAGAGAACAGTTCGGCAAGGCCATTATCAATATTCCCGTGGTTGCCAATATGCTCTTTGATATGAGAGTCATGCTTGAGAGCAACAGATCACTCCTTTATGCAGTTGCAAAAACGGTTGACACCAAAGAAAAATATGAAGAACTGATTGACCGCCTTAAAGTAAAGGGAGAACCGGTTAACGAACTTACCGGCGAACTGAAAAAAGTGACAAAAATAGCTAACATTCTGGCCCCCATGTGCAAGTATGTGGTTACCGAATCGTGCAACAAGATAGCTTATGATGCTCTCCAGATTCACGGCGGAACCGGTTACATGCGCGAGTTTAAGATTGAGCGCCTTTCAAGAGATGCGAGAATCACAAACATCTATGAGGGAACCTCTCAGATGCAGATTGTTGCTGCTGCAGGCGGCACACTCAATGATGTTCTTGCTGATATCTTCAGTGAAAAAGAGAACAAACAGTATGAAGGCGGACTCTCAAGGCTTCAGAATTTCCTGAAAGAGATAAGAGTGATATTTAATGAATCGCTCAGATATGTGCTTGATAAAAAAGACACAACTTTCCAGGAAGTGGCGTCAAAAGATCTGGTTGAACTCTACAGTTACATCTATACCGGATACCTGCTTCTTGACGAGGCTGAAAAAGACCCGAGAAAGAAATTCATTGCAAACAGATATATCATTAATGCTCTTTCAAATGCCAGAAGAAATGAAGAGTCAATTAAAAATGAGCTCTTTTCAGATCTTCTTCACAGTGATGAGATTTTAATATAACGCACAATATAACAAAAGGAGACTTCCCATGCAGGAGAACAAAAGATTCTACTACAAGATATATGATGACGAGGGAGTAAAAAGCTATTTTAAATGCAATCTCCCCAATGACGAGGTTAAAAAGCTTATTAAGGAATTCGAAAAGGATCATCAGGAATATTACAACAATGATTTCCTTAAATTCCTGAAAGAGCATGACCCGGCAACCGAAGAAATTGATGTCTGTGCCATCTATTATTAATTAAGAGAATCTCCGCTCTTTAAACGGCAATTGCATGATTGCTGCTCATTTATCAGAGGCGCCGCTTATCATTTTATCGGCGGCGCCCTTTAGTTTTAATCGCATTTTATTTTTATTTTAACCTCTCGCAATAATCAATTAACGTCCGCATCTCTGCAGCGGATATTCAGTTAATCTTTAATTAATATGGCACTATGAAAATAAAACTCCTTCTGGCCGCTTTAATCACTCTTTTAATCTCCTCGGGGCTGCTTGCCCAGGATGATGCCGGTGATAAAAAAGATAAGGGACCACTCAGCGAAGCAACTTTTAACGGACTTAAATGGCGGAGCGTTGGTCCGGCTCTGGCATCCGGCAGAATTTCTGATTTTGCCGTGAACCCCAATAATCACAGCGAATACTACATAGGCGTGGCAAGCGGAAATATCTGGAAAACCACCAATGCAGGTATCACTTTTGAACCCGTTTTTGAAAACTACGGCGCTTATTCAATAGGCTGCCTTGCTATTGACCCCAATAATACTTTTGTTATATGGGCCGGAACCGGTGAAAACAACCACCAGAGGGCTCTTGGTTATGGCAACGGTGTTTATAAATCAAGCGACGGCGGAAAATCCTGGAAAAACATGGGCCTCAAAGAATCACGCCAGATCGGCAAGATTGTTGTTGACCCTAGAAATTCAAATATCGTGTTTGTTGCTGCAGAGGGTTCTGTATGGGGCCCCGGCGGAGAACGCGGTCTCTATAAAACCATTGACGGCGGCAAAACATGGAAAAAGGTGCTTGATATAAGCGAGCACACCGGCGTGAATAACCTGATTTTTGACCCCAGAAACCCTGATGTCATGTACGCGACTTCTGAGCAGAGAAGAAGACACGTTTTCACAAAAATAAGCGGCGGACCAGAATCGGCAGTTTATAAATCTGAAGACGGCGGAGAAACCTGGGATAAGATCATGTCGGGCCTCCCTTCAGTTGATATCGGCGGAATGGGTATTGATATTTCACCCGCAAACCCTGATATCATTTATCTTATTGTGGAAGCCGCAGATAATCAGAGCGGTTTTTACAGAAGCACCAACCGTGGCGCGTCATGGGATAAAATGAGCAATTATGCCTCATCAGGACAGTACTTTAATGAAATAGTCTGCGATCCCAAAGACCCTGATAAAGTTTACTCGCTTGAAGTGGTTTCAAAAGTGACCACCGACGGCGGAAAAAACTGGGTGAACATTGGTGTTGATGCACGCCATGTTGATGACCATGCCTTATGGATCAACCCCGGAGACACAAAACATCTGCTCATTGGCGGCGACGGCGGTATTTATGAATCATTTGACGGCGGAGCAAAATGGGATTTCAAGCAGAACCTCCCCGTAACGCAGTTTTACCGCGTTTTTGCCGATAACACATATCCCTTTTATTACATATACGGCGGAACACAGGATAATAACAGCCTCGGCGGACCCTCAAGAACTATCAGCAGCGACGGTATTGTCAACTCTGACTGGTTTATGACTAACGGCGGCGACGGCTTCTGGAGCGCTGTAGATCCTGAGAATCCCGATATCGTTTATGCCGAATCACAATACGGCGGAATGGTACGTTATGATAAAAAGAGCGGAGAGGCTATTGATATAAGGCCCGAGCCCATCAAGGGTGAAAAAACTTATAAATGGAACTGGGATACACCCCTTCTTATAAGCCCTCATAAAAACACAAGAATTTACGTTGCAGCCAACTTCGTTTTCAGAAGCGAAGACCGTGGCGATAGCTGGGAAAGGATAAGCGATGATCTTTCGACCGGAACAGACAGGAACACCTTCCCTGTAATGGGCAAATACTGGAGTTCTGATGCGGTAGCAAAAGATAAATCAACATCGCAGTTTGGCATGGTTGTCTCGCTGGCAGAATCGCCGAAGAAGGAGAACCTTCTTTTTACCGGTACTGATGACGGAGTCATATCAGTTACTGAAGACGGAAAAACATGGGTAAGTTACAATAAATTTGACGGTATTCCTGAATACACCTATGTCAGTGATGTTCTCCCTTCCGCATTCGACGAAAATGTTGTGTATGCAGCCTTCAATAATCACAAACGCGATGATTTCAAACCTTATATCCTGAAAAGCACTGATAAAGGAAAAACATGGAAATCAATAGCATCCAATCTGCCGCAGAACGGTTCTGTATGGAGCATTGCAGAAGATCCCGTTAACCCCAATCTTCTTTTTGCAGGCACTGAATTCAGCATCTTCTTCACCATTGACGGCGGAGAAAAATGGTTTAAGCTGGGCAGCGGGCTGCCTGATATACCTGTAAGGGATATCGCAATTCAGAAGAGAGAGGGTGATCTTGTTATCGCAACTTTCGGCCGCAGTTTTTATGTGATGGATGATTACACGCCGTTAAGATCAGTCACAAAGGAGATGCTCGAAAAGGATGCGCATCTGTTCACTCCCCGTGATGCTCTTATGTATATGGAATCATGGGCGCGTTACGGCGTGGGAGACAATTACTACAAAGCTCCCAACCCTGAGTTTGGCGCGTCGCTGACATGGTATATTAAAGATGTGCCGAAAACAATGAAAGCAGCCAGAAAAGAGAAGGAAAAAGAGCTCTTTAAGGAATCAAAGCCGATACCTCAGCTTACTGATTCAATCAGAATAGCAGAAGAGCGTGAAGTTGCACCCTATCTGGTCTTCACTTTCACTGACGAATCAGGCAACGAGATCGCCAGAATCAACAAACCGGCCTCTAAAGGAATAAACCGCCTCACATGGGATCTCAGATACCCTGATCTGATGACCCTGAAGGCCGATAAGTTTGATGCCACGGCTAAAGTTAACACCAGCAATCTGGTTATGCCGGGTAAATATTCTGTCTCTCTGGCAATGATCACAAGAGACGGCATGAAACAGCTTGCGGGTCCCGTTGAATTCAGCGCAGTTGCACTCAGAAACACCACTCTGCCGGCTGCTGACCGTGCGGCACTTGTCGCATTCCAGAAAAAAGCCGCATCGCTGGTGAGAGTTATCAGAGGCACAAGAAGCTACCTGAATGATCTGATTACAAAAGCAAACAGCATGAGACAGGCAATCAGCAATACTCCGGGAACATCATATGATCTCCTCACAAGAGCAACAAAGCTTTATCATGAGCTTGATGATCTGCTCATGAAGTTTGACAGAAGATCAGCTTTCCCGAGCAATGAAGAGAACCCCCCCTCACAGGTTACCGTGATGGAAAGAGTGGGCATTATGCTTTACACTCACTGGAAATCAACCTCAAACCTGACTAAAAACGAGCTCAGGGCTTATGATATTCTGGTTGATGAGTTTCCCCCTCTCTATAACAGGATTAAAGAGATAGGCGAGAAGGAAATTCCGGCACTTGAGGCTGAAGTTGAAAAATACGGCGGGCCGGTTACTCCGGGCAGACTGCCTGAACTTAAGCTCAATTAACAATTATTTAATCAGTGTGTGCCCCGTTTTAAGGGGCACACAACCTTTTACAGGCTTATAACGAAAAAGTTACCCGGGTAATTTTATTATATTGCATTAACAAGATAAAAAATTCGGATTTCAAGGGAATCATCGGAGGAATCAAAGCAGAATTTATATATGACGGCTTTTCCAGGGTTAAGACATTCTGATAAACATAATAATTAGTATAATAAGGTATTCTTATTAAATCTTCAATTCAATACTGATTAAATGAGGTGATTTTGGACAGAGCCGAAATTCTGCAATATGTTTTATACTCTTCGGTGTTTCTCGGAGCAATGATGTTCCTGAGTATTGCATATATATTTTTTGAAAAGACAAACAGGAAAAAAGCTGAAAGGGAAGCTGAATTAAATAATTATACCGAACCCCCCGTGCTTATTATTGTGCATGAGGAAGAAACTGCTGAACAGCCTGAAGATGAAGGGGAGTATATTTCTGAGGAGAATACTTTTCCCGATGAAAGTTCTGATGACCCCGGTTTCATAAGAGCCGCCTTCATGGATGTGGTAAGCAAAGAAATGATTTACAATGACATCAGTAAAACAAAGATAAAACGAGCCTGGCACTGAAAGGATTTACAGGATGGAATCAGGTAATAAAAAAGGAAAGATAATTCTCTTGTGGGTTGCGGCATTCATTCTCACGGCTGCAACAGGTTACTATCAGAGAATAACGGGACCAACTTACTCCAAAAAGATAACCTTCACATTTGACGGAACTGAGTACACATATAAACTGCCCCGCTCTCATGAAGAGACAAACTGCCCTGTAACCCTTGCAGTTAAAGATACTTCAGTAAATGCCCGTCTTATTTACCGCAGATATAATCTGAATGAAAAGCTGACAGAAATACCCTTTGAGAGAAAGAATGATACTCTCATTGCAGAACTTCCCGCACAGCCTGCCTCAGGCAAACTTGAGTATGCGGTCATCTTTGAAAAGGAGGGAAAAGAACCCTTTCAGATCACCGGACATGAAATGGTGGTTATAAGATTCAAGGGGGCTGTGCCCGGCTGGCTGGTGATAATTCATGTCATTTTTATGTTTGCGGGCATGTTTCTTTCAAACATAACGGGATTTTACGCCTTCCTTAAGCACCCTTCTTTCACCAGGTTCGCTCTTTATACCACCGTGACACTTTTTATCGGCGGGCTTATTCTCGGCCCTCTCGTCCAGAAGTACGCCTTTGGTGAGTACTGGACCGGTGTGCCTTTCGGGTGGGATCTTACAGATAACAAGCTTGCGCTCGCTTTCATTTTCTGGCTGGGCACATGGCTGCTCAGCATTAAAGTGCCAAAATATAAACTTGGCATCGCCGCTTTTATCGTGCTTATTATAATGTACTCCATTCCTCACAGTTACATGGGGTCTGAGTATGATTATAAGTCGGGCAAAGTGGGCACATCAAAAGAATTTAAGCTTTAATATTGAAGAGAACCGGGATCCCGGTTCTCTCTTTCCATCTCTGAGTATAGGGGTATGATTTTTCGATCTGTTTACAAAACCAGCTTCATTAAACCCATCTGTCACGCATAAGATTTAGTTAATCCCGGCTCATTTATCAGCATTGTCAGAATCAGACTTTCCGGCCGGGTTAATTCCGAAAATCCTGAATGCAGGCGCCTCATATTTTGGCGGCAGATAATCTTCCGGAATGGTTGTCTGGTTTCCGTCTCTCATGGCACCGTAATGAGGCGACATTATTTCAACACCCGCAGCATTAAACTTATCCTGAATAAGTGAATGAAGTTCAGAATAGATTCTTGCCATCACTGCCGGATTTTCGGTATAAGCATTAAGCTCATAACTCACATAAAAATCATCAAGACTTGTCTGAAGCACAAATGGTTCAGGGGTCTGCAGAATATTGCCGGTCTCTTTTGCAGCGGAGATAAGGAGTTCATGAACCTTTTTCCATGGCACATCATACCCTATGGTAACAGTGGTGTGAAGAATGAGCCCCTTTTCTTTTGCAGAAGAGCTGTAGTTAATTATATGGCTGCCAAGCACCATTCCGTTCGGAATCGTGATATCAACATTTTTAATTGTTCTCACACGCGTTACAAGCAGTGTTTTCTCAATTATATCACCCATGGTATCGGCAATCTTCACCCGGTCGCCGATTTTGAATGGGCGCATATAAGTAAGCACAACTCCCGCCACAATATTAGAGATTGCAGAAGTTGAACCGAGTGAAAACAGTATTCCTATAAAGACTGAAATTCCCTGAAAAAAGGGGGAATCAGATCCCGGCAGATAGGGAAAGATAACGATGGCCGCAAAAACTATAATCAGAAAACGGGTTATCTTGAATGTAGGCTCAGCCCATTCGGGATAAAAGCCCGGAACGGTGATATTGCCTCTCTGAAATTCCCTGAAGATAAACCTGACAAGTTTGATAAGGTAATGGGTGAAAACAAGTAAAATTACAATGTAAAAGAGATTAGGCAGGTAATTCACAAACCCAGAAATAACTTTCTGCAGCGGATCAATAACAAAGCTGAGAAGTGTTTTTGCCCAGTTTCTGGAAAATTCAAAAAATCCGAAAATAAGCGTCAGATAAAAATAGAGCAGAAGAAGCTTAAAGAATATCAGCAGAACCCCGGTTACTATTCTGATAATTTCTGTGGTGCTCTCAACATCAAGAATATGAAATGATTTAATGCTGACAGAATCTGATATGAAGTCTCTGAGGGAGGGGGTCTTTTTATTAAAAAATTCACCCAGCGCCTTAATACCTTTATAAAGAAGGGCAGAGAATACCGTTGTAATAAGGGTGTAGAGTATCCCTTTAAGAACAGGTTTGGGATTCAGTTTCCGGGTCTGGGGCCAGATTTCAAAAATCCATACAGAGAGATTATAGATTACAATGAAAATCAGCAGAAATTGTATGGTTTTCACCATCAGCAGAATAAAAGTGGAAATTGCCCCGGGGGTGATGATCTCCCGTGATTTAACCCTGAATGATTTTATAAAAGTCTTCTCGCTCTTTTCTATAAGGCCCGAAACATACTTTGAACTTCTTGAAATAAGAAGAATAAGAAGCAGCGCAGCAATGAGTGCCGCCCCTGTATAAAGTGAATTCTTCAGAATGGTTTCTGAACTGTAAATTTCGCGGTGCTTTTTCAGCTTATCCTTAAGTATACCGGCATATCTGATTGCAAGCGCAAGGTGTGAAGTATCGCCGTATGCAGCATCTTCATCAGTAACGGTCATGAGAAGTGCATTATTGAGATAGATGCTGATGTAGGTTCCCTTATCCTCAAGGTAAACAGAATCAGGCTGATCACTCAGATTTTCAATGAATATTCCGAGCTTTTTATTGACTTCAGCGGCCCTTACCTCAGCAGAAAAAGGACCGAGTGATGAATAGACTGAAAAGAGAGAGTCCCCGTTTAAAAACACAGGATAACCGGTTTTACGGGAATCACCCGAAGGTGACGGTTTATCTTTTGTCTGTGCCGCCGGAAAAACAATTCCGTTAATGATAAACAGCAGGATTAAACAAAGGCTGCTTTTCATGAGATTGCCTGACTGTATTAAATGTATGAAGTTTGATAGTGCTTAAGAGTCTATTATAATAAAAAAGAAAGCAAAATAAAAGCAACCTGAGAAGGTGCGGTCTCATGTCAGGCAGAATAAGTGTGAATTCAGCAGAAAGGGCGGCGCTGAATCAGATCAGGGTATGCGGGATCCGGGCCCTGATCAGAAGCTCTGCCTGAGCCGCAGAAAGAAGAGTTTTCCGTAATCACCGAATTCAGTTCCCTCATCCCCGAAAAACATCTGGCTGATGAAGGTGAGATAAAGATTATCAGTGAACGAGTAATCAAGACTGAGCCCTATGTATCTGGAAAGATCTCCCGGATTAAACATCCCTGAAATGCTGCCCGCAAGGAGCGGTGTGAACGGATAAGAAACTGCGCCGAACATCGAATATTTTGCCGGCGAAAGTGTTTTCACTGAAAGGGTTTTATTAAACACAGATGTGCCCGCAGCGGCCTTTCCTGACGCTCCGGCAGAATTGAAAAGCATTGAGAAGCGGAACATCAGTCCGTCTCTGAATGTGTAGTTGAGCCCGTATGATGCAATAATCTCTGTTTTTCCCTTTCCGGACTCTTTTGGCGTGAACGCAGTGATTTCACCGTTAAATCCTGCGGTCGCAATTTCTCCCGACCATCCTGCGCCCGCCACATAGTCATCAGGCATGCTGCCTCCGAAGAACTGGAAATCATAACCTGACACATTAAACCTGAATAAAAGAGCAGATGTTATTTTTTTATCAGCATCAGCTTTCACGGCAAGTTCCAACGACGACAGCTGACCCGTGTAATATTGAGCTCTCAGCGCATCGCTGCCGGGTTTTTCCTCGTAATCAAAGTCAAAATAAGAAAAGGTATTGAAGATGTCGTTGGGATTCCAGACATCGTTGATTCCCCAGTTGATTCGCTGCCTTCCCGCTGAAAGTTCAAGATTTCCCGTGGTATAAGCAATGTAAAGCCGGTCGGCATTGGTGTAAAGAACATACGAGGTATCGCTTGTTATTCGGGCGGTCAGATCAAAAAAGCCGGGATCTGCTGTCACAACGGCTTCGTAACCCGGCACCATTGAGACAATCTCACCGTAAGTGAAATTGTTTCTTACTCCGGCAGTAACTTTGAGTCCGTCAGTTAAATAATAATTAAGATCCAGCCGGTTATTAAATGAACTGACAGTAAGCCATTTGCTCTGCCGGGCGGGAATCCATGCGGTCTGGAGCGACTGAACATACCCCCTGAAAGAGAGGTTATCCTGCGGAAAAATGATTCCCGCAAGAGTTAAAAAAGTGAGAAATGAAAATAAAAGCGATTTCATCTTATTTCTTCACCGGCCACTTTACCGTCTTCAAAGGTTATGATGCGCCTTGCCTTTTTCATCACCCTTGAGTCATGGGTCGAAAAGATGAAAGTCACTTTAAGCTCTTCATTCATTTTAAGCATTATATCAAGAAGGGAATCTGCCGATTTTGAATCAAGGTTTGCCGTGGGTTCATCCGCAAGAATGAACTTGGGGCTGCTTGCAAGAGCCCTTGCCACCGCAACACGCTGCTGCTGCCCCCCGCTCAGCTCATTGGGGCGGTTGTTCAGTTTATCAGAAAGCCCAACCGATTCAAGCAGAGGGAGAATCTTTTTTTCACGTTCACCAGCGGGGACACCCTGCAGTTCAAGAATAAATTCTACGTTCTCTTTTGTGGTAAGCACAGGGATCAGATTATACGCCTGAAAAATAAATCCGATATTGTGAAGCCTGAAGTCGGTAAGCTGCCCGGGTTTCAGAGATGCCAAGTTTGTTCCGCTTATTTCAACGGCGCCTGAGCTTGGCTTATCAAGACCCCCGACCATATTAAGGAATGTGGTTTTGCCGCACCCTGAGGGGCCCACTATTGCAGTGAATTCTCCTTCGGAAAACTCAAGTGACACACCATTGAGGGCATATACCGGAACTCTCGTTTTATTGTAAATCTTTGTAAGATCAGTTACTTTAATAATGCTCATATAGCTTGATTCCTGTGTTATCAGTTCTGCCTTATTGCTTCGGCAGGGTTTAATTTGAGAGCTCTTCTGGCTGGCAGCACAGAAGAAAGCACCGCTGTGATAATTACAAATACCGAGGTCATCAGAAAATAAAAAGGGGATATTGCCGGGAAAATGTAAGAGCTGTATCCGTAGCTGTTGAGACCTTCGGCAAGAAAAGAAAGATCAATGCCGGTATAACCCGTGACTGATATAGCAATAATGCTCAGCAGCATTCCGGCCGCGCCTCCCGTGAGAGAAAGATAGATGGTTTCAAGCATTATCATAACAAAAATCTTTCTGCCGTTCATCCCGATTGCCATAAGCATGCCTATTTCCCGTACTCTTTCAAGCACAGACATCAGCATCGTATTGACTATTCCGAACATCAGCGCGCACAATATGATGATGATCAGAATCACTGACATCTGCACTGTCATACCGGAAACCATTTCCAGAAACGGGTTAATCTCATACCAGCCGCGTATGATAATTTTTCCTGCCGAGACGTCTGAACTGAATTTGCTGCCGAGCTCTGTGACCACCGCTTTTGTATCATCGGGATCATCAAGCCTCACTGCAATCTCATTCACATAAGCAGGATCAAAACCGGTTGCTTCGGCGAGGTCTTCCTTCAGAACAAACATCACTGCTTCATCAAAATTGGTGTTGTCGGTCTTGAAGATTCCGGCCACTCTGAACGCCGCACCCGATATAACTCCCTGCGGATTCTGCATTGTAAGGATGATCTTTTTATTAACCCCGATCTTAAGTTTCTCAGCAAGTTTTGATGAAATCACCGCCGGGTACCTTTTCCCGGTGTTAAAGTACGATCCTTCGGTTATTTTTTCCTTAATATTTGAAATTATCAGTTCTTCATCAGGATCAACACCCTTAACCAGAATACCCGAGGAGCTGTTGGCTGATGCGGCCATGGCGTTGATAAGGAGCCTTGAGGCAGTGCCCTTAACCCCGTTAACAGATCTTATCCCGGCAATAACTTTTTCCGGTTCAGAGATTCCGTAAACCGCCTCCTGATTATCGGCAAATTTCGGGTTGTGAATCTGAATGTTTGAAATCTCGGTTGAAATGCTGTTGTCTATTGTCTGTTCAGCCATTCCGTTATAAAATGCAAAGGAAAAAATTCCGCCGAACAATCCTATTGCCACCGAGGCAGTAAGGACAATGCTCCTTGTTTTATTGCGCCATATATTACGCCATGAAATATTATTAAGCATGATTATCCTCTCATCGTTTCTGCAGGGTTGATCCTGCCTGCAATCAGCACGGGATACACCACGGCAGCAATTGCAATCAGAAGAGTGACAATTGCCTGCGATACAAATATCTCCGGATTGGTTGAAAAGGGAATCACGGGCGGCATCCCGAACTCAATATAGGTTTTTGCCAGATCACCCGTAACCTGTATCGGGTTGTTTTCAAGGTAAAGCAGAAGGGGATATGATGCAATGCTTCCGCTTATTGTGCCTGCAATCCCGATAAGCAGCGTTTCAAGTCCCAGAATACGGAACAGATAGTTTTTCTGCATACCGAGCGACATCATGATGGCAAATTCTTTTTTTCTCTCCATTGTCATCATAATCATGGTGCCCAGAATCCCGAATCCTGCAATCACATAAAGGATTCCGAGCGTGATAATTCCCTGGGCATCATCGCCTGCAATGGCCTGCAGCAGTTCTTTGTTGAGTTCCTGCCACGGTAAAACAGCATACCGGTGATCTGTCCTTTTTTCAATATACTTTTCTGCTTCCGGCACCAGTTCATAACTGTTAAGCAGTATTTTATAGGAGGTGATTCTGTTTCCGAGATCAAAAAACTCAGCCGCTGCTTGTACGGGAATAAAAATAAGCTGACCTTCAACCTCATTTGAGGGGTAGGTGAATGTTCCGCTCACTACAAATTTTCCTGCTGCGGATACACCTCTGAATCCCTGCCCGATCAGGATCATTGTGTCGCCGGCTCCGATGTTAAGAAATGCAGCCAGTTTCTCCCCTATCAATACCGATCTGCTGCCGGGGGTGAGATATTTTCCCGTGGTGATTTTATCGGAAAGTTTAAGAAGGCTGTCTTCCTTTACAGGATCAATTCCGTTTACCGCAACACCTTTTGTATGATTTCCTGATGAAGCAAGTGCAAAAGACTCTATTCTGGGGAGGATCATTGAGATGCCCGGTGTGCCCGATAGGATATTTCTCATTTCAGGGGTGTCTTCAACAGAATTGTTGACGCTCTTTTCATCGGGATACTTTTTATTCTGAACCTGTATATGCCCCGAGGTCAGTTTTACGGAATTGTCTATCATTCCGGCATAAACCGCATCCTGCATTGATCTCATAACAAGGGCAAGAAAGACGGTTACGAATATGGATGCAACCGTAATGATTGTTCTTCTTTTATTGCGCCACAGATTGCGGCGCGCCATTTTATAAATGGAACTCATTTTTATCTCAGGTTTTTCATGTTCTGCTGAGAGAAGAAGTCATCTTCCATGTTCACATCAAACTGAAGCGAAATGTACTCAAGCACAGTTTTGTTGCCTTTTTTATCTGCCGGAATCATGGTCATTTTTGTGGGGATAACCTTGCCTCCCATTTCGCGGATATTGGTTGCGAGCATACGGTTCACGAGCACGCCGTCTTCATCATAATACTCGGCAGCAAGCTGATTGTAATCAGCCTTTGAAATCCAGAGGTATATTCTGCCCCAGACAACTGCAGCGTCAGATTTGGGGGTCAGCTCAATTTTATAACATTCAGTGCCGTCTATTTTCTCTGAGAAAAGGATTTTATGATTGTAATCATCAATGACTGATGACTCTTTAAGGAGGTCATCATTTGTGAAATCTGATCCCATCCATGACTGCATCATCATTGAGGCAGGTATCTTTATCATTTTACTGATTGAGGGCGCCCAGTTCCAGAGTTCGTTATCGCGCTTGAGAAAAGCCTGTCCCTTTTCCTTTGCCGGTGACGTAATAAGGATCATACTGAGTTTATTCCCTTTTGACCACGATTTAACCCCGATCTCCCGGGTCCAGTCAGGCCGTACAAGGGTCATTTTAATTTCGCTGATGTTGCTTTTGCCGCGCACTTTCTCGTCAGATTTTTTGACAATCTCTCTGGCATCCTGCGCTGAGGCAAAAACGCTTAAAAGCACTAATACTGTAAAAATCTTCTTGATTATCATTTTAATTTTCAATAATTTTATAATTGACTAAACGTTCAATCAAAAATTAATAAATCTTGTTTCAATTGTCAAATAAAATAGCCGGCTGATAATTTATTAAATGTCAGGCGGTACAGAGAGCTTATAAACGGATTTAATATGCCACGTTCCAAACAGCAGTTTGAAGAGATCAGAAATAAAAGCAGGCAGCAGATACTTGATGCGGCGCTGAAATTGTTTTCAGAAAAGGGATTTGACAAAACCTCGGTGAGTGATATTGCGCGCGAGGCGGGAGTATCCAAGGGACTCGCCTATAACTACTTTGAAAGCAAGCAGAAACTGGCAGAGGCAATATTTGAAATGACTATTGACCTGGGGAAGGAGATGGAGGCTGTTGTTGACGGCATTGAAGATCCTTATGAGAAGCTTGCTGTGTTTATAGATCTTTCAAGGAAATTCATCAGGGAAAATGAGACCTTGTGGCGTTTCCTTGTTAATTTCTCGCTCCAGCCCAAGGTGACCCCTGGCATCATTGAATACGCTTCAGACTATAACAATCATATGTTATACAAGGTTGAGGAGATATTCAGGAGCATAGGAATTGAGAATGCCAGAAATGAAACATACATTTATTCAGCCCTGTTTGACGGAATCGGGATGAACTACTATCTGCTTAACAAGAATTTTCCGATAGATGAAGTTATGGATCTGTTCAGGCAGAAATACAGCAGAGAGGGGTTACAGCATCTTATAAAGAAAAAGGAAGAGCTCTGAGCTCAGAGCCTTCCCTGCGGTGTTGTGGCAAGATAAGCAAAAAAATTATCGAGAGCTTCTCTGGGATCGCCGAAAATGACCTCTGATCTGTTGAAGGGCTTTGGTTTCCAGTACTGGTACTCCTGCTGGATTTCTTCATAGAGAATATGTTTCGGATTTTCAAGAATTCTCAGATAATCATTAAAATCATAGATTTCAGGAAACATCTGTGGTATTGAGGCATTTTTACCATCGGTGCATTGAGGGTAAACATCCCAATCGTCAGGATCTGAAATGCTTTTAAGTTCAACATAAACCTTAAGGTTCATTTCCCCGAAGACCTTATACTTTACCTTTTGTCCCGGTTTTCTGAAATACTGCCCGAGGTAAATCTCGGCTTCCATTTCATTTCTTTTGTATTTTTCTTTAAGGAAAAAGGGGAGTCTCAGTTTTAACGGTTTTGAACGGTCAAAGTAAAGCTTGAATATGTGGGGAGGGTAGTCGGTCCAGCCGAATACATCAGCCAGAGCCACATGGAATTCAAAAAATGAAGCTGCTCCCGAAACCTTTAAGCCCCGCCAGATCAGCGGAGATGAATCAAATATAACCGCTTTGAATTCAAAAATTTTATGTGAATTGTAATTTTCTATAGACAGCATAACGATATTAAAATGATTAACTGTTACAATAATAAATCATTATTACAAGTAAGTCAAGCGTTTGAATAAAAATAGAGCTATACGATTGCGTTTGAATGACGAACGATTAAGATTCTCAGACTGATCAGACACTGCCTGAGAAAATCATTTAATCAGCCTCAGTATTAAAGCCGCTTTATATAATCCCTGAAAGATATATCCGGCTTGCCAAGGTGATCCCAGGTGATGGCGCTTTCAAATTTTTCGGGATAGTTGTTAAGCGCCTCAACAATGTGATAAACATAGTTCATTTTTCTGCTGAACAGCCCCAGCATTTTGATCATTCCGATAGGTGCCCTCACTATCTTGAATTCACTCCGTGTAAAATTATTCACAATCAGATCTGCCGCTTCATCTGCGGTATAGGCCTCGGGGCCCTGAACGGGGTACTCCATATTTGCGGAGACCTCAGAATTAAAAGCCCTCACAACCTGCCTTGCGTAATCCTCACCGGCAATCCAGTACATTTTATGAAGTGATTTTCCTGCAATCTGAATCTTTTTACCTGCGATGTAATTGCCCTTGTCAAAATTCTCCATGAAGGTTGAAGGGTAGAAAATGGTGTACGGAATCCCCGATCTCTTTATGAAAGCGATGGCATCCTTCTTAATGTCAAAAGCCCACCAGTTAAAGCCGTTCATCCCCTGATAGTTATGAACCAGCGATGAAATAAACCCGATTCGCTTAATTCCTGATTGCTTGGAAACAGCAATTATATTCATAAGCCCCTCACGCTCAGGCTGAAAATCAGCCGGTGAAGACTCAGGATCAACAGAGAGATTTATATAAACCGATTCAACCCCTGAAATGGTTTTTTCAATGGCACCAAGATCATCAAGTCCCCCTTTGAGTATTTTGACTGTTGCGCCAAAAAGATCTATTGCTTTTTCAGGGTTTCTTGTAAGAATTCTGACATCATAACCGCTGCTGATAAACTCGTTTGTGACGGGTGTGCCCAGCAGACCCGTGGCTCCGAAGATTGCTATGCTTTTCATTCTGCCTCAGAGAAATTTAATTGAATTAATCAGTAAAGATAATGATCAGAGATGAGAATCAGTTCCGGCTGCAAAAAAAACTTTGATCCGGTCAGATCCGCTATTATGCTCAATTATGAATAATGAATAAAGAAAAATGATAAAATAATTCAGATGAACCGGACTTAAAATGTATTAAGTAAAATTTTAAAATTTCAAAGGAGCACACCAATGAAAAAAATGCTATTGCTTTTTGTTCTGTTAAGCGGCGGATGGATGATTCTCACTGCGCAGGACCATACTGAATGGAAGTACACTCACCCCGCTCCGCAGCCAAATAATCTCAGGAAGATTAAAATGGCTGATGCTCAGAACTGGTATGCGGTCGGGCAGTACGGAACATTCATGAAAACAACAGATGCAGGCGCATCATGGTATTTTCATAACGAAAACGGAAGACACCAGAATGCGGCAAAGATGATAGGGCAGGCGTGGGATATCTGGCGATTTTCTGACGGCACTCTTATTTCAACGGGTGAATTCGGGTATATCGGAAGATCCGTCAACGGCGGAGTGACATTTGATTCGGTCGGCATCGGCATGGCACCCACCTCACAGAGAGGGCAGTCAATCTGGTTTGCAGATCAGAATACGGGATACATATCCTTTGGTGCACCCAGCGGATCTGCCGGAACAATCCTGAAAACAACAGACGGCGGGCTCACATGGAGCGTGGTCAACACCAGTTCAACAACAGCTTTTTATTCAATAGCCGGAATTGATGCACAGACAATCTATGTTGCCTCTTTCGGCGGAGCCATCTATAAGACAAATGACGGCGGAGCAACATGGTCATCATCAAATTCGACGGTGGGGGCTGGCACTTATGGCCTCGCTTTTATTGATGTGAATACAGGGTTTGCATCCGGAGGAACGGGATTTGTGAGCAAAACAACCGACGGCGGCACAACATGGACAGCAGTGAACACTCCGCAGACCAACTGGAGCCTGTTCCAGATAAGAATCATAGCACCAAATGAAATTTATGCTGTTGGTGCGCCTGATGTTCTCTATAAAACCACAGATCAGGGAGCAACCTGGATTCCGTTGAATATAATGCCTGTTTCAGGTCCTGTAAGCACTCTGATCTGGTACTCGATGGATAAATTCGGGTCGGTGATGCTGCTTTCGGGAGATTTCGGAGTGGTGGCGAAATCAACAGACGGCGGTGCCTCGTGGAGCTCAAACCACACACAGTACAGCACTCAGATCATGTTTGACATCGATTATGTGCCGGGAACAACCAAAATCTGGGCGGTTGGCAGACAGTATTCTTCAGGCACAGGTCAGAGAAACATCTTTTACTCTTCTGATATGGGTTCGACCTGGCAGCCGCGTGATCTTGGCGTTGTATCCGAACTTTACTCCATCTGCTGGCTGAATGAGAACGTGGGTTATGTGAGCGGCACAAACAGCAAGGTGCTCAAAACAACCGACGGAGGCAATACATGGAACCTCCTGACTCAGCCGCATACGTCAAACTATACTCTGCAGGTGGTTGATTTTGTTAATGAAAGCACCGGCTGGGTGTTTGTGAACTTTGGCACGGTATCAGGCGGAAATATCTTTAAAACCACCGACGGCGGAACAACCTGGACACAGCAGACTTTTGCCCAGAACGGCGGGATCTATTCTGCAAACATGGTTGACGCAAACACAGGATACTTTTCGCTTAACTCGTCAGGCAGACCCATTTACAAAACCACCGATGGCGGAACCACCTGGACTGCGGTTACCACCCCGATTACAGGAATCATTAAAGACATTAAGGTTTTTGATGCAAATAACCTGATTATTTCAGGATCATCGGGAACAGTAAGGCTGGCAAAATCAACCGACGGCGGCGCAACATGGACAAACATTAACCTGCCGGTCACGATTGATGTTAACAGCATTGATTTTATAAATATGAATCTCGGGTATGTATCGGGCAATACAACAACCGTGATTGCTAAAACGACTGACGGCGGTGCCACCTGGGATTTTCAGAATATGAGAATAGCGGCTCTCACCAAGGTTTTTGTGACCGCAGGCGACACCGCTTTTGTTACGGGCACATACACTTCAATCAGAAGATATACCTCTTCAGTGATCCCGGTTGAACTGGTTTCATTCACAGCAACTGTCACGGGCAGTGAAGTCACCCTTTCATGGTCAACGGCAACCGAAAAGAATAATCAGGGCTTTGCCGTTGAAAGAAAAAGCGGTAACGGTGAATTCACAGAAATTGCTTTCGTAAAAGGAAACGGAACAACGACCGGAATCAGCAGATATACTTTCACCGATATACACGGAAAATCGGGAAGATATGATTACAGGCTTAAGCAGCAGGATTTTGACGGCACTTACAGGTATTATGATCTTGCGGAAGAAGTTATCATTGGCGCACCTCAGGAATACTCTCTTGAACAGAATTACCCGAATCCCTTCAATCCCTCAACAGAGATAAGATTCTCTGTAAAGGAACCCGGCCGTGTAACTGTGAGAGTGTATGACATGCAGGGAAGTCTTGTAAAAGTGCTGTTAGATGATTTTGCTGAAGCAGGATATCACAGCATTAACTTTGACGCCTCAGGCCTAGCCTCGGGCACCTATGTGTATATGCTTAACACGGCAGGAGTATCGCTAAGCAGAAAAATGGTTCTGATCAAATAGTGTCAGACAACAGTTTATTGCAGTAAGCAGATTTAACTTTCAGGCGTTAATGAAATATAAATTGAAGGGCGGCGTTAAAACCGCCCTCAGATTATTTTGCGAGGATCATTTTTATGGTTTTCACACTCCCGCCATATTTTACCCGGCAGAAGTAAACGCCGGAGGGGAGCCCGGCACCGTTGAAGTTTAATTCAGCCTGTCCTTCAGGGAAAAAATCATCTGCA
>JABWCA010000302.1 GCA_013359345.1 Ignavibacteriaceae bacterium
TAAGTGTTAAATTTGTTAATTCATTCAACGTAATGAACGAATTTAGCTAAATTCGTTCAAAACAGAGGTGAAATCTATTCTTTCATCATATTAATTGTTCCGCTGCCCCTCTCCCGAGATATTCATATCATTCCGTTAACCATCAGGAAAGTGATAAGCAAATGAACAGAGGAGTAAAGGTAACTACTCAGGAGATAAGCATATCACAAGATACTATTGCATGGCAAATCAGGGCGATAACGAAACCGTTTCCCGAATCGATTATGAGTGCATTAAGCTGTTAAAAATTTTCCGTAGGAATCACGGGTTATAATCTCAAATGAGGAATCCGGGTAAGCGGTCTTAAAAGCAACTGGTATTTTGACCTTTTGCTTTGAGAGCTTTATTTCATAAGCGAATAAACTGCCGTTCCTCTCCTCAAGCAAATGAATCTCCTGGTGGTCATAAGTGCGCCAGAAGAAATTATTCGCAAATATCCCTGAATACTCCTGATGCTTCAATCTTTCAGAGATTATAAAATTTTCCCATAGTTCTCCTTTATCGGGACGGGACTCAAAAGGAAAAAAATTTGCAATAAGTGTATTTCTGATCCCGTTGTCATAAAAATACCATTTGGAGTTTTTGGTGATTTCTTTCCTTAGATTTTTTGAGTAACCTTCCAACCGGAAAATTACAAACACTTTTGACAGCAAATCCAGATACTTTTCAACAGTATTTCTTGAAATGCCCAGTTGTGTCCCGATTTCGTTTAATGATACTTCTTTGCCAATCTGAAAAGCTATTAAACGTAAAAGGTTTTTAATTACGCCTGAGTTTCTGATCCCGTCGAATGCCAGGATATCTTTCAGCAGATAGTCATTAACGAGCTCTCTTAAATATCTCTCTTTCCTGCCTCTGTCGTTAATAAAATATAATTCAGGATAGCTGCCAAATACAAGCCTTTCCTCCAGATCGGCACGCAGATTCAGAGGATCAGTGAATTTAACTATTTCTGATTCAGACAGGGGATATAACCTGAACTTGAGATTCCTTCCTGTAAGCGGCTCTCCTAATTTGCCCGTAAGATCAAAAGCGGAGGAGCCTGTGACAACTATCCTTAAATCAGGAAAAGAATCTGTAATAAGCTTAAGCGTCTTTCCTGCCTCATTCAGTTTCTGAGCTTCATCTATAAGGAGGATTTTTTTGTCTCCGAAAAATTGCCGGTATGAAGCTGCAGCCCGCAGTTCAAGCAGTCTTTGCACATCAGCATCCTCCCCGTTGAGATATAATACATCATCCGCCAGGTTTTTTTGTATTTTTTTCAGGATAAAAGTCTTGCCGGTTCTTCTGGCGCCAAGAATAATCAACACTTTCCCGGGGGTCAGATTGTCAAGGATCTGAGGTTCTGTAAGTCGGTAAATATCAGATGGCATAATGCATATTTATAAATTTGTTCAACGTAATGAACGAATTTAGCTAAATTCGTTCAAAATATAAAATATTTTGCCGCAGTTTGGGGTGATTTATCAGGACTCAGTTCCCGGTGAATGTAATTGTTTAAGAATGGCCTGATAAAAGAAGCCGGTATTCAGCATCAATCGGCTGCGCTTAAGAATTATTGCAGAAAATGTAATGTGCCGGATTGACGGAAGCATGAAAAGGGAACCGGAGCGGCGGGAAGAAGATTAAGTTTCTTCCCGATTCCTGTGTGCAGGTTTTACCGGAAAAAGATTATCAGAAGTCCGGGCGGTTTTATAACCCAAGACCTGATGTTTTTTAGCTTTGGATAATCCCGCCGGCCGAGAAGAAAGTTTTGCAAACTCCGGCGGGTGGTTTGTTATAAATCGTGCAATTGCGGAGTGATCCGGTTTCAATTGCACTGTCAGAAAGAGATAGATAACACCGGGCTTTCCCGCACTTTTCTTCCGTATCCCCGTTACTGAGTACCCCCTGATTCCGGGGGTAAGAATGCTTCAGCCGTTACATTGAAGTAATATTTACAGGGGAGTGCAAATAAATATTATGCAGATATAGTATTAAATGTTATTTTAATAGTGAGTTTAGCTCAAAATGTTTTCCCGCGTCCCGCTTCATTAGTAAGAACATTAACTGGATTACAAATTAAAAGTGATGAGGCAAAAGATGAAAAAATTTGTCACAATTTTCCTTCTCCTGTTTCTTGCAGTCACAGCAGCAGCGCAATCTCTGAGAGTCGAAAAACCGGTATTCACAAAACTCACAAATGATGAATTTGGAAGTGACCGTGTAATACTTAATCATGAACCCTCCGGAAAAATGTCGGGTATACAGATGCCGGGCGGGGATATTTACCTGGCGGTTGCAGATACTCTCAGCACACAGAATCTTGGTCTGGTGATTATAAAATCGACCGACGGAGGTGCATCATGGGCAATCCAGAACGGTGTGGCTCAGAGAGGTGCTTTCGGCAGGATAAAACTTATCAAAACCGGAACTGATTCCCTTTATTGCTTCTTTCAGTATGGTACATCAGTATATAGCTGGAACGTGAATTCATCAATAATCAACCATACAGGCGGCACTTTATACAGAACCTTTGACGTTCAGTCAACAAGCAGCAACAGCATTTATCTGATTGTCGATTCTCTTACTAACAACGATACAAGGCTGTATGCCTCCACAAACGGCGGTTACACCTGGATAAACAGGATATTCCTCTCATCAACAGCTGTTTTGCCAAGGATGGATAAATCACTCAGCGGTGATACGCTTTACATCAGTTATTATGGAGTGGCGATTCAGCCTGACACCTCAACTTCTGCGATCAGATTTGTAAGATACAGAGAAACTGCTCCCGGGATAATCTCTTCTGCAGGTTTTCAGACTTTGATCACCAACGCTCTCCCCAAAAAGGAGTTCAGGGTGGCGGGTAACAACGGGGAAATATGGTTGCTTTATACGCTCAACTCAGGAATAAGTGAACTGTGGGCAAGAAGAAGCACCGATGGCGGTGTTACTTTTGGTACTGATTTCAGGATTAACCCCGATGAATCTTTTAACCAGTATTGGTTTGATATCAGCAGCAGACATCCCGAAGGAAACGGGTTTGACCTTATCTATTATGCCGACAGTGCTCAGACCGGACCTGCAACAATTGCAACAGATATGTTGAAATTCAGCCGCACTGCGCACGGAAGCGGAACATTTCCGTCATTCTTCCGGATAAATGATTTCCCCGCAGTGC
This sequence comes from Ignavibacteriaceae bacterium, assembly GCA_013359345.1. GTDB lineage: Bacteria > Bacteroidota > Ignavibacteria > Ignavibacteriales > Ignavibacteriaceae > JABWCA01. The sequence continues at coordinate 3,203 of JABWCA010000302.1, forward strand.
TTTCAACCAATGAGTATATGCCCGTTATAGTTCAGCTTCCGGTTCTTAATAACACAGGAGTTGCATGGGTGGGTGAAACTCCTTCAGGCAAAGCACTTTTCTGGGATTCATATGTACCTGTTCCGGTTGAATTTATTTCGTTTTCAGGAATGCCGGATGGCAGCGGAAGCATCATGTTAAGCTGGAGCACCGGATCGGAAAAGAATAACCTTGGCTTTGATGTTGAAAAACTCACAGATGGAAAATGGAATAAAATCGGTTTTGTTGACGGAAGAGGAACTTCACTTCAGATAAATAATTATTCTTTCACTGATGCTAATATCACCGGTGAAAAAAATATATACCGGCTGAAACAGATTGATTATGATGGCACGGTTTCATTATCGGGAACTATTGAAGTTGATCTTAGCGGTGAAGTGATTTCGTATGAACTTCAGCAGAATTATCCGAATCCGTTCAACCCGTCAACCACCATCGCGTTTACAGTTCCGGAACCGGGTCATGTAACCGTAACCTTGTTTGATGTTCAGGGTAACGAAGTCAAAACCCTTTTCAGTAATGAGGTTTCACCGGGAAAACACATGATAAACTTTAATGCCGAAGGACTTTCCAGCGGGGTTTACATCTATAAGATACATGCCGGGAATTTCACTTCGTCTAAAAAACTTATGCTCATGAAGTAATTATTGCTTTGAATCTGATGCCGCAGCAGCCGGTAAGGCCACTGCGGCATTTTTATTTTAAAGCTGTGACGGCATAATAATCCAAACCCTTAAACGGGTTGCAGTTGTGGTCTGGTGTAATGCCTATTATGGTCATGTGCAATGCAAAGGCAGGTTACATAAAGAACGCTGCCGAAAAGCGTTTCGGCAGTGTGGCTAGCTTTTGGGCTGCTGTTAAACCTTCATTCC
>JABWCA010000303.1 GCA_013359345.1 Ignavibacteriaceae bacterium
GAGCGTTGGTCTGTGCAGTTATCAGCTCAGATAAGCCCGCTATTAATAAGGCGGAAAAAAGTAAAAAAATCTTTTTCATTCCGGGCACCATTTGTTTAATCAGGGAGGGATTTGAATTAAGCGACAAAAATAAAAAATTTTTTTGAATGGGGGAAAGAGAAAATTGTTATTTCCTTTCTACAGACATTCAACCCGTCCCGGGTTGATCCTGCCTCTTGAGAGGTGCTATCTGTCAGGGATGCAATGCTTGCATCCCGGGAGTTGAGAGGGGTGAAGAAATTTTTTGCCGTCAGCTAAAGCAAACGGCAAGAATATACCACATGGAAAGGAAGTATGGGTTTAGTGATTACACACCAGGAATTGTTGGAAAAATGACAGATAACATCCGCAGCTATTTACGCATTTTTTTCAGCATCTTCTAACTACCCGGATGGGTGGCGATACATCCTCTGAAAATAATCCGCGTGAATCCGTACCCTGTCAGCCGTGTGCGGAATCCGCGCCCTGTCCGCCAAAGGAGAAATCCGCGTATCCATTGTTATGCTCTACAACTAAGCACCAAGCACCCCGGCACTAAGAACTCCATTCCATTCATACCGCTAAAATCCGCCGCTTCGCGTCGTAGGGATTGTGTTGGGGGGTAATTCATTTGCCTCATACGGGAGGAATCCACATCGGGAAGATATTGCAGCATAAATGTACCGACATCCCGAAAAAATCGGGACGGCGTTACAGTCTGGTTACGTTATTTCTTCTTGCTGCATGCACTTCTCCTTATATGTGGCTGAAAAAAATCCTGCCTGACGGATGATATCAAGTAATTAATCCAATATTTCTGCGCAAATCTGCTTAATCCGTGCCCTGTCCGCCGAAGGAGGAATCAGCGTTCCAATCCATTAATGCCGTCAAAATCCGCCGCTTCGCGTCGTGTGGGATTTTTGTGGGGGTGCTTCATTTGCTACAAACGGGCAACCCGTAAACGGGTTTTCCTGCACCCGCTTCAGCAACAATGTTTGCACCCTGATGGAAGGCGATGCAACCAGAATAAAAATTTGTGTTCATACGTTACCTGTCCGCCGTGTGCGGAATTCGCATCATGCGTGTTTCATAAAATAATCCGTGTAAATCCGTACCGTGTCCGCCGTGTGCGGAATCCGTGCCCTGTCCGCCGAAGGAGGAATCCGCGTTTCTGATCTTATACTGCCAAAATCCGCTGCTCCGCATTGTGGGGGGTGTCAGGCGGGATCAATTATTTTTGCAGCATCATCTCACCGGAGCATTTTCATGAAACAGATCACGGACAAGCTCCATCGGGATGAAGAATTCACAGAGGCCCATTTCAGGCGGGGCAACCTCCCCTTCATTGTAATTAAAATCAATGCCTTCAGGGGTTACGATGAATGAGACGGGGTAATAAAAGTTATCGTTTCTGAAATTGAATCCGAGGTCTGTGAATGTGCTGGTCTGGTCGCCGTTGCAGTATCTGTTACGGAACTCCCTTTCAGCAACCTGCCTGAATTCATTGAGTTTATTCTTTTTGATAAAATAATAAATTGACAACGGAAAGCCCGTTGCGGGCTCGGCATGCTTTGCCATAACATAAAATTTACCGCTTAATCCCCCCTCGTTTAAAAATTCAGTGTTCAGGAAAGACACAATCCTGCTGTTCATGTAAACAACATCCACAGAAAAGAGATACAGGAAAACATCGGGCGCAGGTCCGCCAGCGGCAAAAATGCTGTCAATTTTTTCCGAAAGACGTTTATGCACAGCTTTGTAGTCATTCGTGTAATTTTCTTCCGCAAATTTGTTCAGCTTTGATGCCTGCGTATTGTTGCCTGTAAAAAACGGAACCGAATTCACGGTTATAAGCAGGGTGTCGTTATTTTTTATGTGAAACAGGGAATCTGTTTTAAGCGTGAATGCATAAAGCGTATCAAAAAGGGGCTGTGCAGATAAGCCGGCGGCTGCTGCAATAATTATCACAAATAGTTTCAGACGGAATCTCAAATTCATCCTCATTTAATAAATGGAGTTTTACGGTTTATACTCTGAGTGCGGGGAATGGTTTCCCCGGTATCAGCAAAATATATGTAAAGTAATTATAACACGAAAGAAGGAAAAAAAATGCACTCCGCAGGGGGCTATTTATATCACTGTCTTAATAAGGCCGTTTTAAAGTTATTCTGACTAAGTCTAAATATGTATTAAGCCACTTTTTGCATTTTACTGTTCTAATAATACCCGGCAAGCATTATTTTAGATTCAGTTAAATCAATTCCCTTCTAATTAAAAACAGATAAAACAATAATGCTATTAAAAGTTTCCGGCTTTTTTCTCCTCTTCACCCTGGTCGTAACGGCGCAGGAGGAATATGAGAATGAAGGCAGATTTGCAGATTCAATCCTCACTGTTGATAAAGCAATTGAAATGGCGGTGAATAAAAATCCGCAGCTAAAACAGACTCTCGGAGTTATTAATGCAAAAAAAGGAGCCCGGAAAAAGTCATTCGGACTCTCTTCGCCTGAGCTTTTCTGGTTCCGTGAAGGTATCGGGAATGAACTCCCCTCCGGATTTGCAGAACAGCGCTGGGGTATCTCCCAGACAATAGACTTCCCCCTTAAAACAGCTTACCGGCTGGGTAAAATCAGTTCAGAGATATCCTCGCTTGAATACAGTTATGAGAGTGAGGTTAAACAGATCAAAGCCGATATTAAAAAAAGTTACACCGATGTCATTCACGCGGGAACGATTATCAGGCTGAGGAATGAAGAACTTGACCTCGCAAAAAAACTTCTGAACGCCGCAACGTTAAGATTTGAGGCGGGGGAGTCGCCTGAGCTTGAAAAAATCAATGCGGAGATATTTTTTGCCGAGGTGCAGAATGACGTCTCAGATGCAGAAAGAAATTTCATGCAGGCCCGCTACAATCTTTTCAATCTGATTGGCCTTGACCCCGATGAGCAGAAGTATTCAATCAGGTTCCCTGATAGTCTTGTGTTTGTTGATGTCTCGGTCTCGCAGAAAGAAGCGCTCAGCTATCTGGAAGATCAGCCGCAGTATAAAAGCGTTAAGGAGAGGATTTCAGCCGCGGGAAACGCAATCAGCGAGGCATGGTCATCATTTCTCCCCGATTTCCGCATCAATTACTACCGTCAGGATTACGGGCAGGGGTACAATAACTACGGGGTTGAGCTGGCACTTAAATTCCCTCTCTGGTTTTTCCTCAACCAATCGGGTGAGATTCAGGAAGCATCTTCAAACAAAGAGGAGATGGAGTGGAAGTTAAAATCGGTTGAGCTTGAAATCAAAAAGCAGATTGAGCACGCGTGGCACGGATATGAAATCACCCTCAGAACAATTAACAGGTACCAGGATAACATATCTGTGAAATCAAAGGAACTGCTTGACCTTTCTCTTGAGGCATACCGGCTCGGACAGGCAAACCTGCTCACACTTCTGAACTCGCAGCGGACATATCTGAACGGCAGGATCAGGTATTTTGATTCGCTCAGAGATTATTACTATCAGATAATTGAACTTGAAAGATTTTTAACCAAGGATGTTGTATATGTGCACAATTGATAATTTATATGAAATGAAGGTGAAAAAAATAAGAAACGCTGTGCTGCTGATTCTCTCGGTGCTCTTTGCTTTTTTTGCTTCGGGATGCGGGGGCGATACCGAAAAGAAGACTGATACCGCGGATTCAGGAACACCGCCTTCAGTTTCGGCAGAACAGAATAAGGCAGTAATTGAATATGTTAAGCTTGATGATAAACAGGTTAAAGAGCTTGCAGTTAAAACTGTGACACTCAGAAAAGAGACGGTTAATTATGAGATAACAGCACCGGGCACTGTGTATCCCGCCCCTGAGAATGTTTATGTGGTTTCTGCACCACTGAGCGGAAGAGTGGTTACAATTTATGCGCATGAAGGTGAGTATGTTAAAAAGGGGCAGCTCCTTCTTGAGATAGAAAGTCTCGAATATGCATCGCTTGTTAGTGAATATATGCAGGCAAAGGCAGATGAAACTTATTTTAAGAGCAATTTTGACCGTATCACCCTTCTGGTTCAGCAGAAAATCAGTTCCCAAAGCGATCTCGATAAGGC
>JABWCA010000043.1 GCA_013359345.1 Ignavibacteriaceae bacterium
GCATCTATATATGGCACAAGTTCGTTCACATAAAACAAACGGTATTGTGTTCTTTTTGCACCTGCGTATTCATCGTTGCGGTTATTGGGATAGACAAAAACCCCGATAACAGGTTCAATTTTATTGCTGTCAATTGCATTATCAAGCACGGTGGCTGCATTAGCCAGGTTAAGGTAATCACCTCCGTCATGAAAATAAACTGTTTTATGACGCTTGCCGGGATTGGCCGGATATTCTGCCGGCAGATAAATCCTGACCTGAAATGAAGTGCCGGTGTTAGTGCTAGAGAGGTTTTTGGTTTCAACGGCACCTCTTGGCACGGAAGCATTATAATTTATCTCCCACGGACGAACATAGCCCGGCATTGCAAGCTCAGAGTTCGGACCAAATCCCCCTGCGCAGGTTCGGGGATTAAGAGGATCAAGTATCCAGTTATTGCCGTTGGTGATAATTTTATAATCAAGGCGGGCATCCTGTTCAAAAGTCCTGAAATAGTAAAAGAAATTTGTGCCTGCAATCTTAGTCATCTGCATCAGAGAGCTCCAGCTTGTGAAATCACCCGCCACTGCAGCAGTTGAAGCAGAGCCGCGGTAAACAAAGATTGCGTAGTTTCCGTCGATAGCGGGGATACCGGTTGTATTACGGTGATATGTGATAAAGCTATCGATAACGGCTGCCTTTGCAAGTGAATCACCCGCAGAGCCAACCCTGCCGAGAAAATTGAAGAAATTAGACTGTCCGGAGGCAAGCTGGCTTAAGATTAACACAGCCGTAAATAGTATTTTAATATTCATTTTATAAGTCCTAAATCATTTTTTGTACGACCATTGCCGCAGAATCGAATCCGGCAATGAGGTTTCTCATCAGTTGTTCAACAGTAAGGAGCTCTTTCACGAGGCCTGAGCTCTGCCCCGCCTCCATGGCACCTTCCCGGCTGTCTCCCTCAAAAATTCCGGTCATTTCCCGTTTTCTCCCCAGGATTTCACGAAGGTTTTCTTCGCTCTCTCCGTTCAGTTCTGCCGATAATGCCTTTGCCGCAAAATCATTCTTCAACATACGCATTAAACCTATCCGGCGAAAGGCCAAAACAGTGTCATTATCCTTTGAAGATATGACCATCTGCTTGTAGTTCTCATGGGCTGATGATTCTACTGTTGCTGCAAATGCAGTGCCTATCTGGACACCCGCGGCTCCGAGTGAAAGTGCTGCCAGTATCTGTCTGCCGTCCGCTATGCCGCCTGCAGCAATCACAGGAATCTCAAGCGCATCAGCAAGCTGAGGTATGAGGCAGAGAGTTGTTATCTGATCAGCACCGTTATGACCGCCCGCTTCAACGCCCTCTCCGACCACGGCATCGCAGCCGGTTTCCTGAGCCTTGAGACCCTGTTTCACAGAAGAAACCACATGAACCACGGTCATATCTGCCGCCCTGAGCTTTTCAATAAACTTGCCCGGGTGCCCGGCTGAAGTAAAAACTATCTTAACACCCTCTTCAATTGTGGCGTCAAGAAGTTCGGCGGCATCACCCCTCAGAAGAGGAATATTCACTCCGAAAGGCTTTGAGGTGGCGTTCCTGCATTTGCGGATATGCTCACGTAAAAGATCGGGTTTCATGGAGCCTGCGCCTATGAGCCCGAGCCCGCCGTTCTCAGAAACTGCAGATGCAAGGCGGTATCCTGAGACCCAGACCATCCCTGCCTGGATGATAGGGTATTCGATTTCAAACAAGTCTGTTACTGCGTTGTTAATAAACATTTTATGTGATTTTCGTTAAATAAACGGATTAAAAAATTCAATTTAAAAAGAAAAAATATTACATTTGTAATCTGCAAATTTTTAAGGAAAAATGAGAGCAATAATTCCGGTTGCGGGTGTCGGGAGCAGATTAAAACCACACACCCACACATTACCCAAAGTTCTTTTGAACGTCGGTGATAAGCCGATACTGGGTCACATAATTTCAAAACTTCTTGATTCGGGCATAAACAGAGCCACCTTCATTACGGGATACCTCGGAGATAAAATCAAAGAGTATGTATCTTCGGCTTTCCCTGAGCTTGATGCCTTGTATGTTGAGCAGGAATCGCTTGACGGTCTTGGCCATGCTATATACACTGCCGCACCCACCTTTGATGACGATGAAATTTTTATAATCCTTGGCGATACAATATTTGATGTTGACCTCAACACATTTTTTAATTCGGATACAAACGTGCTCGGATTAAAAGAGGTTGAAAACCCCACGAGGTTTGGTGTTGCCATTGTTGAAGGCGGAAGAATCAGAAAGCTGGTTGAAAAACCAAGAGTCCCCCCCTCAAAGCTTGCAATTGTGGGCTTATACTACATTAAGAATGCCGGAGCACTGTTTAAAGCGCTGAACACCCTTGTTGAGAAAAATATCAGGACTCAGGGTGAGCTTCAGTTAACAGATGCCCTGCAGCTTATGATTGATTCAGGCGAAGCGTTTTCACCTTATCTTATTGAGGGATGGTATGACTGCGGAAAGCCCGAGACACTGCTTTCAACAAATCAGTATCTGCTCAGCATAAGAAGCTCTCACCCCCAGATTGAAACTTGTGTCATCAATGAACCTGTTTATATTGATGAAACAGCTGAGGTGAGTAACTGTGTGCTGGGGCCTTACACCACAATAGGCGCTAACTGTAAAGTTTCAGACTCGATAATCAGGAACACGATTGTTGCTCCGGGCGCAAATGTGGAAAAATGTTTATTCGATAACTCGATTATCGGAACCAATTCAGTAATCAGAGGGAAGTACACCCGCATGAACACGGGCGATTCTTCCGAAATAGATATTAATTAAATCAATAGTAAAGGTAAATAAAGATGTCATATTACTTCACTTCGGAATCTGTATCCGAGGGGCATCCTGATAAAGTGGCTGATGCGATTTCTGATGCCGTGCTTGATGCCATGCTCGCCCAGGATCCGGCTTCCAGAGTAGCATGCGAAACCATGGTTACCACTTCAACAGCAATTGTTGCCGGTGAAATCAGAACCAATGCGAAAGTAAATCTCGAAGAACTGATCAGAGATACAATCACCAAAATAGGTTATACCAAAGAAGAATATCTGTTTGATGCAGAATCATGCAGAGTTCACCTTCTGTTACACAAACAGTCGGGCGATATTGCCATGGGTGTTGATACCGGCGGTGCAGGCGATCAGGGACTTATGTTCGGTTATGCATGCAATCAGACCGAAGAGCTCATGCCTATGCCTATCGTGTTCTCACACAAGCTCGTGAAGAAGCTGGCTGATATCCGTAAACAGAATCCGGGATTGATGCCTTACCTGAGACCTGATGCAAAATCACAGGTTACAGTTGAGTACGATGACAATCATAAACCCGTCAGAATTAAAACCGTTGTTATTTCCACACAGCATGATCCTGAAGTTACCCAGGAAAAGATCAAAGAAGATGTAATTGAAAAAGTGATTAAAACCACTCTTCCGCTTCATCTCCTTGATGACCAGACCGAGTATCATGTGAATCCGACCGGCAGATTTGAGATCGGCGGACCTCACGGAGACAGCGGACTCACAGGACGCAAAATCATTGTTGACACCTACGGCGGATGGGCTCCTCACGGCGGCGGTGCATTCTCAGGAAAAGACCCGTCAAAAGTTGACAGATCAGCAGCTTACGCAGCAAGACACATTGCTAAAAACGTTGTTGCAGCCGGTCTGGCCGATGAGTGTCTGGTGCAGGTTGCTTATGCAATTGGTGTTGCTCAGCCGGTGTCAATTTTTGTTGATACAAAAGGCACAGGAAAAATTTCAGATAAAGCAATCTCTGACATGATAGCCAAAGAAGTTGACCTTACACCTAAAGGCATAATCGAGAGATTACAGCTGAGAAAACCTGTCTACTCAAAAACAGCTTCATACGGACACTTCGGAAGGAATGAAGAAGGATTCACATGGGAAGCTCTTGATTTAGTTGACACATTCAAAAAGTATTTATAAAACATCATATTTAAGTAAAGGACGAATAATGGATCACAAACCCGGAAGTTATAAAGTAAGAGATATTAGCTTAGCTGATCAGGGCAGGATGAAGATTGAGTGGGCAGAGTCAAGAATGCCCGTTATGATGGAACTGAGAAAGAAATATTCTGAAACAAAACCTCTTAAAGGTTATAAAATTGCCGGCTGTCTCCACGTTACAAAAGAAACAGCCGTGCTTATTGAGACTCTTTCTGCTGCAGGTGCGCAGGTTTCATGGAGCGGCTGCAACCCTCTCTCAACTCAGGATGACATTGCTGCAGCTCTTGCAAAAAACGGAACTGAAATTTATGCATGGCACGGAATGAACGTTGAAGAGTTCTACTGGTGCATTGAAAGAACACTGGATATGAAGCCGAATCTTACACTTGATGACGGCGCAGATCTTATCTTCACCGTTCACAACAAATTCCCCGAGCTCGCTTCAAACATCATCGGCGGTACAGAAGAAACCACAACAGGTGTTCACAGATTAAGGGCAATGGGTGCCGATGGTAAATTAATGTACCCTGTTATAGCTGTTAACGATGCAGAAACCAAATGGGATTTCGATAACGTTTATGGTACCGGTCAGTCATCAATAGATGGTATTTTAAGAGCAACTTCAGTTCTGCTCGCAGGAAAGAAATTTGTTGTAGCCGGTTACGGTCACTGCGGAAGCGGCGTTGCACTCAAAGCCAAAGGCATGGGCTGCGATGTCATCGTTACCGAAGTTAAGCCAACCGCTGCTCTCAAAGCCGCGCTCGAAGGTTTCTCTGTAATGACAATGGATGAAGCTGCTAAAATAGGCGATATCTTTATCACCGCAACGGGTGTAAGCGATATCATTGTTAAGAGACATTTTGAAGTCATGAAAGACGGCGCTATCGTATGTAACACCGGTCACTATGACTGCGAAATCAACATCAATGACCTTGAAGCCGTATCAAAATCAAAGAGAACCGTAAGACCTAACAATGAAGAGTATGTACTCCACAACGGTAACAGAGTCTATCTTCTCGCACAGGGAAGACTTGTAAACCTGGCCGCCGCAGAAGGACATCCTTCAGAAGTTATGGATATGTCATTTGCTAACCAGTTCATGTCGCAGGTAAGACTTGTTAATGAGCATGAATCAGGCAACAAACTTGCCCCTGTTGTTCATGACATTCCTGTTGAACAGGATCAGGAAATTGCAAGAGTTAAAATTGCAACCCTCGGTTACTCAATTGACGTTCTCACCGAAGAGCAGGTTAAATATATGAACGATTACTCAGCAGGCACATAATTTTCCGCTGATAGTTCATAAGTAATTAAAAGGCTGTTCCTTTCACCGGGGGCAGCCTTTTTTTTTCAGTGGCAGCATTGATATCAGCTCACCGCGTCGCGGAAACAGGGCAGTATAAGCGTGTAACCACCACCCGGTTATTTACCATATAAACAAAAACATCTCCGGCAGACTTAACCTCCGCCAACTCAATCAGGAAAAAATATAAAAATCATGAAAAAACCGTGAAAATATCACCCCGATGCAGCATTAAACAGGCAATATGAGGTGCGGATTAATAAAAAACACCTCCTGTTTGACCCAAATTTGTACGCTCAATCTGTTACAACAAAATAAAATTAATTGTATATTGCAGATTAACCCTTTCAAATTCAACTTTAGATAAATTCAGAGGCTGTTGTGCACCTGACCCTCAAAAAGAAAGTAGTCTTTCTGGTTGCTGCTGCAGCAGTATTGCCAGTGCTGGTGATGCTGATGATTACTATAAGTTTTCAGTCAGAGTTATCAGATAAAGCATATAAAGAAATAGATTCTCTTGCAGTTGGTAAAGTCAACCGTACCATACTGGACGTTTATAATCTGTGCGCAACCTCTAATGACCTCCTTCAGATTAAAATTGATCATGCAGTTGCAGTTGCTGAAGATATTATTGCCAGGCGCGGTAAATTCCGCTTTTCAGGCGAAACCACAACCTGGAATGCAATCAATCAGCTTAATGATGAATCAAGTGAGATTTCCCTCCCCAGGATGCAGCTCGGTGGTGAATGGCTGGGACAGACATTCACATTCAACCGCGAAGTTCCCGTTGTTGATGAAGTCAAAAGGCTTACCGGAATCAGCTGCACAATCTTTCAGCGGATGAATGAAGAGGGCGATATGATCAGGGTTGCAACAAATGTGCCTGATAATAACGGTGACAGGGCAATCGGGACATTTATTCCCTATATGAAACCAAACGGCAAGCCAAGCCTGGTTATTGAATATATTCTCAGGGGTGATCCTTTCAAAGGGGTTGCCTGGGTTGTTAATGCATGGTATTTATCGATTTACAAACCGATAAGGGATGCCGGCGGTAACATTGTGGGGATGATTTATGTTGGTGAAAGACTTGATCAGATAACCAGCATCAATAAAACTGTCCGTGATATGAAGATAGCAGAGAATGGTTACATTCAGGTTTGGGGCACCGAAAATCAGCAGCAGGGGAAAGTCATAATTTCAAAAGACGGTGAAAAAGAGGGTGATGTTATCTGGGAGATGAAGGATGCGGATAACAAATTCTACATTCAGGAAATCACACAGCTAGCAATTCAGGAACCGGGAAAAACATTTTCGCGTAAAGTGAAAATTGCAGATCCGAACAATTTTTCACGTCTCACTGATTACATGTTTTTCACGGTGTATTTTTATGAGTGGGACTGGGTCATAACGGCTATTGTACCCGAGAAGGAGTTTTATTCGGCACGTTATGCTGTTGAGCAGAGCGCTGATAGCTTTGTGGTCAGTCTTATAGTCACCGGATTCCTCGTGCTTCTTATTGTCCTGCTGGCCGGATATTATTTCGGCGGGAAAGTTGCAAAGCCGATTTCGCTCGTTATTGACAGCGTTAAGAAGATCGGGGAAGGCAACATAAGAGGCGCTCACGATTATCTGACAAGGAACCTGCAGAGTTCAAAGATAATTCCCTCGGTAAACTCAGGAAACAACTCATTCCTGAGTAAAAATTTTGACAGAAATGATGAATCAAAGGTGCTGCTGTTTGAATTCAGCAACATGCTTCAGAATCTGAACTCGCTTGTTGAAGAGGTTCAGAAATCAGGAATTAATCTTAATGCATCGGCAACTCAGATCTCAGCTTCCGCACGTGAACTTGAAGCAAGCGTTGCAGAGCAGGCCGCATCAATCAAGGAAGTTTCAGCAACCACCAAAGAGATTCTTAACACCTCATCAGAACTGCTTGAAACAGTGGAAACAACAGTTACAAAATCTGTTGTGGATACTTCAGTTCTTGCTGAAAAGGGGAGAAATAATCTTAAGCAGATGGAAGATGCCATGCATCAGCTTATTGTTGCCACCGGTTCAATTTCCTCCAAGCTTGCGGTTATAAACAATAAAGCAAATAAAATATCGACCGTGGTGGTCACTATTAATAAAATTTCTGAACAGACAAACCTCCTTTCACTCAATGCTGCCATAGAAGCAGAAAAAGCCGGCGAGTACGGACGCGGGTTTGCGGTGGTTTCAAGGGAAATAAGCAGGCTTGCCGACCAGACTGCTGTTGCCACCTTTGAAATTGAGCAGATGGTTAAAGAGATGCAGTCGTCAGTTTCAACCGGTGTTATGGAAATGGACAAATTTTCTGAAGAGGTAAGGCGGGATGTTGAAGACGTTTCATCTATCACAGAGCAGTTAAATTCCGTTATTGAAGGGGTAAATAATCTGATACCTTACTTTGATGCAATGAAGGGGGGTATTCAGAATCAGACCATAGGCGCAGACCAGATTTCGGAAGCAATGAACCAGTTGTCGGTATCGGCGGAGCAGACAAAAAATGCGCTGCATGAATTCAGGGATGTTACGGAGCAGCTAAACAAAGCACTGTTTAATCTAAGAAATGAAGTGGCCAGATTCAATGTTCAGTCTTAAATATAATTTTAATCAGAAAGCCAAAGAGACCCTGAAAAAATTCACGGTCTCTCAGAAAATCACTTTTATCGGTGTTATTCTTGCAATCCCGATGATAATTCAGATGTTTTTTCTGGTTATCAATTCGGGAAAGGATATTGATGTGGCGGAAAAGGAGATTGCCGGCCTTGAAATAATACGCCCTCTCTCCTCGGTGATAGAATTTGTATCACTTCATAAACTCCATTCTGTTAATGCAGCCTCAGGCAGTGAAGCATCAGCCGCTAAACTGACGGGACTTGTAAAATCGGCCTCCACAGCTTTTGCGGCACTTGATTCCGTATTTAAGGAACACAGCTCTTACCTCTCACTGGAAGAAGAAGATCTGAAGGCAGTTTTCAAGCAGGATCTGCTCCCTGAAAATCTGAGAAAGGAATTTGATCAGATTGTTGAAAAAACAAGCATAGCCAATGCCGGAGAGCTTGAATCAGAACATGACAAGCTGCTCGCCGGTCTTTTCAGTCTTCTTAAACTGACGGGTGATAATTCAAATCTTATTCTTGATCCCGAGCTTGACACTTATTATATGATGGATATTGTTGTGATAACAATGCCTGAAATAATTAAACTGCTCAGTGCCACGGGTGTTGAAATATCAAAAACCATGCACAGCGAAGATGGTGCAGGCAAGGCAACTTTTGAGTTTCTGACTCATTTCAACCAGTTTAAAAAACTGGCCGCAGTTACTCTCCGTGAAAATGCACAGCTTGTTATCAGGTCTGATGAAGATAATCACGGGGTCAATGAAGCTGTGCAGAAAGAATTTCCCGCACTGACCGACACTCTTGTTACCGAACTCAATTCACTCCTTGATCAGATGGGGAATATCGCATCGGGAATGCACTCAAAAGAGAACGGCAGCCTTATCATGAAGGTGGGCGATGTATCCGGAAAGGCATTCACATTCTGGCAGAAATCAGGTTATTATCTTGAGGATATGCTGGGAGAGCGTATAGGATATTACAGCCGCATAAGATTTGCGGCCATCTTTATCTCGCTTTTTGCGATAGTGTTTGCGGGATGGCTTACAATAACAATTTCAAGACAGCTTATAAAGCCGATCACAGAGGTCTCCAAAATTTCAACCGTTATTGCTGAAGGCAAAATAGACAGGGCAAAAGAGCTTCTTGAAGAATTTGACCGTGAAAACAACAATGAAGGCACCACCTCCGACCAGGATATCAGAGATGAAATATGGCTTGTGTATATTTCAATGAATAAAATGGTAGAGGATCTGAGGGAGCTGCTCAGTGAGGTCAGAAAATCAGGAGTGCATGTAACCTCCGGCGTTACAGGAATAACATCCTCAATCAGAAATCTTGAAGCATCTGTTGCAGAACAGGCCGCATCATCAAATGAGGTTAATGCCACAAGCAAGGAAATTACTGCAGCCACAAAAGACCTCGCAAACATGATGAATGACATTATGGGCCTTGCCGATGAAACACTCTCCCTTGCAAACACGGGTCAGACCGGATTTGATGAAATCAGTGAAACCATGGCAACTCTTACCAACGCCACCAAAGATATCTCGGAGAAGCTTAAGATACTTTATCAGAAAACGGGAAATATCAATAATATACTCACAACAATCACCAAGGTTGCAACGCAGACCAATCTCCTTTCTCTTAATGCATCCATTGAGGCTGAAAAGGCCGGTGAATACGGAGCAGGCTTCTCGGTGGTTGCAAAAGAGATCAGAAGACTTGCAGATCAGACTGCTGTGGCGGCACTTGAAATAGAAGAAATGATAACCGATATGCAGAAAGCTGTAAAAGAAGGTGTTATCGGGATTGAGGTTTACAGCAGCCAGACCAAAAACTACTCAGAGAAAATCACCGATATCTCCAGGGATTTTGTGAGGATCATTGAAAACACTAACACCATTATTCCGCGGTTTGAAATGATTAATGACGGCATGCAGATGAACACCAAAGCGGCTGATCAGATCAGGGAAGCAATGGATCAGTTAAATGACGTGACCAACCATACCAAAGACTCAATATCGGAATTCAGGGAGATATCAGAGAATCTTAATATGGCTGTAAGAAGCCTGCACACGGTTGTCTCAAAATTCAGCGCGGATTCCTGATATGCTTTTCCTTCAGTTTCAGGCAGCAGATAATAATTTCGGGATAAGTGTTGATGACATTGTTGAGATCATTCCGCCGGTGAATCTTAAGAGCATTGCAAGAGCACCTGCTTATGTGCCCGGGCAGTTCAATTACAGGGGAAAGCTTGTGCCGGTTATTGATATCTCCCTTCTTATAAGCGGAAGCAGGGTGAAAAACCTTCTGAGTACAAGAATTATACTGGTTAAATATCAGCCTGCTGAAAACAGAGAAGAAACAATAGGGCTGATGTGTGAACAGGTCATGGATATTGTGGAACCCGAAGCAGAAGCTTTTGAAACTCCGGGTTACGTGGCAGAACAGACTCCATACCTTGGTAAGGTCATATACCACAAAAATAAAATTTTCCAGCTTGTTAAAACTGATGACCTCCTTAATGAGGACCTGAAAAAGAGATTATTTTCCGAAAAGATATGAATATTGGTGAATTAGGTATAATAGTTAATCATGTTTGTGAGGTGATCGGGCTGGATCCCGACTCAGTCGGGTTGCAGTCGGTCACTAAATCTGCGGAAAGTTATATCTCTGCCAACGGAATTAAAAACCTGACCGATTTTTTTAACGGCGGAACCGACCACACATCGGCACTTGTGAAAAAACTGCTTGTACCGGAGACATGGTTTTTCAGAGACAATGAGCCATTCAGATATCTCAAAACAGTGGTGAAAGAAAGAAAAAGCACCGGTCTGTTCAGGATACTCTCTGCGCCATGCGCAACGGGTGAAGAGCCTTATTCCATTGCACTCACACTTATTGAATCGGAAAATCCGGTATATTTCAGGATAGACGCGGTTGATATCAGTGAAGAATTCATTGAGACTGCCAGGGCGGGAATCTATACGCCGAATTCATTCAGAAGCGACCTGAACCCCGAGCATTCAAAGTATTTCATCTCTGATGACAATAAAACCAGCCGGATACACCCGCAGCTTTCAGCCCATATAAACTTTATTGCCATGAATCTGCTTGATGACGGAGTGGAATCAAGACTGAGCAGCTACGATGCAATTTTCTGCAGAAATCTTCTCATTTACCTTACAAGGCCTGCCCGTGAGAAACTGCTCTCAAAACTGAAAAAACTGCTCAGACCCGACGGCGTTCTTTTCACCGGTCATGCCGAGATAGCCTGGTTTGCACAAAACGGGTTTGTGCCGGTTGCAAACAACAAAGCTTTTGCCTGCAGGCCCACCGGCTCTGATGGCAATTCACAGAATCTGAAAAGCACAGCCGAACTTGTGAGAAAATCACTCATAAGCAGGGGTACAGGAACCTCACCGGCCAGACAGACCTTATCAGTTAAGCCTGCGGCATCGGCGCAATACCGCCGGAGTGTGGTTGAGATTGATCAGAGCGTTGTAAAAACTGAAGCCCCCCCTGCAGTAACAGAAACTGTGAAAAAGGCTGCCATAAAAGTAAATTCCCTCCCCGCAATTTATGAACTTGCCGATCAGGGCAACCTGAGGGAGGCAGAATCAGAATGCGGAAGATTTCTTGCCGAGCATGAATTCAGCATTGACGGACTCAGCCTTATGGGGAAAATCAAACACGCGCTTAATGATGAAAGCAGCGCCTTAAATTACTTCAGCAAGGCAATCTACCTTAATCCCAATCACTATGATTCGCTTGTTTACATGTCACTCATCTATGAAAAGCTGGGGGATAAAACAAAATCGGTGATTTTCAGGACACGCGCAGATAAAGCGAGGGAGATCAGATGATTCAGCAGAAACCGGTCAAATGCTGGAAATCAATCGGTGTGTTTGGTGATGCAACCTGCCCTGAACTGCAGGAATATCACCACTGCAAGCATTGCCCCGTATATTTCGATTCCGCCAGACACTTTTTTAACCGTGAAATACCCAACACATTCATTGATGAATGGACAAAGGTAGTAGCACAGACAAAAGAAGAAGGCGAGCTGAATGAACTGGCGCTCATAGTTTTCAGAGTGGGCAGAGAGTGGTTCGGGATTAATTCAAAAGTTTTACTGGAAGCAGTTGAAAATCATGCCCCTCACTATGTGCCGTTCAGATCAAATAATATATTCAGAGGGCTGGTGAACATTAAGGGCGAGCTTCTCCTCTCATTTGACCTCTCCACCCTGACCGAGGCTAAGGAGACAAATGAAGATGAGAACAAGTCGAGAATGTTAATCCTGAGTACCGGTGGAGCGCGTTATGTGTTCACCGTTACGGAGATATCGGGACTCGTTAAAATCAACCGCAGCCAGATTCTGCCTCCGCCGGTCACCCTTTCAAGATCGGGTCTGAGCCTTTCTGACGGCATACTGGTTAACGAAGGCACAGAAATATCGGTGCTGAATGAAGAAAAACTCGCAGAATTTTTTGAGAACGGGCTGAAGGGATAAGAATGAAAGACCCGATGCTGATCTCAATATTTCTGGATGAACTTAAAACTGCTTTGGGAAACATGGCAGGAGTGCTCTCATCACCTGATTCTCCCGCCACAGCTGAACAATTGCAGAAGATCATTTCCTCATTAAAAGGATCGGCAAAGCTTGCAGGTCTTGAACTTGTCTTTCTGCTGCTGTCTGAATTTGAAACGGTGCTCGCAAAATACACAGCTTCATCAAGAGGACTTGAGCCTCCGGCAATTAATCTCTTCAATCTGATTTATGACAGACTCACAGAGCTTTCTGAAAAATCACCTGAAGAAACCGAAGCATATCTTGATGAAAGCGGTAATCCCTATATTGAACTGAGGATATCTGCCGCGGCACTTGCCTCAAAGATCAAAGACGCCCCCGCTGAAACTCAGTCAAAAGGAGCCAAAGCCGAAGGCGGCAAAGCCGTTGATCCTTTCATGCTTGAAATGTTTTACACGGAGTTCACCGATAACACAGCCAAAATAAGAGCTGCAATTTCAGGCCGGCCAGATGATCCCGTTAAAGCATCCCAGAATCTCACAGCATGGGTGAATGCGATCAAGGGAGCATCTAAAATAGCTTCATGCACGGGCACTGTCACCCTGTTTGATGAAATAGAAAAGCATATCCTTACGCTGGAAAACAATTTTGAAAACATCTCTGCGTATCTTTCCGGCTATATGGCAGCATTTGAAGGGACAGTGAATGACGCCGTTGATGACAAGGCAAAAGCACTTCTTTTAAATCCTCCCGCGGTATCAGAAGTCAGAACCGCTCCCGCTGAGCAGGCAGTACGCCCTGAAAAACCGGAGAAAAAGGAAGAAAAGGCACCCGCTCCCTCAGGATTTCAGATTGATGAATCAATGGTTGAGCTATTCATCATGGAGCTTGAGGGGCAAAGCAAAGTTCTTGAAAAGGGACTTATTAAAGCTGAAAATTCAACCAATCCCTCAGAACTTGAACCTCTTATGCGTGCAGCACACTCCGTGAAGGGAGCAGCGAGAATTGTGGGACTCAATCAGGCTGTTGAGCTGGCACATGCAATGGAAGACCTTCTGAGCGCTGCAATGCACGGCAAGCTGATTCTTTCGGGGATGGCAGTTGATGAACTGCTTAAAGCAAATGATATTCTTAAAGATCTCTCGGTTTCCCAGCCTTCAGTGATTGCCGGCCGGCTTGCCGGTTACGCCGATACAATCAAATATCTTTCAAAAAATCTCAGGTCAATACTTGAGGGCGGCAGCATTTCAGATGCTCCCCCTCCTCAGAAACCGGCTCCGCAGGCTGCCCCTGATGAAAAGAAACCCGCGGCTCCCGCGGCACAGAAAAATCAGCAGAAGGATAAGGAAGAATCACAATATGTGAGGGTTCTTGCTGAAAACCTTAATAAAATGCTGGGCCTTTCGGGCGAAATCAAGATCAAGACCCGTTTCAGCAAACCGTTTTACGACTCATTGGTTACTCTCAAATCTTATTTTCATGAGCTGACCAGGCAGATTGAGCAGATGAGAAGCGTGACAGAAGGTGAAGAGATTTTTAATATTCTTTACCCCAAGTTTGAGGAGACGGCCAACCTCTTTGAACGGATTGATAATTTGCTTGAAAAAAACATCACCAAATATGATCAGTATTCAAGGAATCTGGAACAGCTTGCAGAAACCATGAATAACGAGGTGGTTCTCAGTAAAATGAGGCCTTTTGGTGAGGTTACACACGGGCTCCCCCGCATGATAAGAGACCTTTGCAAGCGGCTCGAAAAGAAAGTGGATTTTGAGATTATCGGGATTAACACAAAAGTTGACCGCGATATTCTTGAAAAACTTGAGTCGCCTTTATCCCATCTTATTGCAAACGCAATTGATCACGGAATAGAAAAACCTGAAAAACGGATTTCCAAAGGCAAGCCCGAAGAGGGAAAGGTCATTCTTGAGGCAGCACACCGCGGCGGCATGCTGCATATAACAATTAAGGATGACGGCAAGGGTGTCAATAAGGAATCGATGCGCAGGAAAATAGTTGAAAGAGGCTATACCAATGAAGATATAGCGGAGAAGCTGACGGATCAGGAGCTGCTTGATTTTCTCTTCCTGCCGGGATTCTCTACCACGGGTGAGGTTACAGAGGTATCGGGCCGCGGAGTGGGGCTTGATATAGTACAGACTCTGGCGCATCAGCTCGGAGGATCTGTAAGGGTTGAATCGGAAGAAAATGCCGGTACAACATTCATACTTCAGCTGCCCATAACACTTTCGGTAATCAAGGCGCTGATTGTAACGGTGCACAATGAAAGATATGCCATTCCGCTCGCCAGAATCGAAAGGATTTTATCGATCGGGAAGAGTCAGGTATCGCACGCCGAAGACAGACAGTATTACCGCTATCTCAATGAAAATATCGGGATAATTGAAGCATCGCAGGTGCTGCAGCTTCCTTATGAAAACCCCGTGAGGGATATTCTCAGATTGCTGATCCTCAATGACGGGATAAGCAAAATTGGGCTGGTGGTGGATTCAATTCAGGGTGAAAGAGACTTGGTTGTAATGCCGCTTGACCAGCGACTCCGCAAGATTCCCAATGTAAGCGCAGGTTCAATCATAGAAGACGGAAGCATTGCCCTCATTCTTGATGCGGATGACATTGTCAAATCGGTTGACAGCCTTGTTAAAAACAAAAGGCCTCAGAAAATCACATTTGAGAAGAAAACCAGGAAGAAAAAGAGCAAGAGAATTCTTGTTGTTGACGACTCACTCACCGTGCGTGAGGTTGAAAGACGCCTTCTTGAAAATGCCGGCTATGAAGTTGCCGCAGCAGTTGACGGCCTTGACGGCTATAACACGCTTCAGAAGGCCGATTTTGATCTGGTGCTCACCGATGTTGATATGCCCAGAATGAACGGAATTCAGTTTGTTGAAAAAATCAGGTCTGAGGCTAAATACAAAGAAATTCCCATAATGATTGTCTCTTACAAAGACAGGGAAGAAGACAGAATTAACGGACTGCGCGCCGGAGCAAACTATTACCTCACAAAAAGCAGCTTTCATGACGAAAGTCTTATTGCGGCGGTTAAAGATCTTATAGGGGAACCCTGATGAAAATTGCGATTGTGAATGATCTGAAAATTGCTCTGGAATCAATTAAAAGGGTGGTGCAGAGCAATCCCGATTATGAGATTATCTGGACTGCCGAAAACGGTGAAGAAGCCGTTGCGCTTGCATCAACATTTAAGCCTGATCTGATTCTGATGGATCTTATCATGCCGGTGATGAACGGTGTGAAAGCAACCGCAGAGATAATGAAAAAGTCGCCCACCGCCATACTTATAGTAACCGCATCGGTGGGAATGAACTCAGCCATGGTGTTTGATGCCATGGGGCATGGCGCCCTTGATGCTGTTTCGACCCCGGTTATGGAATCACCCGGACAGGTAAAGGGGGGTGAAGCGCTCCTGAAAAAAATTGCGACACTTGAAAAGCTGTTCACAGATAAAAACAAGAAAGTTAAAAATGGCGATGTCACCCCGGGTGCTGCTGCAGATAAATTTCTGCTTATAGGGTCATCAACAGGGGGGCCAAAGGCACTTTCAGTAATTCTGTCATCGTTAAAGCCCGATCCTCATCTTTCTGTTACAATTATTCAGCACGTTGATGCTAAATTTGCCGGTGAACTTGCAGCCTGGCTTACAAACCAGTCGGGGCACAAAGTAAAAATTGCCGAGGAGGGTGAAACTCCTTCAGGAGGCATGGTTTATCTTGCCGGCAAAGATGATCATCTTCTTCTTGATGCATTAGGCCGGTTTTATTATTCACCGGAACCTGTTGAATACCCCTACCGTCCTTCAGTTGATGTGTTCTTTAACAGTGCAATTGCAAACAGCAGGATGAAAGGGGTTGCAGTTCTTCTTACCGGCATGGGAAGAGACGGAGGCGAGGGGCTCCTGAATCTCAGGAAAGCAGGCTGGTACACTATTGCCCAGGATGAAAAAACATCGGTTGTTTACGGAATGCCTAAAGCAGCCGCCGAGCTTGGCGCTGCTGTGAGGATTCTCCCCCTGGAGCAGATATCAAAAGAAATTTCAAATCAGTTATTAAACGGAATAAAGAAAAATGCATAGTCAGCAAAGGAATATTTCAGAATACCTGAGCGGTTATAAAATCAAAGTTCTTCTTATTGATGACCAGGCCATAGTGGGTAAATCTGTTGAAATGATGCTCGCCGCCGAAAAGGATATTGAGTTTCATTTTTGCCAGGATCCCACAAAGGCGCTTACGGTAGCCTCTGAAATAGAACCGACGGTAATTCTGCAGGATCTGGTCATGCCCGATATTGAAGGGCTCACCCTTGTAAAGTTTTTCAGAAGCCACCCCAAGCTGAAAGATACTCCGCTGATAGTTCTCTCATCAAAAGAGGAAGCGCTCACCAAAGCCGAGGCATTTTCAAAGGGTGCCAATGACTATCTCGTGAAACTCCCCGATAAGATAGAGCTTATTGCCCGCATACGGTATCACTCTGCAGGTTATATTGCCCTTCTTCAGAGAAATGAGATGTACCAGGCGTTGCTTGAAAGCAAGGAAGCGCTCGCAAATGAGCTTACGCGTGCGGCGCATTATGTTGAATCTCTCCTCCCTCCCCCTGTTTCTTCAGGCGAAATCACCACCGAATGGAAATTTGTACCCTCTGCAGATCTGGGGGGTGACTCTTTCGGATACCACTGGATAGATAAAGAGCATTTTGCAATGTACCTCCTTGATGTCTGTGATCACGGTGTGGGTCCTGCCCTGCTCTCGGTTTCAGCATTGAACGTGCTCCGTTCGCAAACGCTTCCCAATACAGATTTCAGAGAGCCTGATCAGGTGCTAAAGGCATTAAACGTGACGTTTGAGATGGAAAAGCAGAATAATCTCTACTTTACCCTCTGGTACGGTGTGTTTAACAAGGAAACCCGTGAGCTCAAATACGGCAGTGCCGGGCATCCGCCTGCTCTTCTTTACACAGACGGAACCGAACCTCAGCAGCTCATAACAAAGAATCTTATTCTGGGTCATCTCCCCAACTACAACTATAAAATGGCATCGGCAACAGTGCCCCCCGGCTCCGTGATGTTCATTTTCTCTGACGGAGCGTATGAAATAGAGAAAGAGCCGGGCAAAATGTATTCGCTTGATGAACTCAGCCTTTATCTGAAGGATAATCTTACAGATCCCGCGCTGCTTACCAAGCTTTTTGATTATCTTCAGGATATGGATCCTGATCATAACCTTGATGATGATTTCTCCATATTAAAACTTAATTTTGCTTAAAGAATGAATTACAGACTGTTCCTGCTTCTTTTAATACTTCCGTTTACCCTCAGGGCGCAGGATCTGCCCAAGGGACTCACACCCGCAGAAGAACTGCTGATGAAAAATTATACTCCCCCTGTATCGACGGAGGCTTTTACATCACCTCCGCATGCACCGGTCAGAACCATGGCCGAGTGGGAGGAGCTTGAAGGCATTATCATTACCTGGACTTCTTACCAGAGCATACTTCGGCAGATTGTGGATTATGCGCAGGATGAGGGCACAGTCTGGATAGTATGTTCCGATTCTAATTCCGTTAAAAATTATCTAACCGGAGGCGGGGTTCCTCTCACAAACGTGAAATTCATAATCGCCTCTTTCAACAGTATATGGGTGCGTGATTACGGACCATGGACAATCTACAATAATAATAATGACAGCCTTTACCTGGTTGACTGGGTATACAACAGGCCGCGCCCGCTTGATGACCAGATCCCCGTGGTTTTCGGGAACTATAAAAACTTTCCGGTTTATCAGACCACAACCGCCCCTTATAAGCTTATTGCAACGGGAGGTAATTTTATGGTCGACGGGCTGGGCACCGCTTTTTCATCCAGACTTATTGTTGACGAAAATCCCGCGGCAAGTGAAGCGCAGATAGATACAATACTGAAAAAGTATATGGGAGTTGACCGGTACATAAAGATGACCAATCTCCCGTATGACGGCATTCACCATATTGATATGCACATGAAGCTTCTTGATGAGGAAACCATACTTGTAGGCTTATACCCTAACGGAGTTTCTGACGGACCACAGATAGAGGCAAATATAAACTATGTGCAAAACAATTTCCTGACACCGTCAGGAAAAAGATACCGCCTTGTAAGAGTTGCCATGCCGCCCGATGGCTCGGGACTTTACCCCAGCAGCGGCGGAGATTACAGAACTTTCACCAACTCTGTTTTTGTGAATAAAACAGTAATTGTGCCCACTTATGCCCAGCAGTATGACACAACCGCACTCAGAATCTACAGCGAAGCGCTGCCCGGTTACAGAATAGTGGGAATCAACAGTAATCAGATAATCCCTGCCAGCGGTGCCATTCATTGCATCACTAAAGAAATAGGGGTTAAAGACCCTGTTCATATTGTGCATTTTCCCCTCAGAGACACTATTCCCGTTGCAACCTCTGCCGGTATTCCCGTTGATGTTCATGTGAACACTCAGAAAACCGTAAACGCAGTTACACTCAGTTTTTCTGTAAATGGCGGCGGCTTCACACAAACAGGGATGGTTCCTGCCGGAGGCACTTCTTACAGAGGATTTATCACCGGCGTTAACAGTAATGATATCGTGAAATATTACATCACGGTAAACACACCCGACCGCAGCATTAACAAACCCCTGCCCGGTGAGGCCGGTGCATATACTTTCAGAGTGGGGGCAGTTCTCCCCGTTGAACTGACTTCATTTTCTGCAAGTGTAACGGGAGAAACTGTTACGCTCTCATGGAGCACTGCAACAGAACTCAATAATAAGGGCTTTGAAGTGCAGAGAAGGAAAGTCTGGACGACCGAAGAATTCAGCACAATTGGCTTTGTAAGAGGCGCCGGTACAACATCAGAAATAACGCACTATGCATTTAATGACATTCACACCGGCTCAGGTTTGTTTGAATACAGACTTAAACAAACCGATTTTGACGGCACTGTCTCATATTCAAAGATCATAAGGGCAGAAATAAATATTGCCTCATTTGCTCTTGAACAGAATTACCCCAATCCTTTTAATCCCGTTACCACAATAAGTTATGCTGTGCCGCAACCGGGATTCGTTTCTGTGAAGGTTTTTGATATCATGGGCGGCCTGGTTAGCGCACCTGAAAACACCCGACGCGATGCAGGCAGATATTCATTTCAGTTTGATGCCTCCGGTCTTTCAAGCGGCACCTATATTTATACAATCACCTTCACCCCGGATGACGGAAGTAAGGAGCTTCGGCTTACAAGGAAGCTCACAGTGATGAAATAAAAGACGTTGCTCGTTGCAGCCTGTCCGCCTGCGGCGGATTGTTCGTTGCTCGTCGCAGCATAAATGGCTGAAATAATCACGGATTAACATGATAAAATTAACGCCCTTCTCCGTAACAAAACGGGGAGGGGCGTTTTTGTTTTATTAGACATCGTTGCTTGTTGACAGCCTGTCCGCCTGCGGCGGATTGCTCGTTAATCGTGGCTCGTGTTTCGTCACAGCATAAATGCAGTGTATCCGCAGAGACGCAATGCAGAATGACGTTGATCGTTGTTCGTGGCGCGTATTTCGTGGCAGCATAAATGGTTGAAAAAATCGGTGGTATCCGTAGAGACGCAAT
>JABWCA010000304.1 GCA_013359345.1 Ignavibacteriaceae bacterium
GGAACATTTGGGAGACGCAAGCATTGCGTCTCTACGGATATGAGGCTGGAGCCTGTGAATGGAGAGGCTTTATTTTCCGTTGACTGAAGTCAACGGCAACAGATAAACAACAATTCTGAAGCGCTAAACCATTTGTTATTAATGTTTTACAGCTTTTTTTCATCTATTGCCGCCGGTTTTAATATTGCCGTCGGTTTTAACCGACGGAAAAGAATCTCGCAGAACCCAAACGGCTTCAGCCGCATTTTTCATTATTTTTGGCCGAAGATACGGGTTGGGAAATGCATTTTGGGAGAGGCCTTTGGGAGGAACCTTTGGGAGACGCAAGCATTGCGTCTCTACGGATATGAGGCTGGAGCCTGTGAAGGGATAGGCTTTATTTTCCGTTGACTGAAGTCAACGGCAATAGATAAACCACAATTCTGAAGCGCTAAACCATTTGTTATTAATGTTTTACAGCTTTTTTTCATCTGTTGCCGCCGGTTTTAATATTGCCGTCGGTTTTAACCGACGGAAAAGAATCTCGCAGAACCCAAACGGCTTCAGCCGCATTTTTTCATTATTTTTGGCCGAAGAGAAGGGTTTGGAAATGCATTTTGGGAGAGGCCTTTGGGAGGAACATTTGGGAGACGCAAGAGTCAACGGCAATAGATAAACAACAATTCTGAAGCGCTTAACCATTTCAATATAATGTCTTACAGCTTTTTTATCATCTATTGCCGTCGGTTTTAACCGACGGATAAAAATCTCACAGCCCCCCGGCTTCAGCCGCATTTTTCATTATTTTTGGCCGAAGATACGGGTTGGGAAATGCATTTGGGAGACGCAAGCGTTGCGTCTCTAAAGATGTGTGGATGAATGACCGGAAATGTCAGGAATATTTTGTTTGTCAAAAAACCGCCGCTTTGCGTCGTGGAGGGATTTTGTTGGGGGTTGCCTTTTCTACAAATATTCAACCCGTCCCGGGTTGGCCCCTGGTCTTGTCTGGCGCCATCCGTTAGGGATGCGATGCTCGCATCCCGGGAGTTGGGAGGTGTAATGAAAATTTTGTTCTTACCATTCGGGGGAAACTTCCCTCGAATGGTAAAGCACGTCTAATAAATGTTTATGATTGTTAATTTACACTTTTGCCGTCAGCTAAAGCAAACGGCAAGAATATACGGCGTTCAAACAAAGAATTGGTTTGGTGATTACTCAGCAGGAATTGTTGGTTTAATCACCTTAAACATCACCAATCTTGACCTTAGATTTTTCCAGCATCAATGTTGACATCCATGAAAAAATAATCTGCGATAATCTGTAAAAATCCGTGTCGTCTGCGTTCCATCCCATTTATGCTGCTTAACCACGCACCAAGCACTCCGGCACAAAGCACTGATTACTTTTTTTACTAATTTACACGTATCATAAGAATTAATTATTCAGGCTGTATTATGCTTATTGAAAACATCACACTCAGGCATATAAAAATGGAACTCGTCAGTCCTTTTGTAACATCAATGGGAACGGAATATGACGAAGAACATATAATAGTTGAAGTAAAAAGCGGCGGCTTAACCGGCTGGGGGGAATGCGTTGCCGAGGCAACTCCATTTTATTCCTATGAAACCGTTAAGACCGCATGGCACATTATGGAAGAATTTTTGATTCGTGAAGTAATCGGGAAGAACCTGAATTCTCCCGGGGAGGCAGTTGAAAGCTGGAAGAGGGTCAGGGGACACATGATGGCAAAGGCCGGAGTTGAAGCTGCTCTGTGGGATCTTTTTGCAAAGGCACAGAACATTTCGCTTTCTCAGATGCTCGGAGGTGTGAGAAATAAAATTGATGTTGGTGTAAGTGTCGGCATTCAGGAAAGTGAGGCGGTCCTTGTCAGAGTTGTTGAAGGCTACCTCGCAGAGGGATACAAACGTATAAAAATCAAAATTTCCCCCGGCTATGATATAAGACATATAAAAGCTCTCAGAAAAGAATTCCCTGATATCATGCTTCAGGTTGATGCAAACTCAGCTTATACGATAGATGATGCACCCCTGTTCAGGGAAATGGATGAGTTTAAACTCCTGCTTATTGAACAGCCTCTCGGATATGATGACATTTTTGATCACTCCAAACTCCAGAAGGAAATACGGACTCCCCTTTGTCTGGATGAAAGCATCCATTCACTCGAAGACGCCCGGGCTGCGGCAGAACTTAAAAGCTGCGGAATAATTAACATTAAACCCGGAAGAGTGGGCGGTTTCACTGAATCAATTAAAATTCATGACTATTGCAGAGATCAGGGAATGCCTGTATGGCACGGCGGTATGCTTGAATCGGGTATAGGGCGTGCCGGGAACGTTGCTCTCGCATCAAAAGAGAATTTCACGCTGCCTGGAGATATATCGGCTTCAAAAAGGTATTATAAGGAGGATATTGTGTACCCGGAGTTTACAGTCAACCCTGATGGCACAATGGATGTACCACAGCTCCCGGGAATCGGGGTTGAAGTGGATGTGAAACAGCTCAATAAGGTTACCGTTTATCAGAAATCTTACAATGCATGATAAAATTCTGTTTTATTTATCTGTCCGTTTTCCCATTTTGAAAGCCGCTTTCAGAATTTTAATCAGCAAGGAGCTATTATGCATAAAACTTACCTGACTTTTGATGACATCAGCATACTGCCAAGAGTTAAATCGACAATCAGCAGCCGCAGCGAGGTAAGTCTTACAACACATATTAACGGAGTTGCAACTCTCGACTCCCCCATCGTAGCCTCACCCATGGATACGGTCTGCAACGCGCGCATGGCGGCAAAACTGAACCAGTTCGGCTCAGTGGGACTTATACACAGGTTCCAGACCATTCAGCAGCAGGTTACAGAACTCAAAACCGCAATTGATCTGATACTTGATTCCGGCCTGGGCAGCAGAGAACATATTAATATCGGTGTGGCCACCGGTGTTTCAGGTGATTATCAGGAAAGGCTCCTTGAACTGAGAGAAGTTTTTGAAAATTACAGATTAAGCGAACGATCTTCAAAATACGCCTTCTGGATCTGTTTCGATACTGCAAACGGGTTCAGTTCACTCATGGAAGATGCTCTCAACTGGTACAACTCACGCCTCAGCGGTTACGTAACTGTTGCCGGAAACGTTGCCAGCCGGGAAGGTTATCTGTTTCTGAGAGAACTGGGTGTTAATGTGGTAAGGGTTGGTATCGGCGGTGGTTCTGCCTGTTCAACTTCAATTGCAACTGGTATCGGCGGCGGCCTGATTTCAATTCTGGAAGAAATAAAGGACGTTAAAAGTGCTGAGTGCCTTGTAATGGCGGATGGCGGCATCAGATATTCCGGTGACGTTGTTAAATCGATTGCTCTGGGAGCTGATCTCTGCATGCTCGGCAGGCTTTTTGCCGGATTTGATGAATCCCCCGGAGCTATAATCAAAGCCATAGACGGAAAAAAATACAAACTATTCCGCGGACTCGCATCCAAATCAGCATCAGAAATACTCGGGAAATCTAAACAGGCTGTAGAAGGCATTGAAACGCTGGTTGAGTATAAAGGTACGATAGATGAGTTTATCCAGGAATTCCTTTACGGAATAAGATCGGGACTGAGTTACTGCAACTGCAGAACCATTGCTGAATTCAGGGATTATATAAATAACATTCCCGATACAATCGTGATTAATTCGCAGAACGCCTTTATTGAGAGAATACCAAAGCTGGTGTAATTCTGCTGCATTCTGCTCAGTGCTGATACAAGTCGCGCTCTGATATTTTCTGAAATTCAGCTCGGGACGATTTTTTAACATCTGAACCTGATTCTGTATTTTTACAGGTCACTAAAATGGAAACAGGATGTTTAAAAGAATATTAATTGTCGTTTTACTTTTTACCGGTGCCTCTGCTGTACTTAACGCACAGGATGATCCCCGTATAAAGAATTTCACCGCATTCATGAACGCACTTAAAAATGGCGAAGATGTTAAAGCAGTTTTTGAGTACGGAAAATGCAAACTTGTAATAGATTCCACAGAAGAAAAATCACCTGATGTTACCGGGGGGATGGCTGTAGAGGAGTTTGAATATTTCCCTGCGATGACTATCAATAATCCCAAGGGTTATGTTGCTTTCAGTAAGACCGTGCTAATTTCCCACAGAAGACATAAATATGTCTGGAATTATGTGAAGGTCAGAGTTTATGAAGATAACTCTGTTGAGATTAACGCACGCTACATAAAAACCGACTACTCAGAAAACCTCATGGAAGAGACTTTTTACGGCGTTATAAATGACGGCACCAATAACGGCGGTGTTAACTTCTATACCGATTAATTTTTTCCTTTTCTGCTCAGAGGGGATCTTCAGACGGTCCTCTCTGATGCCTCCACTTTATTTCATTTCTTTTGATAAGCCGTGTAAGATTCTTCTAAAAAAAGGTTAGAAATTCCCAATCCCTCCAGGCACGTTTCCTGTTACTTAAAGGATACCCCATCTTTCGCAATAATTGTTAGACCACAACCAGTGCCCGGATAAAAATCCGCTATATTTTTCTTCCTTCTGAATTTATTAAAGAGATGCCGGGGAGCCAACTTACGAGGCACTAAACTCCCCGGCACGGGAGATATTACGCTTTAACCCCGGTTCACTTTGCAGCATATAGCGGAAC
>JABWCA010000001.1 GCA_013359345.1 Ignavibacteriaceae bacterium
ATTGCAATACCTGCAACCGCATATTTAACCGGAACTCCGCCTTCCATTAATGAGAGGGAGCCGGCGCATACGGTAGCCATTGATGACGATCCGTTTGATTCCAGAATGTCTGAAATAAGACGGATTGTATATGGAAATTCTGCTGATTCCGGAATCATATTTTTGAGCGATCTTTCAGCCAGATTACCATGGCCTACTTCTCTTCTGCCCACACCAGTCATTCTTCCGGTTTCCCCGACGCTGAACGGCGGGAAATTATAATGTAATATGAATCGTTTTGTTGATTCGGCTTTAAGCCCGTCAATGATCTGCTCATCATTTGATGTGCCTAAAGTGAGAGTAGTCAAACTTTGTGTTTCGCCTCTGGTGAAAAGTGCCGAACCATGCACTCTCGGAAGCAGACCAAGCTCCACGGTAATAGGTCTGATATCCGTTGTGGATCTTCCGTCAAGGCGTTTCCCCTCTTCAAGTATACTCTTTCTTATAAGTTCGTATACCAGGTCATCAAGATTTCTCTTTATGACTTTTTCCTGCTCGGGATATTTTTCTGCAAGAGCTGTTTTGACGGATTCAAATATTTCACCCATCCTGTCAGCTCTTTCCTGTTTAGGAAGAACCGTATAGATAACTTCTTTCAGTTTTTCATACGATTCTCTGCGTACGTCTTCAACGAGTTCTGCATTAACTTCTGCGGGAGTGACAACCATTTTCTCAACTCCGCATTCTTTCTGCAGTTCTCTCTGTACTTCAACAATTTGTCTGATTGCTTCCTGAGCAATTCTCAGAGCATCAATCATATCCTGCTCTGATACCTCTTTTGCCTCACCTTCAACCATCATGATTGAGTCTTCGGTTCCGGCAACAACAAGCTCCATATCGCTTTTTCCGAGCTCTTCAAAAGTCGGATTAATGATGAACTGCCCGTCAACACGT
Organism: Ignavibacteriaceae bacterium; assembly: GCA_013359345.1. Taxonomy (GTDB): domain Bacteria; phylum Bacteroidota; class Ignavibacteria; order Ignavibacteriales; family Ignavibacteriaceae; genus JABWCA01. The sequence goes on from JABWCA010000001.1 coordinate 934, forward strand.
CCCATTCTCACTCCGGCAATCGGCCCGAGGAAAGGAATATGGGAGATTGTAAGAGCAGCCGATGCGCCCACGATTGCGAGCACATCGGGATCATTTTCAGTATCAAATGAGTAGACGGTTGCAACAATCTGAGTTTCATGTTTGAACTCATCGGGAAACAGAGGTCTGATGGGTCTGTCTATGAGTCGTCCGCTCAATACTTCATTGTCGCTTGGTTTTCCTTCGCGTTTTAAGAATCCTCCGGGAATTTTGCCGGCAGCAGATAATTTTTCGCGGTATTCAACCTGAAGCGGGAAAAAATCAATATCTTCCATTGGTTTTGCAGCAGCAACAGCAGTAACCAACACCATCGTATCACCGCATCTTACCATAACGGCACCGGAGGCTTGTCTTGCGTACCTGCCGGTCTCAATCGTTATTTTCTTTCCACCAACTTCTATTTCTTTGATGCAAATCATCTTAAAATACCTTATTTCCTTATATTTAATTCTTTAATAATGGCTCTGTAACGGGAAATGTCCTTTTTAGCCAGATAATCAAGCAGGTGTCTTCTCTTGCCAACCATCATAAGGAGTCCCCTTCTTGAGTGATGGTCTTTTGAGTGAGCCTGGAAATGGCTTGTGAGGTCATTGATTCTCTTTGTTAAAAGAGCAATCTGAACTTCGCTTCTTCCCGAATCAGATTCCGAGGTTCCGAACTTACGGATTATCTCGTGTTTTTCTTCTTTTGTCATTTTACTATTGCCTTTGTTTAGTTATACGATCCAACCCCAGAATTAACCGGGATCAATTATTGAAAAAATCTTTTGCCTTCTGAATGTCAGTCTTAATCTGTTCAATCAGATCATTTTTTGATATAAATTTCTTTTCGCCCCGCATTCTTTCAAGTACGGTCACTTTCATCTCTTTGTCATAAAGATCTCCGTCAAACCCCAGAAGATGCACTTCAATTGTGAGTTCACCCGTAACAAATGTAGGCCTGTATCCCACATTCATCACTGAATTGTATGCCGTGCCTTCAACCTCTGCCTTAACGGCGTAAACCCCAACCCCGGGGATTATCTTGTCTTTGTTTGAGAGTCTTATGTTTGCGGTCGGGAACCCGAGCAGTCTGCCTCTCTGATCTCCTTTTACCACATGCCCCAGAAGGGAAAAATTTCTGCCGAGCATCTTATGCACGAGGCCTGTCTCACCTTCAAAAAGCAGATGTCTTATCTTTGAGCTGCTTATTATGATATCGCCAATCTGAACTGCGCCAACCGTTGTGACATCAAAACTGTTTGCGGCTGCCAGCCCGCGGATTATATCTTCTCCGCCGTCCCTTCCTTTACCGAATCTGTGATCATAGCCGATAATACAGCTGGTCACACCAATTTTATCAATGATATATTCCCTGAAAAACACCTCGGGGGGTGTCTGTGAGAATTCTTCCGTAAAGTTGATTATAAGCAGGTTTTCAACCCCGGCCTTCTCAAACAGTTCCGTCTTTTCTTCAATTGTGGTAATCAGGTGAAGAGGGCTGCCAAGACCGATAACAACGGTGCGGGGATGGGGTTCAAACGTGACAACAAAACTTCTTAACCCTTTTTCGGCCGCTTTATTTTTAAGCACCGATAAAATTTCCTGATGGCCAAGATGAAGACCATCAAATGTTCCTATTGTAAGGGCGGTTTTTTTGTCAAATCCGACTTCTTGAATACTTCTGTATATATTCATCGATAAAAATATTTTTTCACAAATATTAAGTTAATAATTTTATTTCATTATCTTGTTATATTTATCGGGTCTGACTGTCAACTGCGCCTTTCGCCTTCATCATCTCAATGAAACCGGCCGGTGAAAAGGCATCCTCCACATCATAATCACCAATCTTTGTTCTTCTCAGTTCGGTAAGATAAGCACCGCATCCAAGCTTTGAGCCAAAATCATCTGCTATAACTCTTATATAAGTCCCCTTTGAGCAACCTATTCTGAATCTGATTTCAGGAAGAGAAATTTCAGTGATCTCAAATTCAGTAACCACGATTTTCCGCGGTTCCCGCTTAACTTCCCTGCCTGCCCTGGCAAACTTGTAAAGCTTTTTACCGCCGTAATTTACAGCCGAATACATGGGGGGAATCTGCTCTGTTTCGCCCATGAAAGTTTTTCTCACCTCTTCAATCATTTCAGGGGTGACATGGCTGTAATCCTTCTCTTCAGTCACTTCGGTTTCGGCATCCATTGAAGGAGTCCTTTTACCGAGTGTTATTACACCGGTATAGGTTTTCCCGAGATCCTGAAATTCTGTGATGCTTTTGGTTTTTTTACCGGTGCAGATAATGAGAAGTCCGGTTGCCATGGGGTCAAGAGTTCCTGCATGACCCACTTTTCTGGTTCCGCAGTACTTTCTGACTTCATGAATGACCTTAAAAGAAGACCATCTCCGGGGTTTGTCAATAAGAAATACTTCGCCCGCAGTAAAATCAGGGGTTATGTTATTCCCGTTCTCTCTGGTTATCACTTTCATGAATCTGCTTTAACAGGGAATCAATTTTTTCAACATAATCCTGAGTGTCATCAATAAAAAACTTAAGATCGGGCACAAACCTCACTCTTATTTTATGAGCAAGTTCGGTTCTGATCATTCCTCTTGATGCCTCAAATTTTTCAAGCACAACGGGTCTGTTGCTTTTTTCGTAAACAGAGATGTAAACTTTGGCAATTTTAAGGTCGGGTGACAGTTTTACCCCTGTAATTGTCACCAGCCCGAATGCCGAATCCTGCATTTTGTGCAGTACGATAAGACTCAGTTCATCTTTAATCTGACTTTCAAGCCTTGCTGCCCTGTGTCCCATAATTCACCTTACCGCTTTCGCACATGAAAAGCTGCAGCCCTTAAAGCCGCAGCTTATCCGTGTAATTTTAAGATAACTTTTTCTTGGTTTCAACTACTTTGAAACCTTCAATTATATCGCCTGTCTTGAGGTCATTAAAGTTGTTGAGGCTTATACCGCACTCATAACCCTGATCAACCTCTTTCACGTCATCCTTGAATCTCTTGAGCGATGAAATATCACCGGTCAGGATCACGATACCGTCTCTGATAAGTCTTATCTTATCATTTCTGTGTATCCTGCCTTCAAGCACATAACATCCGGCAACTGTGCCCACTTTCGGAACCTTAATCACCGCTCTCACTTCTGTTGAAGATGTGATCTCCTCAGAAAGTATTGGTGAAAGCATTCCTTCAAGGGCCGCTTTAACTTCATTTATACAGTCATAAATGATGTTGTAAATTCTGATATCAACCTTATTGGTTTCGGCAAGTTTCCTGGCATTTGCGTGAGGTCTTACATGGAAACCGATAATGATTGCCTGCGATGCATCAGCAAGCAGCACGTCACTTTCAGAGATTGCTCCCACTCCGCGGTGAATAACTTTAACTTTCACCTCCTCGGTTGAGAGTCTCATGAGCGAATCTGCGAGAGCTTCAACTGAACCATCCACGTCACCTTTCACAACAATCGGGAGCTCTTTAACACCGCCGAGGCTGATCTGTCTTGAAATTTCATCAAGGGTGATATGATGAACCTGTCTCTTATCCTGCTCGCGTTTAAGCTGCTGTCTCTTGTTTGCTACTTCACGGGCTGTTTTTTCAGAATCAACCACGACAAATAAATCACCTGCCTGCGGCTGACCTTCAAAACCGATCACAAGAACGGGTGTTGATGGGCCCGCTTCATGCACCTTTTTATTTCTTTCATCAAACATTGCTCTTACGCGGCCATGAAAGATACCGCAAACAAAAGGATCGCCCACAGAAAGAGTTCCTTTCTGGATGAGCACTGTTGCGGTTATACCGCGGCCTTTATCAAGCTCTGATTCAACAACAACGCCTCTTGCGCCTCTTTCGGGGTTTGCTTTAAGTTCAAGAAGGTCAGCTTCAAGAAGAATCTTCTCAAGGAGAAGATCAACATTAAGCCCTTTCTTGGCTGAAAGTTCAACGCACTGATATTTTCCGCCCCATTCTTCAACAAGAATGTTACGGTCGGCAAGCTGCTGTTTGATTTTATCAGGGTTGGCGCCGGGCTTATCAATTTTGTTTATTGCAACAACAATAGGTGAATTTGCAGCCTGCGCATGGCTTATGGCTTCAACCGTCTGAGGCATCACGGCATCATCTGCCGCAACAACCAGAATAACTATATCGGTTATCTGGGCACCGCGGGCACGCATAGCGGTGAACGCTTCGTGACCGGGGGTATCAAGAAATGTTATATATCTTCCGTCTGAGACTTCAACCCTGTAAGCACCAATGTGCTGGGTAATACCGCCTGCTTCACCGGCAACAACGTTTGCACTGCGTATGTAATCAAGCAGTGATGTCTTACCGTGATCAACGTGACCCATGATGGTTACAACAGGAGGTCTTGTGCTCAGATCCTCGTCATCATCATCAAGATCAATAAGTTCTTCTGATGTGAATTCGTCTTCAAGTTCAACCTGGAATCCGTATTCATCGGCAACCAGGGTGATTGTATCCATGTCAAGTCTCTGATTGATTGAAACCATGAGACCGAGCCCGATACATTTGGCAATAACTTCTGCAGCAGAAACTCCCATGAGATTTGCGAGCTCATTCACCTGAATGTACTCGTTAACACGGAGTATTTTGCTTTCAAGCTCTTTAATTTCAAGCCTTCTCTCCTCAAGCTCAAGCCTTTGCTGTCTCTTCTTTTTTCTGGAGGCGGCTCTGGCCGAAACGCTTGATTCATCGGCATTCAGCATTGTTCTTCTTATAGATTCCTTAACTTCCCGCTGATCAACTTCGAGCTTTTTGACCTTCTGCTTTTTCTTTACTGCTTCATTATCTTCAACCGGGGCATCTTTCTTCTTTGGCCTTGGTTTCTTTTTCTTTTTATTCTTCTTTTTATCATCCGAAAGATCAGATGAAGGAGTTTGCCCCGCTCCGCCCTGCTCTGTGGGTCGGGGAGGTCTCTTAATGTCTCTGTTCTGATCCTGTGAACCCTGCTGGCCGTCTTTGGATCTGTCTGCAGGTTTATATTTGATATCTTCATATCTGCCCACAATTGTGAGGCCCTGCATTTTTCTTTTGCCTACAAAATTAGCGCTTTCAGGCTGACGCGGCTGATGCTCTTCCTTTTTGGGAGCTTCAGGCTGAGGTTTCGGCACTGTTTGCTGAACTCTCGGCTGCTGATAAGCCGGTTTATCCTGCGGCTGACGCTGAGGCGGTGTGTAGGCCGGTTTCTGAGGCGCCTGGCTCTGCACAGGCTGCACAGGGGCTTTGGGCTCCTCTTTAACGGGCTGAACTTCTTTGACTTCGGGTTTCACTTCCTCTGCTTTAACAGGTTCGGCCGGTTCAACGGCTTCTGCTGCAACAGGCTTAACCTCCTCTTTCACGGGCTCTTCCGTTTTAACAGGAGCGGCCTCTTCTTCTGCCTCATCAATTTCCTGCAGGGGTGTGTACACTTCTTCGGGCTGCTCTTCTTCGCCTTGTTCCGAGGGGGTCACATTCGCGATATCTTCGGATTCAGACTGTCTTTCTTCTTCCTTCTTTCCAAAGAGCTTTTCTTTTATCGTTTCAACCTTCTTGTAATGAGCCTTGGCTTTTTCTATTTCCTTCTTGAACTGCTGTTCAATGGCCTCCATCATCTCGTCGGTAACCGGCGTGTTGATGCTTCTGGCCTCAAAGCCTTTCTTTTTAAGAAACTCAATAAGAAGATCGGATGAAAGATTATACTCCGATGCAACCTTGCTTATTCTTATTTTCTTTTCTTTTGTTTCAGACATATTCTGTATCCTGTTCTCCCGAATTCTGTATTAGTCTTCCTGCAATCCGGTTTTCAAAATCTCGCGTACCTTTTCAATGGTAGCTTCATCAAAACCTTCAATTCTGCCCAGCTGATCGTCAGTTGCTTTAAGTACTTCAAGCATGCTGTCAAATCTTGCATTGATCAGTTTGAAGTAAATTTCATCTCCGAGCTCATCTCTGAATTCATATAAATCAACATCATAATCCAGCTCATCAATATCCTTAAGCTCTCTTATAAGCATTACCTTGTATCCGGTAAGCTTTTCGGTAAGCTCAATATTAACACCCTGTCTGCCCACAATCAGGCTCGCCTGATCAGTGTCGGCATAGACGTTAATGAGATTTTCATCATCAATTATCTCAACCTGATTGATCTTTCCGGGGGCAAGAGATCTCTCCACAAGCACCTTAAGATCAGGCGAGTAATTTATCACGTCAATGTTTTCACCGTTGAGTTCACGCACTATTGAGTGAATTCTCACACCCTTCATGCCTATACATGCACCCACGGCATCAATTCTTTTATCAACAGATTCAACTGCAACCTTGGCCTTAACGCCGGGTCTTCTTGCAATTGCCTTTATCTCTATAATGCCGTCATAAATTTCGGGCACTTCAATTTCAAAAAGTCTTCTGAGAAGAAGATCATCGCTCCTTGAGATAATAACCTCAGGACCGTTCTTGCCTCTTCTTACCTCTTTGACAATGGCTCTTATTGATTCCCCTTTTTTGTATTTTTCGTGAGGTATCTGCTCTTCACGGGGGAGCATGAGCTCGTTTTTGTTATGGTTCACCAGAATATCGTTTTTTCTGATCTGATAGATATCACCGATAACAATTTCATTAACCAGGTCTTTGTATTTGTGGAAAAGGTTTTCCTTTTCAACTTCCCTGATCTTCTGGTTCAGGCTCTGTTTTGCGAGAGTCACAAGACGGCGGCCAAAGGCAGCGAGCGGAATTTTTTCAACATATTCATCATCGATATCCAGCTCGTCTTCATTACCCCTCATTTCAACCTCTTCAAGGCTGATCTGCATGTTGGGGTCTTCAACTTCTTCTACTATTGTCCTGGTCAGATAAATTTCTATATCGCCGCGGTCAATGTTAACAACAACGTCAAATACGGCTTCCTCGCCATATTTTTTCTTAACCATAATACCAAAGATATCTTCTATAATACCGTGAAGAACATCTTTATCAACTCCCTTTTCTCTCACCATTTGAGAAAAGGAATCGACTATCTCGGCATTCATCCTGCTTCCTCCGTCATGAAAAACTTATTTTTACAATTGCTTTTATTATCTGTCCGTGTTCAAGTTCAATTTCCTCTTTACGGACAGCAAACTTTAATTTACTGCCTTCAACGCCAAGCAGTTTACCCGAAAGTTTCTTTGTTTCACCATTCTCTGTGTATTCGATGTCAAATAATCTTCCGTTGTTCTTGGGAAATTGCTGAAGATACCTGAGAGGCCGGTCTGTTCCCGGTGAAGATACGTCAAGCCGGTAGTTACCGTCAATAACAGCATTCTCTTCGAAAATGGTATTAATTTTTGTGCTCAGAGCAGCGCAGTCATCAATAGTGACGGGATTTTCGGAGTCAATAAAAACCTCTATAATCAACTGATTTTTACTGCCTCTTATTACCGTTTCAACCGGCAGGAACCCCTCACTTACTGCTGTTTCTTCGCAAATTTTTATTATTTCGTCGTTCTTTTTGCTCATAGCCTTACTATAAAAAAAAACGCCCAAAACGGGCGATTTAGAAGAATACAAATATAACCATTTATATGATCAAAATCAAATTGGCGGGCGGCTCATGAGAACCGCCCGCGCTTCTTGTCACATTTTTCTCATCACATAAAAAACATAACCATAATATCGGGAGTATTTATGGTAAAAATCTATCTCTTCCTCAAGCTCTGCGAGTTCCTTTTCAAGCTCAGGATCCTTTTCACCTGCCTCGTTTTCTGCTCTGAATCTGTTAACCGCCTCTGCCATCGGGGTGAAATAATCATCAATCCATGCAGATTCAGGCAGCACAAAGTGCCCCTCCTCACTCAGACCGCATTTTCTGATTATTTCAAGATTGCCTTCAATGGTTGTTGCCGCAGGGTAATATCGTGACATGAAATTTTTCACGGCATCGGGAGCATTGTCTTCAAGAAGAGTGAGCTCGGTGACCGCAATATACCCGCGGGGATTAAGCGCCCCGGCAAATGTCTTCAGGCCGTTTTCAAACCCGAGATTATAAACTGCTCCTTCAGACCAGATGAGATCAAATTTTTTTCCAAGTCCTCCGGAATCACCCATGTCGTGAACAAGCGCTTTCACCCTTGTTTCAAGCCCTCTGTTTATAATCTTTTCATTAAGTATTTCAATTACTTTTTCAAATATGTCAATAGCAGTCAACTGACAATCAAGATTCCGGGAAAGCACAAGAGTTGAGGCACCCACACCGCAGCCGGCATCAAGCACTTTAGGGCTGCAGACAAGGTCATTTATAATTCTGAGAGCTCTTATGGTGCTCCCTTCATTACCCGGACCACCGCGTGGGAGTCCGCAAAACAGATCAAATATCTTTTTATGCATTGAAACCACTCCTGATTAAAAATACAGACATAGCCGGCACAGATTCAGATGCCCTTTAAGTTCAGGGAATAATTACTTATAAGGTCTCATCCGCAAGCATCAGTATCTTTCTTCCGAGTCCTCCGGCATAGCCGGTAAGATCACCCGAAACGCCCACCACCCTGTGGCAGGGTATAAGAAAACTGACGGGGTTGGCACCTGTAATTGCTCCTGCAGCACGTGAGTACCCTTTCGAAAAACCGGCGGCTTCGGCAAGAACCGAATATGACGCAAGCCTTCCCGCGGGTATTCTGGCAATTGTTTCCCATATTTTAACATGGTTTTCATCACCAAGCAGCAGAACCTTGATTCCGCCGAAATCACGCGCAAATATTTTTTTGAATTCTTTCTTAAGAGAATTGTCTTTCCGGAGGCTGAACGGCGGTTTTTTACCATCCTCCCCCCTGAAGTCATCTTCATCAACAGCAGTGAAATAAACGGCAGAGAGGTAATCTTCTTCATAAAATACAGTGCAGATGCCGTATTGTGACTCTCCCGTGTAATATCTGAGCTCGGCTGATTCTATCACATCATCTGTTTCGATATGAAACGGCGGATCCGTTTTTCTGAGCGCGGCGGCATCGGTGATTAGTCTCTCTTTCAGGAAATACCTGTCAAGAACTCTTTGAATTCTTGAGGCTTCATTCCCGAAATTATCTGCTATGAACTTTTCTGCTTCTGTAAGTATTAATTTGTTATCTTTGCCGGAATCAAATATATCGCTGAACCGGCGGATTTTATCTTCATTCATCGGAGTGTTTCAAAGTTTTATGTCTGTACCGAAAAATTACAATTTAATCACGGGATTAACAATTATTCTTGCCCTCTTTTTTTCGGTGAGTGCCGCAGCTCAGACATTCAAAACCTGGAACATTACAAAGCTGCCAGGGTTTACGGCCGGTGAATATGTTCAGACTGCATATCTGACCGCCCCCCCGCATCTTTAACGCATCATCATCCGACGGAATCATTTTTCATCTCCACGGTGATCATGAGACGGTTAAAAACCAGTTCACCGGCTCGGGATTCAACGGTATACTCGTTTCTCTCGATCTCGGTGTGCTGAGCGGCAGTTATGAACGGAGGTATTTCTCTGATAAAAATAAATTCACCGGACTCCTGGATGTGACTTACCGCTTTATCAAAGATTCCCTGAAAACAGACCTCCCCGCCTCATTTCCCGTTTACCTTACGGCGTTCAGCGCGGGTTATGCAGGTGTGAGGGCAATACTTAAAAATCATTACGGGAGGATAGCGGGCATCGGGCTGGCCGACGGGCTCTATGCAGATTTTGATGCGGATTCACTGAAAAAGCAGATGCCCGATTTTAAGAAAATGGCAAAACAGGCCGCAGCATCTGAAAAGAAGTTCATCCTCACTCACTCTTCACTCACGGTGAAAGAGTATATGACTGCTGCTGCAGCAGCTGATCTTATCCTGGAAGAGCTCGGGGTAAAAAGGGAAAAGAAAGGTTATGATGACGGAACCGGATTTCTTGAAACTTCGGCAGAGAAAGGGAAACTGCTTATAAAAGGCTATTCATATAAAACCCCCGCAGATCACTGGTCGCATCTCAGCCACATCGGCAGAATTTTCAGATTTCTGAAGCAGTAAAATGGCATGGTTTTTGTAAAAGTATGTCAGTATTTATTAAATTAAATTAATCAGGGCATTTTTTGCATCAAAATGAGAATTATCTCATAAAGATGTCATATAATGGAGCAAAATCAATGAAGATTACTCATGCAGTACTCTTTTTAATAATCTTATTTTCGTGCCACACAGTCACAACGGCACAGACCACAAATTATCTCACGCTCGGCACATGGAACTCAGAAGGTGTGCCAAATTATCTTCAGCAGAACGACATTGTATCGCAGGATTTTCTGAACTGGATACGCGCAAGCGTAAAAGACGGCCAGAACGTTCCGAGAACTCACCCTGAATGGCTGAGCGATACCGTGGTGACAAACCTTTATGTAATTCAGAACTGCGATGTGTTCGTTACCTTTATTGATGAAGGTGCCGGTTACCGCAATACACTCGGTTTTTATACCTACAATGTCAATAACCCCCCGCAGACAATAGCTGATATTCAGAACACCATGACTATAATTTTCCCGAATTCCTCAAAGGTTAACAGCGGTGGGGGAATGAGAGCGGGAATGAAAGTGAAAATCGGGACATTCACACCCGGCACAGTCATTGGCTGGTTTATCATTGCCGACGGCTTCAGAAGTTCAAATGTGACTAACGGCAACTGGAGGCTTTTCTCCAATCCAAATCTGAATCCTCAGACAAACACTGCACTCAAACAGCAGAATCTCCAGCTTAAGGATCCCAACAGCGGAAGAGTGGTGCTCACTTTTGAAGATATAAGAAGAGATTACGGCGGATGCGATAACGATTTTGAAGATGTTGTGTTTTATGTCTCGGCTAATCCCGTATCAGCCATTAATTATCAGAATATCCCGGAACTGATTAACCCTAACCCGGTGCCAAAGGCTGATCTTCAGCTTCAGAAGTCGGTTGATGACAATACCCCTGATGATAATCAGATAGTTAATTACACCCTCACCCTAAGAAATAACGGACCGGATGCTGCAACACAGATAAAGATTAAAGATGTGCTCCCGGCAGGACTGATTTATCAGAACCATACAGCGGGTTCAGGATCTTATGACACAGCAACGGGATTCTGGGATGTTCCATTCCTCCTCAATCAGGGGGTTACCACTCTGAGCATATCTGCAAAAGTCAGTATAGCATCAATATCGCAGTCTGCATTTGACCTCAGTTTCGCAAAAGATTTTAACGTCTTCACATTCGGCGATATGTACCAGCCATCTGCTGATGCCGAAGGGCGCGTTGCTGTTGGCCGCGATGCATTTTTTGCCAACTACAGCGTCGGGAATATGCTTAATTACCCGGCCGGAGCAGAAGATGTTCTTATTGTGGGGCGCAATCTGATCTACCTGAGCGGAAGCGTGTATAACGGGAATGTTGTTTATAAAGACAGCACAAATCTCCCCATAAATCAGGTGAGCATTGAAAACGGAACCCTGAGAAAAGACAGCCTGATAAATTTTGAGGCTGCTGAAAGTTATTTCCGTTCGCTTTCACTCTCACTGGCTCAGTATACTCCCAACGGCACTGTTACAATTCAGAACAGCGGACTTGTGCTGAACGGCAGCCATCCGTTCCTCAATGTGTTTAATGTAAAAGGCAACCAGCTTTCACAATCAACAAGCTTCACGCTTAATGTTCCCAACGGATCTGTTGCCCTCGTGAATATCGATTCAGCTTCAGTTAAATGGAGCGGCGGACTCGTGGTAAACGGAACTGCCACAACCAATGTGCTTTACAATGTATGGCAGGCCGAAGGTCTTAAAATCACTGAGATTGATCTCAGGGGAACACTCCTTGCTCCGCGTGCAACTCTTGATTTTCCCGGTGGAGTGATCAACGGTCAGGTGATTGTAAAATCAATTTACGGCCCCGGCCAGTTTAATTCGGGTGAGCATAACGCCACATATTTCAAAGGTAAAATTCCGGTCAGAGAAACACTCCTTAACTCGGCCGAAGTAATTTCTCTTAAGGAGCAGGATCCGGATTCCATAAATAATTTTGCTCAGGTGACCGTTTCTCTCACAGGTTACGGCGATCCCGGTCAGACAGGCAACGTAAACTGGCAGCAGGCTCAGGGTGGTCAGCCGGCAGGTGATATGATCTGGGTGATGAAATACGGACCCGATAATAATCTCTATGCGGGAACCTGGGGCGGCAAAGTGCTGAGATCAACCAATAACGGAACCGACTGGACCCATATTAATTCTTCAATGCTTGTGGGTTATCTCTGGGATCTGGAGTTTGAGAGCGCATCAGTTATATATGCTGCCACTGAGCGCGGTGTTTACAAAACCACCGACGGAGGCGCAAACTGGGCAGTCACTGCTCTTGAAAATGTTGACGTAAGAACAATACTCAGAAGGGGCGGCACCCTTTATGCAGGAGCATGGGGAACCGGAGTTTACCGTTCAGCAAACGGCGGAGCTTCATGGACCGCATTCAATGCCGGACTCACTTCTCAGGTTGTTAATGCCATCCGCGCTGACGGCAACGGGAATCTCTTTGCCGGCACATTCGGAGGCGGGGTATTCAAACTTCCTTCAGGAACCTCTTCATGGGTGAAGCTCAATACCGGATGGGATTTTATATGGTCGCTTGGCATTGATCAGAACAACAGAATCTATGCCGGAACTTACGGCAACGGCATGTACAGAAGTATTGACGGCGGAAACACATGGTTTATGATCAACAGAAATCTGCCTGCAACTCATATTTATGGCATTACGATCGACCCCTCTAATAATGTATTTATAACAGGCTGGGCAAGCGGCGTATATTCTCTCACTCCCGCAGCAGCAAAAGGCGGTGAAAACACAGACGAGTGGGGTTACACGGGACTCGGCGGGCTTGAAGTATCTTCAGTTATTTTCAGCCCGGTAACAGGCAGCCTTATTGCAGGAACCTCATCAGGTGCGGTTTACACAAACAATAATCCGCTGCTCGGAATTAAAGACGGCAGCAAACTCAATCCTTTTGAGTTCAGCCTGCTGCAGAATTATCCTAATCCGTTCAATCCCGCAACAAGGATCAGTTTTGTGCTTCCTGAAACCGGAACAGTAAAACTGAATGTTTATAATATTCTGGGTCAGTTAGTAAAAGAATTGTATAACGGAGTGCTTGAGGCGGGTGAACACACCCTTAACTTTGATGCATCGGGGATGCCATCAGGCACTTACATCTATCAGATTGAAGCCGGTAACTATATCTCAGCCAGGAAAATGGTTCTGCTCAAATAGAGCCGGTTATATCTCCATAAAAGGCGGGCGTGCCATAACCCTCCTTTTTTTATTTCCTGAAAAGGTACAAAATCAGACTGATCAGAAGGCTGAGAGCAATTGAAGTGACTATCGGGAAATATATCGTGAAGTTTTCCCTCCTGATCAGAATATCGCCCGGCAGTTTCCCAATAAACGGGATTTTATTCCAAAACAGAATTATGAGCCCGGCCGCTGTCATAATCACTCCCCCTGTAATCAGCAATTTCCCAATGCCTGAGAACTCCTGCATCATTCCTATCCCGAAAAATTCAGTTTATGAAGGCTGCTGAATATGGCATCTTTTTCAGTAAGGGGTAGTTCACAAACATGGTCACGGCAGATATAGACGGTTGTTTTTCCTCCGGATGCGGTGTAATTTTTAAGCATTTCAAATCTCCGGGCGGCTTCAGAATTTTTATTCAGGATCACGGCTGTAACATCAGGCATGTAGTGAGAATCGATCGCCGATTTAATCTCTGACTCCATTCCGTCATCTCCCGCGGCTATAACCACCTCGGTTGTGTTTCTGAGATAAAGATCAAGCGCGAGCATAAAAAATGAGTGCGCAAAGGGTATTTCAGAGATCCTGCCATGAAAGAACTTAAGCGTTGATTCTGCAGCCTCAAAGTAACGGGTTTCCCCGGTTATGAGCCACAGCTTCATTAGTGACCATGCGGCAACAGAATTTCCTGAGGGCGTTGCCCCGTCATAAACTTCCTTCTGTCTTACAATCACGTCGGTGTTTTCTTCAGGCGATGTATAAAATCCGCCCGACTCACTGTCATAAAACCTGCTGATCATCTGATCTGCGAGGCTTGCAGCGTATAAAAGATACTTCTCATCACCTCCGGCATAGAATAGCTCAAGTGCGGCAAAATTCATAAATGCATAATCCTCAAGCATTCCGGTTATTCCGGCCGATCCGTCCTTGTATCTGTGAAAAAGCTTTCCGCTTTTATCCGTCATTTCTGCTGAAATGAATTCAAACGCTTTAACTGCAGCCTCAAGATAACGCGGTTCACTGAAAACCCCTGATGCCCTGGCAAACGCCGCAATAATCAGGGCATTCCAGTCAGTGAGAATCTTTTCATCTCTGTGAGGCCTTATTCTCCCTTTCCTGACTTCTCTGAGTTTCACAAGCGATTCACTCAGATCTGAAGCCTGCCCGAATGCAAGGGCTATCAGGAAGTCATCATCTGTAATGTGGGGAATGTTCTCACCTGTGAACGATCCTTTCACGGGGTCATAAAAATTACCGTTTTCTTTTATGTTAAATACAGGAATGAACACGGCAGCATCCTCCCCCAGAAGCTCTTCGATCTCCTTTTTATGCCAGAGATAAAATTTGCCTTCCTCACCTTCGCTGTCTGCATCCTCTGCAGAAAAATAAACCCCCTCGGGTGAAAGCATATCGGTCTGAAGATAGTCAAATATCTCATCCACAGTATTTTTGAAAATCGTGTTCCCGGTGGCCTGATAAGCATCAGAATAAGCCAGAATCAGCATTGCCTGATCATAAAGCATCTTCTCAAAGTGGGGCAGCAGCCATTTTTCATCGGTTGAGTATCTGTGAAACCCGTAACCGGCATGATCATACATTCCCCCTTTTCTCATTTCAGTGAGTGTTATCACAGCCATATCCAGCGCTTGCCTGCTTCGGGTGCGGCGGTACTGAAGCAGAAGAAACATCAGATTGTGGGGCGAAGGAAATTTTGGCTGCTTTCCGAATCCGCCGTATTCAGGATCAAATCTTTTGGCAAACTGATCAAGGGCAAGGTCAAAGAGTGCAGGCAGCAGTTCGCCTTTTGATTCAGGCATTGTTTCATCACGGAGTGCAGCCGTTATCTGACCCGCAGAATTTTCAATTTCATCTCTTTTTGATTCCCAGAGAGTTTTTATGCGGGGTACAAGATCAATCATCCCCATTCTGTTGTACTTGCCGTATTTAGGGAAATATGTGCCGGCAAAAAACGGTTTTTTATCGGGTGTGAGCATTACTGTAAGCGGCCACCCTCCCGAGCCCGAAAGCATCTGGCAGACTGCCATGTAAATTGCATCTATATCAGGGCGCTCCTCACGGTCAAGTTTGATTGATACAAATGTGTCATTGAGCAGGCGTGCCACTTCCTCATCCTCAAAAGATTCCTTTTCCATGACATGACACCAGTGGCAGGTTGAATACCCGATAGAAAGGAAAACCGGCTTATCTTCAGCCCGGGCTTTTTCAAATGCCTCTTCGCCCCACGGGTACCAGTCAACCGGGTTCATGGCGTGCTGAAGCAGATAAGGGCTTTTTTCGTTGATGAGTCTGTTAGGGGTTCTTCCTGTGAGCATAAATTCTCTGTAATTAGTATTAATGATATTTTAACAGGCAACAGGGCAGTAAAAGTTTACAAGCCCGCTTAAAGAAATGCGGAGTATCCGGAATTAGCAGATTAATACGGGTTTACATTACTTTTCTGATCAGGATCATGGCAAAAAGCAGTATGCCAAGCAGGCCGAAAAACGCAATGAATATGATGATCTTGTTTGTTCCGGTCTGTCCGGTCTCTGATCCTGAAGACTCTCCGGGCTGATCACCCGAATCAAATCTATATATTTTCCCGTTATACCCCAGAATGTAAAGCCGGTTTTGAGAGTCGGTGCCAAACGAGGGGATAAAATCAGGCGCTTCACTTATCAGCAGTTTGTTTGATGCTTTTTTACCGTTTTCAACCCTGAGAGCCCAGATCTTTTTTGCAACGTAATCACCATAGATGTAATGCCCGTATAGTTCGGGGAAATCTGATCCCCTGTATACAAAGCCTCCGGTTACCGAAAATCCCCCTTGCTCATCATGGCCATACTCATGAACCGGCAGTATCAGGCCTGTGGTATCACACCCCTCAGAGGGGTTATAACAATGGAAACCTTCCATTATTCTCCAGCCGTAGTTACCGCCTGAGGTGATGATATTAATCTCCTCATACTTGTTCTGCCCGACATCAGCAGCCCAGAGGTTCCCCGTAATCCGGTCAAAACTGAATCTCCAGGGGTTTCTGAGTCCGTATGCAAATATCTCCTCTCTGTAACCGCTTTTATTTCCGGCAAAAGGGTTATCTGACGGGATACCGTAATTTTTCCCGCCCGAAGGTTTATCAATATCAATCCTGAGTATTTTGCCAAGCAGGTTTGTGAGGTTCTGAGCGTTATTCTGCGGATCGCCTCCCGAACCGCCGTCGCCTGTTGCAATATAAAGATAACCATCCTGCCCGAACGAGACCTGGCCACCGTTATGGTTGCTGTAAGGCTGGCTGAACTCAAGCAGCACGGTTTCACTTTCTGCAACTGCACCGGGAGCTATATTTTTACCCGCCCTGAAACGTGAGATCACGGTTCTTTTCGGGTTATCTGCCACATAATTGACATAAAAAAAGCCGTTTTCACTGAACCGGGGGTGGAATGCAAGTCCTAAAAGCCCCTGCTCGCCGGAGAATATTATTTTCTCACTGATATCAAGTATCAGTTCACTTTTCTCAGCTGATTCATTGCCCGAAAACCTGTATATCTCGCCCGACTGCTGAACCACATAAATCATCTGTGATGAATCATAAGGCATCTGCAGATCCACCAGATTCTTAAATTCAAGCTTCGGGAAAGCATCTTTCAGTCTGTACTGAGCATTCACAGCAGTGAAACCTGCAGCCAGAAAGAGCACGAACAGAATTTTAACGGGCAGCTTCATCCTATTTTTTACCTTTTGCTTTTGCAGCGGTTTTTTCAGCAGTCTTTTTCCCGGTTTTTTTTGCAGCCGATTTCTTTTTCACAGCCGGCTTTTCAGAAGCGGTTTTTTCTTTTTTGACCGGTTTCTTTGCTTTTACCGCTTCAGCATTTTCTTTATTATTCTTCTTTGCAGACATTCCGGCTTTAACCTTTCCCGCAGTTTTAACACCTGCTTTTTTAACCGCCGTTTTCTTACCTTTTTTTGCAGGTTTCTCAGCGGGTGCGGGAGCAGTGGTTTTTGCATTCTCTTCAAGAATCAGGGTTATAAATTCATCAAGTCTGAATCCGCTTTTTTCTGCGAGTTTGTAGAGAATCTGCACGTATTCTTTCATTCCGTCAAACCCGGCTCTGAAATAGTCTGATCTGATCACCGAATCAAACTGCGCCTCGGTTAATGGAACCGGTACCGCCCTGGCAAGTGATCTTTCAGAAAGCGATACAAGGTTCAGGGTGTAAACCCAGTCAATAAGCAGCTCAATTCTTTCCTTGCTGAAATATGCAACACTCTGATAAAGGTTATAGTTAATGAACTCTTTCACTCTGGGGTGATTGAGCAGCATGGCAGTGGGCGGTTTCAATGCCTCACCTGTTTTAACATCGGTGGTCAGAAGAGAGTCTGTATAGAACCTGCTTCTTCTCTTAAAGAGGCTCTCTCCCGATTCAAGAATTGAGAGCAGATCAAATTCTGTTTTAACGCTGTTATAATCATCACTGAGCCTCAGAATTGCAATCCAGGCCGGCTGTTCAAGCAGAAATTCCTCATAAACATTGCCGGTGTATGAGCCGTTCATTGCGTATGAGAATATCTCTTTGAGAGTGAAATAGATTGCCAGCACGTTTTTATAAAGCTCTCCCTTTCCGGGATCATAAGCCACAACGTGAAGCTTGTTCTTTTCTGAGTTGATAACCGCCCTGTTCAGAGCTCTCAGCAGACCGAATTTTGCCTTCAGGTTCTCAACGAGTTCTTTCCTGTCAATTTTAATCTTTTTATACTCTTCAATTTCTGATATGGTTGAACCGAGCTTTGCGAGAAAATCGGGTGAGAGTATAAACCTGGGGTCCTGTTTTTCCTCAAGTCCCGTGTTCTGCCTGATTTCGGTGATAAACCTCTTTGAAAGCAGCTCTGCCACTGAGTTGTGCAGAGGTTCAAGCAGGAGCTGCCTGAGGCGAAGCTCAACCGAGGGAACCCCGTTATCACCGATTATCTTATAAAGCTTCTGGTATTCACCGTTAACATCGTAAATTTCGGCAAACTCCATGTAAACTTTGTAATCATAACCTTTAAGAGTTACGCTCAGCCCTGAATCTGCAAGAAGCTGACCCGGTCTCAGATACTCAAGCCCGGATATCGCATCCCTGAATTTATAGAAATAGTGAGGCTGCCGCTTGAATCTCAGGCTCTGGGCAAGCGATTTGATTTCAAGCTCAGATGCTGATACAGGCTTCTCTTCTTCAAATGCTTTCTCCCAGTCGATATCCTGCTGTTCCGTTTTGGCATATCTGCTTTTGATTCTCTTGGGGGAGCTGAATTTAATGTAACCTGTGGTCTTGTAGTAAGAGTTATTGTAGAATACCACAGCTTTTTCGTCTCCTTCAAAGTTAGAAAACGCAAAAACATTGTGATCAATATGTCTTTCGGGTGTTATCAGGTCATAAAGCTCAAAATTCTCTGCCTCCGAAAAGATGTATCTCTTTTTGAGCAGAGGGAAAATCTCTCTCTCATGGCGCTCAATGAGGTAACCATCGGGGGTTTCATTGTAGTAGGCGCGCTTGTATTCCATCCCGTATTTTTCAGTAAAGCCTTCCACCTGACCGTGAGCAAACATGGGGAGTCCCGGCAGAGTTATCATCATAAGGCAGACACCAAAATACTTATCACCCTTGCCAAACTGGTTTATTGCCGTTTCCTCATCGGGATTCGACATAAAATTGACATACCGCTTGAGTATCTCGGGATCAAATTCTATCGTGTTTTTAATAACCTTTTTATACTTTTCATTCTCCTCCTTCATAAACATATGCATAAAAGCGGAGTTGTAAACGCGGTGCATACCCAGAGTTCTTACAAAGTAACCTTCCATGAGCCAGAACGCTTCGGCAAGCAGCAAGGTGTTGGGCAGCTCCTCATTGATTCGGTCAACCACCTCACGCCAGAACTCCTTGGGCAGTAAGCGGTGAAACATCTCTTTGGGCATCGCAAAATCTGCTCTTGAGGGCACTCCCCCTGCCATGCCCGGCTGAGGGAACCAGAGCCTCTGAATATGTTTTTTTGCGAGAACCATTGCCGCATCAAATCTGATGATCTGAAATTTCCTTGCGACATTCATGATCACCTGAATAACCTCTTCCCTCACAACGGGATCAAGGTAATTGAGCTGTGCAGTATCGTTCCAGGGCATATTAGTGCCGTCATTGCCGTGATACATGTAACGCACAGTACCTGTTCTTTTATCGATATGCTGAAAAACAACCGCGGCATCCTGCCTGGTGTAATATTTATCTTCAAGCCTTATTTCAACAGATTTATCTTCCGAAAGATCAGGCCCTGTGAATGAATAGCTTGGGTAGGGAGGTTCGGGAGCGCTTATAAAATATTCCGGATGGTCAACTATCCATCTTGAGTAAATGCCTGTGTGGTTAGGCACCATATCGCTTGCGAGCCTTATGCCCCTGAGCGCGCATCTGTGCCTGAGATTATGATAGGCATGATCACCCCCGATTTCCTGAGCAATATCATAGTCATAAAGAGAATAGGCAGATGATGCAGCATCCGGATTTCCGCAGAACTGCTTGATCACTCTTGAAGCCTTGCTTCTTTCCCAGATGCCTATAAGCCAGAGGGAATTTATATTTCTTGCAGCAAGCCTGTCAAGTTCCTCATCGGGAATCTGGTCAAGCGTTTTGATTTGCCTGGCATAAGTCCTTGAAAGCTGGTCAAGCCATACAAGAGTGTTTTTTGCAATCATCACAACATTGGGCATCCAGTGAAGATCTTCGGTGAACTTCTCCTCCTCAATCATATAGCTGAGTTCAAAATCATCATAAAGGATCTCATCTTTTTTCCTGCCCGATTTCAGAATTTTATCTATCTCTTCCTGAGAGAGCTTAAACTGAGGAACAGGGGGGGTGCCTTTGCCGCCTCCGGGCGGAGTGAAGAGCCGTGCATCTTCATACAGAAGATCGGAACCTGAAAGAATTTTACTTTCAAAATCATCGGGGATCAGATCCCAGAATGATCTGAATGCCTTAAGCTGTTCTATGATTTCATACGGATTTTTAAGGATGATCTGTTCAAATGCATCAAGCAGTGATACACCAAACTCTCCCGGCGGCCTTTCCAGCCTGAAAAATTCTTTTGTGACCTTAATAAATTCACGGTATGATGATTTAACCTCAAGCGGTTTATCATCAAACATCTCCTTGAGTGAATCAAATGCGGGGTTCAGGTTTTCAAGGTGCAGAATTATGATTTCTTCAATCAGAATTTCCTTGTTTGATTTATCGCCCGTTTTGCCCGCAATGTAATCTTCCGGTCTGATCAGTCCCTTATAAACGGGAACCGGGGGAAATTCTTCCACAAATGCTGATATAACCTTACTGAATCTCTCCTCACCAAGCTGCTCCGAAAGAAACTTAACCGACCTGACAAAAACTCCCGGGTTCTCTATTGTTTCATAGTTTCTTATAACAACGTGAACCAGTTCATGCATAAGACCAATTGCATTTAACTGACCCGGCGTTACAGGCTTGTCGTTTTTACCTTCAGCTTCTCTTGTTTTATTTATTTTATCTGAAAGGATTCTCGCCTGCCTGAAGCTCGCAATGATGATTGCTCCCACAGATGAGTAAAGTGATTCTTCAAATTTATATTTATCCCTGGAGTATTTTGAGATGTGAAGGTCATATTTGATCAGTTCTGGTCTGTTCATCAGTTCACCGGTATTTCTTTAATTTCGGAATTGAAAATTAAAACGATTAAGCTTCAGCTTTAAAATATAAAAACCGTCTCATTTATTTAAGACGGTTTTTGAATATCTGAAAATAATTAATCTTCGGGGTGGAATGCGGTATTTGAGCCGACCCATGTTTTATTTTTGTTAAAGTCAACTCCCATCATCTTCCCTTTGGAGAATCTGGTGAGATTATTCACCAGCATGGGCTTGTCATTCCAGAGAAACATCATTCTTATTTCCACCTTTGAGGGTATATCGGGTGTTTCAACCAGCGGGGCATACTCAATCTTTTTCTGAAGAATGTAATTCTCTTTGTTCTGTTTGGAATCAAGGCTTTCTTTTGTGACATCTATCTCAACCCCGAGCCCAGCAAATGAATAAAGAGGCTTAAGCACATAATTGTGCAGATCTTCAGGGTATTTATCAATCTCATGAAGGAAATATGCCTCGGGCGAGTATTTTGTTTTAAGCCTGGGCAGAGTGTACTTGCTGATCCTGAAAAACCAGTCGGGGTGGCCAACCCACTGAACATCAAGCTCATCGGCAAAACTGAAGCCGAACTCAACGCCTGATCTTTCAAGTTCATCCTGGATAACCCTGTTGTAGATTCTTCTGATCTGAATCTCTTTTCCGTTTTTACTATAAAAGAGTTTATTACCGCGCTTTTTTACTTCTGTGAGGCATACAGGGGTTATGCCTGTGTAATGTTCGGTTGCAAGAAAATCAATAAGTGTCTTCTGCTGATACGGATAGATCTCCAGAAGAACGGTTTCTTCGGGATCGGTGTCACCCACAATTGTATTATAAAGCAGCTTTTTGTAGCTCTCCAGGTTCAGGCCGTTATAGTATGCAGTAAAGCCTTCCGGGAGATGGAAATGTTTCTGATAGATTTCCTGAAAATAAGCCTGGAAACCGTAAAGTGACGGAAATCCCTGCAGTTCAATCAGTCTTGGTGTGAATCCGCCGTTTTCATCATTGCAGATGGCAAAATCTATCTGGAGAAACACAGGGTGTGAGGTATCACCCGGCACTTTAAGATGAGAGGGGATCCCGCTTTTTGAGAACTCCATATATTCTTTTGTGCTGATCTGGTCAATAATTTCACCGCACGCCTTTTTCAGTTCTGATGTCAGTTCGCGTGAAAGGAAAAGGGGTGTCTCGCATACTCTGAACTCAATTTTGCTGTTAAGTGTATTGTTCAGGTCATCAACAAATGCGTTGTATTTCTCGTAAGAAAATTCCGAATTGTATTTTCTTCTGATCTCTTTTATCATGGCTGTATAATTATCAGATAGTGGAGGAAAAACGGCTGCCGGTTTATTACTTGCTACGGCAGATAAAGATGGGCGGAGTGTTAAGCTCCGCCCGGAGTTTATTTCAAGTTCAGACCGAAATGAGTTTCATCAATTATATAATCCACCACGTTTTTGGTGTCATAACTCTGTTCCCACACAGCCAGCTGCCTGTCTGCACCGGTACCCATTTCAAGTATCTTCTTAATATTGTTTATTTCTTCACGGCTTTCAAGTTCATCAACCACCTCATCAACAAACTCAAGGAGTTCAAAGATAAGATCTGTTGTGGGCACTTCTTCTTTCTTCCCGAAATCAATCAGTTTTCCTGAAATGCCGTATCTTGAAGCTCTGAATTTATTCTCGGCAATTAATGCCCTTCTGTAAAGCCTGAATCCGAGATTCTGTTTTATCAGCTTGTAAAGCTTTACAACAACTGCCTGCATGAGTGCGGTGAGCGCTATCGTCTCATCTGCTCTCATGGGTATATCGCAGATTCTGAATTCAATTGTGGGGAAGAACGGATGCAGCCTTATATCCCACCAGATTTTTTTTGCATTATCAATGCAGTTCGTTTTAATGAGGAGGTTAACGTAGTTATCGTACTCCCCTATACTGGTGAAATAATCAGGAATGCCTGTTCTCGGGAAACGGTCAAAAACCTTGGTTCTGTATGATTTGAAACCCGTGTTTCTTCCCACCCAGAAAGGGCTGTTTGTTGAAAGTGCGAATATATGAGGAAGGAAATACCTCACTGCATTCATTATATGGATAGCCATTTCGCGGTCTTCCACACCAACGTGAACATGAAGCCCGAAAATCAGGTTGGCCCTTGCAACAAGCTGCATATCATCAACCACCTGTTTGTATCTTGGGTGCTCCGTTATGCGCTGATCTTTCCAGTGAGAGAAAGGATGAGTGCCGGCCGCAGCAATTCTCAGGTTGTTTTTGATCGCCAGTTTTGCAAGTTCGCTTCTGAGTTTGAAAACCTCAGTCCTTGCTTCTTTAATGTTCTTGCATACTCCTGTACCCGTCTCAACAACAGACTGGTGCATTTCCGGTTTTATGAACTCTTTAAGATAGAGTTCCCCGTCTTCATAGATCTGCTGTATGTGAGATTTCAGTTCACGTGTAACCGGATCCACAATCTGAAATTCTTCTTCAATTCCTAAACTGAAAGTTGGGTTGTTAGACATATAGGCTCTCTGCTTATTTAGCTGTATTCTTTATGAATTCACCCCATGTGGTGTTGTATTTCTTGGGGTTCCATGCCTTTGCTCTTCTTATTGCCATTTTTGCTGCGTTTTCAACCACCCATTCAAAGTTTTCCTCACCCACTGAATTTACGTCAGCATCGGGGGCAGGGTTGCAGAAATCGATTGCATAGGGAATTCCGTCGCGCACGGCAAATTCCACTGTGTTGAAATCATAACCGAGAGCGTTGTTCAGCTTCAGAACATATTCCCTGATCTTGCCGATAAGTGCCTTTGAGTGTTTTTTAGGCTCTCTCACGTATCTCAGGTGATGCGGCTGCTTGGGATCATAATCCATGATTCTGATCTCTTTCCTGTCAAGGCAATAGCATCTGAAATAGTCTGTGAACACTATTTCTTCCTGAAGCATCATAACCAGCTGACCCGTTTCATGATATGCCTCAAAAAACTGTTCTCTGTTTTCAATGCGGTAAACATTTTTCCAGCCGCCGCCTGCAAAAGGCTTAAAGTATGCGGGGAAGCCTACGTAGTTGAAAATGCCGTCCCAGTCGAGGGGGTAAGCCAGGTTTCTGAATGATTTTGATGTCGTATCGGGCGGATGAACGTTTGAAGGAAGTATGACAGTTTTAGGTACCGGAACTCCTATCTGAGTAGCGAGGGCATTGTTAAAGAATTTATCATCTGCGCTCCACCAGAAGGGGTTGTTGATTACGCATGTACCGGCTGCAGCCTCATTTTTGAGCATTGCCCTGTAAAAAGGCACATCCTGTGATATTCTGTCGATTATCACCGCATATCCGAGGGGCTGACCCATTGCAACTTTATCAACAGTTACATACTCAGCCACTATATCTTTTTCATTTTTGGAGTTGACTCTTTCCACAAAAGCAGGCGGGAAAGTCTCTTCCATTCCAAATAAAATACCAATTTTTTTCATTGTGATCCGGAGATTTAAATTAACAAATTCGGGTTTTGTTTTCGTATCAGAGAGGATAAATCAAATATTTTCAAAGATAGCAAAAATTCGCCACTGTTAAAAGATTTATTTGACTTACAGCCGCTCCAAATATCATTTTTAATGAAGATGCAACTTATTTCTTTCAGTTATTCTTCTTTCTTTGAGTTTCTCAGTTTGTTGAATCCTTTGATCACAAGAAATATTGTAAAAGCCACAATCAGGAAATCAAGAACATGATTTATGAATACGCCATATCTTATTGCCGAGAGCACTTTACCATCGGCATCGGTTTTCAGCACAAGCTGCAGTGATCTGAAATCGGCGCCTCCCAGCAAAATCCCGACCAGCGGCATAATCACATCTTCAACCAGTGAACTTACAATTTTGCCGAAAGCCGCACCGATTATAACGCCCACAGCAAGATCAACAACATTGCCTTTTACGGCAAATTCCTTAAATTCTTTCATCATGCTCATGAATCACTCCTGTTTTTATTGTTGTAACACTTCCGCTGATCTCTTTATTTATCAGCTTTTTTATAATCTATGTTAATATCATAATTCCAGTTGTTGAAGTAGAGGTTTCCTGCCTTCCACTCAACTTCTCCTCTCTGGAAATCAACCGTTTCACTGCGCGGGTAAGTTTTTGCAGGAAACAGTTCCTGAGAATAATCATCATTAACCACAAAATGGTAAGCATCAATGTTCCCGAGGAAGAAATATCTGACCTGCGGGTCATCACTTTTCTGAAGTTTGAATGACTGATCAACAGGCACCCATCCGGTCTGATCAAAGTAGATTTCGCACCAGTCATGCAGATTCACTTCAGGCGGATGAAGCATCCAGCCGCTCTGCCATCTTGCGGGAATTCCGTTCATTCTGCAAAGTGTCATAAAAAGCAGCGTCTGAATGCCGCAGTCGCCGTGCATATTTTCATAACAGTATGAAGAAATATTCGGAATGGTAGAATACTCAAGCGCACTTGCCCAGGGGATGTTGTCATTTATCCACTCATAAATCTTTTTTGCTTTAAGTGCCGGATCTGTTACTCCTGCGGTAATCTGCGCATTGAGATTTTTCAGCGCATCTGTATATACAATATGAGGTGCCCGTTCACCCGTGTGATTCTTAAAGGCTTCTGAAAGAGGATCAATAGTGTGGGTTTTGCTGAAATCAATCCCGGAAACTATACTATATCCCCTGAATGAATATGAAGCTTCAAACAGGGTTGGTTTTCCCGCTTCGGTAACAGCTTCAAGGTATATTGTTCTCTGAAGCCGGTCGGAAGGTGCAATCACGGGGTTACTCCTGTTGGCAGAAATAAAGGTGAGATTCTCCTGCCTTCCTTTTATCTCCCGCGGGTATGGCAGCCATACTCTAAGCACTTCACCCGCTGGTATGACATCAGGTTTCACGGTAAGGGTGTATCTAATCGTGAAATCAATTGGCATCACGCTTCTTTTACCTGATGCGGCAGATTCTTTAAGCAGCTGAGGCAACAGTTCAGCCAGAAAGTTATCAAGCTCTCTCGGCTCATTCCCTTCAACTTCAATAAACCTCTTTTTAGCTTCTTTATTGATTCTGAAGAGATTTCTTGCCCCGTTTTTAAAATATTTTTTCACTCCGTTAATTCTCCGCATCTCAAGCGAGCCATCTCTTTCCCATTTTTCAAGATCGGCTGATTTGATCCCCGGGTAGTACTTGCTGAGCCAGGCAAGCACATCATCTTCCGTTTTAGTGAAATCACGCTCTATCCTGAACATGAGATCTGTATAAAAATTGTAATTATATATTTCCTGCGGCGAGAGTCTGCCTGAGGCGAGTTCACCGGCAATAATGCTTTCCGCCTTTTTGAATTCACCGTTTTTAATCAGTTCATTTAATTTATTGTTGTTTCCGGTATTTTGTGCCATGACCGTAAATAAAAGAAGTTGTGTTAAAATTATGAGATATTTCATGTTAATGCCAGCTGCAAATTTTTATTATTATAAACATACAATGAGATTAATTAAATATCAACCTGATAATAGTTATTTTAGCTTTAAACCAAAAACAAAAATTCGTTGTCATAACTCTGACTCTCTTGCAAATTAATGAGGATTAATAATGAAATTTTCAGTTCTTTCAGTTTTAATATTTTTTCTTGCTGCCGGCACTTACGGGCAGATTCAGCTTCAGTGGACATCCTCCGCTATATCAGACGCAAATTTATCAGGTTTTATTGACTTTGAGAAATCAGGGCAGACATTCACTCAGAGGGTTTACCTTCTTGATTCTCTCTCATTCAGAATCTGTCAGCCGGGTTTTTCGGTCACACCTCAGTACACATATACGTTTAATGCAGCAGAACGTCTTGCCGGCGCTCAGGTTTATTCAATGACAACCGATCTTGACGGCAACGGATATGTTGATTTTTATATAATCGGTTATGTGGGTACTTCAACAAATTACCGCCAGTCAATGAAGATATTTGACATCACCACCGGCGCTGCAATTCTTGAAAAAAATGATGCATCATTTTCCTACTCATACCCCACACTTGATGATGCAGACGGCAACGGATTATATGAGTTAATTATTGCCAAATATCCGCTGCCTTATAACGGTACTTACATGCTTGAGGTTTATTCAACTAACGTCCCCTCAGATGTTAACGAAAACAACAAGCCGTCATTGTTCAGATTACAGCAGAACTACCCTAACCCTTTTAACCCCTCAACAACCATTGAGTACTCGGTTTCTGTTCCGGGACTGACCGAATTAAAAATCTATGACATTTCGGGTCAGCTTATTAAAACACTGGTTTCAGAATTCAGGGAAGCCGGTGATTACAGTGTGAACTGGAACGGCACCGATAATTATGGCGGTAAGGTCCCTTCAGGCATTTATTTCTACAGAATGAACAACGGGGATAATTCAACTTCCCGGAAGATGATTTTATTAAAATAACTTAACGAGATAATCATGAAAAAATTTGAAATTCCTGGCAATATAGCCGTCAGCGAAAGCGGATTCGCTTTCTCTCCTTCGAGCGGAGAAACCTTTAATTTCAATGAGCTGGGTGCATCTATCTATAAGAAACTCAGAGATAATGCTGATCCTGATCAGCTCATTAATGAAATGACGGATGAATTTGATGCCGACAGGGCAATAATCGAAAAAGATCTTTATGATTTTATTTCTGAACTGAAAAAATTTGGACTTCTGAAAGAGTTATGAAAATAGCAGTAACAGGCTTAAATGCCACCGATAACCCGGGTCCCGGGGTTCCAGTTATACGAAGCATTCAGATGGATAAATCCATTGATGCAGAGACCATTGGGCTGATTTATGACTCTCTTGAGCCCGGTATCTATATGGAAAACATCCATAAAAAATGTTACCTGATACCCTACCCTTCAAGCGGTCTTGAGGGACTTTTTAACAGGTTAAAAGAAATCAATGAAATTGAAAAAATTGATATTATAATACCTACTCTTGATTCTGAGCTTTATGCATTTATTAAGCTTGAACCCAGGCTGAATGAGCTTGGAATTAAGCTGTTTTTGCCGACCTCAGAGCAACTCAATATCCGTTCAAAGGATAAATTGTTCAATTTCTGCAAGGCAAATGATATCAAGGTTCCTAAAAATATCACTGCAGGCAGCGTGCAGGATCTGTATAATATCCCCTCGCTCGGTGATTATCCTGTTGTGGTAAAGGGGATCTTTTATGAAGCATATATAGTGAATAATTTTGAAGAAGCTGTGGCGGCTTTCCATAAAATAGCATATAAATGGGGCTACCCGGTTATCATTCAGGAATTTGTTAAAGGCAGTGAGTATAATGTGGTTGCACTGGGCGACGGGAACGGAACAATGACCGGCGCTGTGGCAATGAAAAAACTGTATATCACGGATAAAGGGAAAGGATGGTCGGGGGTGACTATTCATGATCCAGCGCTTATCTCAATCAGTGAAAAAGTGATTGCAGCAACCAAATGGAAAAGCGGTATGGAGCTTGAGTTTATAAGAACTGCCGATACCGGAGAGTACTATCTGCTTGAAATCAATCCCCGTTTTCCGGCCTGGGTGTTTCTCTCACCAAATGCAGGGCAGAACCTTCCTGCGGCAATGGTGCACATGATTAAAGGTGAGAATGTGCCGCCGTTTACGGATTATAAAACGGGTGTAATGTTTGTAAGGGCTGCATGGGATTTAATTTCTGATGTATCCACTCTTGAAAAAATTTCAACATTAGGTAATGTTTAATTACCCCAAGGAGTTTATTATGGAAAAGAAAAGATATGAACGACCGACAGTGATAAGACAGCACAGCGGATTTATGAACAAATTCGGCAGCAAGCAGATTGCCTCGGCTGTAAGGGAGATTGAGGGTATACCGGTAAGTTACCTTCTTGAAAAGTTCGGGTCACCCCTGTTTGTGATTTCAGAAAACAAAATCAGGGAAAACCAGAGAAAAATGAACCGTATTTTTAAGACGAGATACCCCCGGGTTCAGTTTGCATGGTCGTATAAAACCAATTATCTTGATGCGGTCTGTTCAGTGTTTCACTCAGAAGGATCATGGGCTGAGGTTGTTTCGGGATTTGAATACGATAAGGCAAGAGCTCTGGGAGTAAGAGGCGAATACATCATTTTCAACGGGCCCGATAAAAGCCGCTCTGCACTTGAAAGGGCCATCAATGAATCCGCAAAAATACATATCGATCATTTTGATGAGCTTTATGATATTATCGAAATTGCAGGGATTCTCGGGAAAAAAGCGAAGGTTGCAATACGCGTGAACATGGATACGGGAATTTATCCTAAATGGGACAGATTCGGATTCAATTATGAAAACGGTGAGGCATGGCAGGCAATCAAACGGATAATTTCATCAAAGGAAATGGATCTGGTGGGGCTTCACACCCACATAGGCACCTACATGATGAGTGCCGATGCGTATAAAGTGGCAGCATCAAAGCTTGCAGCGCTTGCAACATCAATCAAATCTGAGTACGGTATACTGCTTGATTATATTGATATGGGCGGCGGTTTCCCCTCAAACAACACACTTAACGGCCAGTATCTGCCTGCAGAACAGGTGCTCCCTTCACCCGAAGAGTTTGCCGAAGCAATTTCGTCAGGTCTTTTTGAGATGCATTTCCGTCCCGATGAACTCCCTATGTTAATTCTTGAATCAGGGCGCGCGCTCATTGATGATGCCGCACACCTTCTTTCAACTGTTCTCGCTGTCAAGAGACTTTCCAACGGGAAAAGAGCGCTGATTATTGATGCCGGCCTTAATCTGCTCTTCACTAAACTGTGGTATAAACACCGCATTTCACCCGCGCAGGAGAGCGGACTTTTCACAGAGGATGTTGCGATCTACGGTCCCCTCTGCATGAATATTGACTGCATTGCCGAAAGCATTACTCTTCCGGTTCTAAAAAAAGGTGACAAAGTGGTTATAGACTACGTGGGAGCCTATGACATGACTCAATGGCTGCAGTTCATACACATGAGGCCAAACATAGTTATGATCATGAAAGACGGCTCTGTTGAGATCATCAGAAAAGAAGAGAACCTTGAGTATATTAAACAGCAGGAAATATTACCTGAATCACTTAAATTCACATTAAAATAAACCATATTCCTGAATTAAGAGGCAACGGTTTACTAAAATTTAAGTGATGTCATGAAATTATTCATCAATGCAATATTATACAGCTATGCCCAGATCTTTTTCTCAAACAGAAAATGGTTTGGGCTGCTGGCCCTCATCTCAACTTTCGTGTTCCCTGAGATCGGGCTGCTTTCCCTTCTCGGAGTGGTGATATCCAACTTTGTGGCTGTGCTGCTCAAATTCGACAAAGGGAAAACTGAAAGCGGTTTCTATGGTTTTAACGGATTGTTATTTGGTGCCTCAACGGCATTTTACTATCAGTTTTCACTTGAGCTGATCCCGGTGGTGATTATATTTATTATTCTCACCTTTCTTATCTCATCAGTTCTTGAAAACTATATGGAAGCAGCTTTTAATTTACCGGGCCTTTCACTCCCCTTCATCCTTTCACTTTATATTTTCCTGATTTATCTGGGGAACTATACCGGCATTGAATCAAAGGTGCTTTCTTCAGGTGATCTGCCGTGGGGAATCTCATTCGGTAAATTTTTTGACAGTTATTTCCACTCTCTCGCATTTATTCTTTTCCAGCCGGGAATCCTTACCGGAATAGTTCTTGCTGCGGGGCTGCTGCTTTTCTCAAGGGTGCTCTTCCTGCTGAGTCTCATTGCGTTCACGCTCAATTACTACATTCTGATGTATTTCCTCCCTGATTACATGAACAGCTTTCTTATCACAACAGGATTTAATGCAATTCTTACGGCATTTGCTCTGGGAGGCAGCCTCGTTTTGCCTTCAAGAAAAAGTCTTATGCTGGTGGTGATATCCACGCTGCTTGTTGTGATTATGTACGGATTCTTTTACAGGCTCCTCTATTCAACCTATCTGCCTGTGCTGGTGCTGCCTTTCAATTTCATTGTGCTCTCAACAATTTACTCGCTTAAATTCAGGCAGGACACCACAGATCTCGTGCTCCTCTATTTCAAGCCGGGTTCTCCCGAGGAAAACCTCTACTACCACAACACCCGCAAAAAGAGATTTGACAGGTTTAAATATTATTTTGCAGAGCTGCCGGTATGGGGCGAGTGGTATATATCGCAGGCGTTTGAAGGTGAACATACCCATAAAAATGAGTGGAAATTTGCATGGGATTTCATTATAAAAGACAATGAGAATAAAGAATATTCTGATAAAGGTTATGCGCTTCAGGATTATTACTGTTACAAACTGCCTGTGGTTGCAACTCTTGAAGGAAAGGTCGTAAAGGTTGTTGACGGCATACCCGACAACAAACCCGGCGATATTAATATCGAGAAAAACTGGGGGAACACTGTAATAATTGACCACTTTCAGGGGCTTTATTCGGCCGTTTCTCATCTTGTTCCGGGATCAATTAAGGTTAAGGAGGGTGATGTTGTTAAAAAGGGTGACCTTCTTGGCACCTGCGGAAACAGCGGACGCTCACCTTATCCCCACATCCATTTCCAGTTTCAGCTGAACAATAAGGTGGGTGACTATACCTATAAATTCCCGATAGCTCATTTCATTGAGAATAATAACGGCAAATACAGGCTCAGAACTTTTGATTACCCGGAGCTTGGCACAAGAATACAGAATATTGTTACGCACAAGACCATAAGAGGCGCTTTTGATTTTTCAATAAATGATGAGTTTACCGTTGAGTATCAGCTCGGAGGCAAAACGGCAACCGAAACATGGAAATGTCAGGTAAATATCATGAATCAGAAATATCTTGAGAATAACAAAGGCGATACGGCATATATTTATCCCGCTGAAAAGATATTTTATCTTTCAAATTATACCGGGGCAAAGAATTCGGCTCTTTATTACTTTTTCCTTGCAGCCTATGAGATTCCGCTTACTTTTCATGAGAATCTTGAGTGGGAGAGCCATTACAGCTATTCCCTGATGCCTTATTCGCTGCAAAGATATATAACCGAGTTTTTCCTGTTTCTCGGGACACCTGTTACCGCCGCGGGAAGCTTTCATTATGAAGAGCGGCATGAAGATGATAAATTCTTCAGAGTGCATAATGATATCAGCATACAAGGGCACGGATTATTCAGATTCATTCAAAGAAAGATTCAGTGCAGTCTTACTATTAATGAAGACGGAGTGATTGATTCTGTGAAAGTCAGCGCTCCGGGTACAGATTTTGAAACAAAGAAAATTGAATACAAAAGGAAGGCTTTATAATGAAAACCTTTTTATCTCTCTCAGTGCTTACAATTATTTTTATAGTTTCGGCAATCACTGTTAATGTCCTATCTCAGGAAAACGATTCTCTGGTTAAGGCATTTAACAGGTCGGTGAACTTTGAAGCAGAAAAGAATTACACATCTGCCATCTCAGAACTTGAAAAGTTCTCGGCAGAAGGCAGTAACGTATATCTTTTTAACCTCAGAATGGGCTGGCTCAAATACAGCACTGCCGATTATGACGGTTCAATCAAATATTACAAAAAAGCGGCAGAACTCAACCCGAAAAGCCCTGAACCGCTTCTGGGGCTCAGACTTCCGTATGCTGCCCGCAATGAATGGACCGAGGTCAAAAACATTTACAACAGTATAATTGCCCTTGATCCCAACAATTATGAGGCAAATCTCAGACTTGGTCAGATTGCCCTTAATGAGAATCTGCAGTCAGCCAAATCATACCTTGAAAAGGCGTACACCATTTCACCCTCACAGTATGAAGCAAATCTCTCACTCGGGTACACTTATTATTATCTCGGCAATTCATCCAAAGCGCGTGAACATCTCAACAATGCCCTTATGGTTTCTGAAAATGATTCACTGGCTCAGGCAGGATTAAAGTTACTGAAATGAAAAAAGTATTAATTCTCTCTCTGCTCCTTTTTACAGGCTCGCTGACCTTTGCAGATTCAACATATGTGTATGCTTCCTATTTCTATACATACGGCGATTTTTCAAACAAAGGGACATCAGATGATCACGGAGCCTATATCAGCACAGTTCTGGGCTACACCAACATTTTATCGGGTGCATTTAATAAAATTAACCGTGAAGATAAAGACTGGCTGTATGAACAGAATTCATTTTTTGCGGGTTACACAAAAGTGCTGTTTCCCCTCTATCTTAAAGCTAACTATGCGCATATTACCGGCACCTTTGATTACAAGCCTTATGAGTATCAGTATAAAGATAAAACAAACCTCTTTAATATAGGCGCTGCCTATTACGTGCCATGGTTTTATCTGAGTGCGGGAGCCACTTACCTCAATGTTGACGGCTTTAAACCGGTTGATGTTTACAGCGGTGTGTTAAGAGCTGATTATGTGCCCAGCTGGTATTTCTCTCTCACTCTTGCCCCGCAGTACACAAAGGTTTCTGACGGAAGATCAATGTTCGGTCTGAACGTGAAGCTTAACTGGATGATCAATAATAATCTGATATTCAGAGGATCAGCTTTCACGGGTGAAAGAGCATATCATTTTGACAGCGATCTGTTCACGATTTATAATCAGGATGAAACTCAGAAACTGCTGCTTTCAGGAACCATTGAGCACAGGCTTTTTAATTCGTTTGCTCTTCAGCTTTCATATCAGTACAATGACTTCACCAATTATCAGGTAAACTATTATATTGCAGGTATAAAAACGAATTTTACGTTCTGAAAATTATCTGCAAAATCATTAACCCCTTCCCTGATGAATAAAATATTAATTACCGGAGCCGCCGGATTTCTCGGCGGCTATCTCTTCAGACTTGCCCTTGAAAAAGGATATGAGGTAACCGGCACATATCATACAACACCCGGTCACCGTGAGCTGGTAAAATGCGATTTCACCGGCCGGGATGAAGTAATATCACTGGTCAACCGCATTAAACCTGATGTGATTGTGCATGCCGGCGCCATTTCAAAGGTGTCTGACTCCATTCCCTATGACCATTATCACCGCTCAAATACTGAGGCAGTACGCTCTCTGGCAGAAGCTGCATCTGAAAATAAAGCCCGTCTGATTTATATATCAACCGATCTTGTTTATGACGGCACCTCCGGTTTCATGAGAGATGAGGCGTACAAAATTGCTCCGGCATCTTCTTACGCTGAGACAAAATACAAGGGGGAAGAAGAAACTGCAAGTGTTCTCAGCCCCGGGGAGTACCTTATCCTGCGGGCGTCCCTGATGTATGGTTTCGGCGGGGTCAATTTTTTTGAAAACTCCGTGAATAACCTGCTTGCCGGTAAACCGGTCAATCTTTTTACGGATCAGTACCGGACCCCTCTTTACGGGAAAACTGCCGCTGAGATTATTCTTTATCTCGCAGAAAGGAATATCACCGGCATTACCATGAATATGGGGGGAACTGAAAGAATATCCCGCTGGGAATTCATGAAAAGATTTGCCATAAAAGCCGGTATATCAGAAGGGCTGCTTATCCCCGTGCCAATGTCTTCTGTGCCGGTACCGCAGGTTGCCGATGTTTCAATGGATATATCTGCGCTTAAAGAAACCGGTGCCGTTGTATCGGATATAGATGAGTCATTCAGCCACATTATTTCTCAATTAAGAAT
Organism: Ignavibacteriaceae bacterium; assembly: GCA_013359345.1. Taxonomy (GTDB): domain Bacteria; phylum Bacteroidota; class Ignavibacteria; order Ignavibacteriales; family Ignavibacteriaceae; genus JABWCA01. The sequence goes on from JABWCA010000001.1 coordinate 35,604, forward strand.
CAGCGGAAAGTTATGATTACAGAGAAGAAGAATCAGTTAATGGGTGCCCACACTTCAACTCAGGGAGGCGTTGCAGCTTCTGTTGATCTCGCACAGAAACTCGGGTTCACTGCCATGCAGATCTTCACTAAAAATAATAACAGGTGGGAAGCAAAGCCCCTGACCGATGAGGAAATTGAAAAGTATAAAGAAAAGCTGGCCGCTTCTGAAATAAAATATGTCGTATCGCATGATTCATATCTGATAAATCTCTGCGCCCCTGATCCCATTATGCTTGATAAATCACGGCGCGCATTCCTGGATGAACTTCAGCGCTGTGAACAGTTAGGAATCCCCCACCTTAATTTTCATCCCGGTGCTCACCTTGGCAAAGGGGAGGAGGAGGGAATCCGGATAATTGCAGAATCACTGAATATGGCACATGATAAAACCCCCGGCTATAATGTGAAAAGCATGCTTGAGGTCACTGCGGGGCAGGGCTCTGCAATCGGGTATAAATTTGAGCATATCCGTGATATTATTGATCAGGTTAAAAATAAATCACGCATGGCAGTATGTATTGATACGGCTCACGTTTATGCGGCTGGTTATGACATATCAGAAGATTATGAAAATGTGATCAGGATGTTTGATGATATAATCGGGCTTGCATACCTGCAGTGTTTTCATATAAATGACTCAAAGAAGGCGCTTGGCTCAAGGGTCGACCGTCATGAGCACATAGGAAAAGGCACAATCGGGGTTAAGGGTTTTGCAAATATTCTTAACGATCAGCGACTTCTGCACATCCCCAAGGTTCTTGAAACACCCAAAGGGAAAGAGCAGCTTGAGGATCTTGAGAATCTTGAAGTGCTCAGGGGATTGATAGTCTGAGAGGCTGAGTTAATAGTTACTTCTGATTCCTGATACCAGTGCTGCTAAAGTCAAAACAATCCGGTGAAGAGAGACTCCGGGATTTTTAGCAATCTTATTCCGAGAGATCTCCTCCTCAGTCGGTAATTGAAACTTCTTTTACGGCAGTTTATCACTTCTTAAAAGGCAGACTGATATACAGTTTCCCGAGCTGAGTCATTTCACCCGGTGCGGGGGTGAACAAATAAGTGTATTTATTATCCGGATATGTTCCCCTCCCTATAAACCAGGCGTATCTGAATACATCATCCCGGTTTTCGCACAGGGCTACCATCTCGCGCATCTGTTCAGCCTGTTTTTCATAAGAATTAATGTTGGCATTCCAGTTTGCCATTTCGGTGATCCATATCTTTTTACCGTATTTGGCGAGCCTGTCAAGCTGGGCTGCAAGACCGTAATCATACCAGTGGAAAGCAAGATAATCAATGCGCGGTGCCCTGCCCCCGTTATTAGTCCTGAAAACTGCGTAAAACGTATCGAGCCATTTAACCGGATCGGAGTAGTTGGTCATTGTGCCCCAGTTCATTGCGGGACCCACCAGATAAACTATCCGCCCCATGGCAGCAAGATCATCGATGACTTTTTCATAAATCAGCCAGTCTTCAGCTGCCTGCTGCGGTGTTCTGTTTGCCTGATCAGTCAGATTAGGTTCATTCATCACGAGCAGATATTTGATTTCAGGATGTGAAAGTATGAAAGACTTAACACTTGCAATCTCTGAAGATGAAGGGCTGCCTCCCCAGAGCATCGGGATAAACTCCATCTGATAATCCTTATAGTAGTCAAGTGTGACATCGGTCTTAAAGTACCAGTTGTACCACCATGAAACTCCGCTTTTCAGCGAGTCAAAATCAAGCTTATATCTCAGATCATAGGAGAGCCCCCGCTTCGGGCTTTTATTAATAACTGAATCGGAGGGAGGGGGGTTGGTGTTATTAGTGTTTACATTTGTTGAATTATCTCCACCGCATGCTGAAAACCACAGCAGGCCTGAGAGAAGGAGAATCACTTTATAAATCGCAGTCATTTCACTTCAGGATTTCTGTAAAATTTATTATGCGTCAAACATCATGCCGATATTCCGACTATGATTAATCTGATTAAAGGTGATTTCGTAAGGGTGATTTTATAAAATTGATAATGTCTGATTATTAAAATGAGAATTTTATAAGCCGGGCACCGGGTCAGCTATTTATTGTTACACCTCGGTTTTTCTTCAGGACATCATTATTCTGACGAAGCAATAAAGATCAATTCCGGAGATTTTTGGCGCTCCCTTTGTACAGATATAAGACAAACCTGTACAAATGAGATAATCCGATAGTTTGATTAATTCCGGACATTATGCTATATTTCGGTTTAATATTTATGCAATTTATGCTTAACTGCATATAAAAAGAACCAATATTTATGAGTGAAATCAGATCAGTTTTTCAGCAGCAGAACGGTTATGCAAGGATGCATGATCTTAAAATTGCAGGCATTCACACCAGGAAGATTGCTGCTGCTGTAAAAACAGGTGAAATTGAAAAAATCCGGCCGGGTCTTTACAGGCTGGCAGAATATCCGCGTGATCAATTCAGCAGCTATTATGACATATATGCAGCTAATGACAAAGCTGTTATTTGCCTTGTTTCAGCAAGTGCTTTTCATGAGCTGACAGATTACATTCCTGAAGAGACATCAATTGCACTTCCCCGTAATTACACTTCTTTTGCAATTGAATATCCGCCGGTGAATATCTATTACTTCCCCGAAAAGCACCTTAAATCAGGAGCAGAGTTCATAATAACAGATAATGGCCGGTTCAAAGTATTTTCAGCTGAGAAAACGATAGCTGATCTGTTCAGGTACAGAAAAAAAACAGGTGATGATATCGTTCTTGAGTCGCTCAAAAATTACCTGTCCCGTAAAAACCGTGATATTAACAAACTGCTGGAATACTCTGCTGAATCAGGAGTACAGAAACAGATGATGCCATATCTGAAAGCCATGGTGATCTGATGAAAGGGAACGTCAAAAATCTTTCTGCATCCGTAAAAGACAGGCTTTATGAACTTGCAGTTAAAAAACGAGTTGAATTTAACTCTGTATTAATGCAATTTGTGCATGAGAGATTTTTATACAGGCTTTCTGTCTCACCATTCAGGCAGAAACTTATTCTCAAAGGGGCTGTCTTATTCACCGCTTATGATATCAGTAATAGCAGGGTTACAAGGGATATTGATTTTCTTGGTCATGGATTCAGGTCAGAAGAGGATGTGGTTAAAAACATAATTTCTGAAATATGTAGTGTTGGCTATCCTGACGGACTTGTATTTGATTCACAAAAAATAGTCACTGAAAAAATAAAAGAGAATGATGAGTACTCCGGTGTAAGGGTAACAATACCCTGTTCGTCTGGAAGTGTAAAAACAAATCTTAAACTGGACATCGGATTCGGAGATGAAATTACAGGAGGACCTGTGCAGCTTGAATTTCCTGTTCTTCTGGACTTTGATCCTCCTGTTTTATATGCCTATTCTCTTGAAACCGCAATTGCTGAAAAGTTTGAATCAATTGTTTCACTGGGGTTGATTTCAAGTCGTATGAAAGATTATTATGATATAAGTTTTCTGGCCCAAAACCACAGTTTTAATGGGTCAATTTTAACTGAGGCAATTCAGAAAGTATTTACCAACAGGCAAACTGATCTTAATAATCACATTTACATTTTTAATCATGAATTCATGAATAACAAAGATTTGCAGTTAATGTGGATGACATTTGTAAAAAAACGAAAGCTTGATATTGAATCTGATTTCTCCCTGATAGTTAAAAACATCGAAAGATTTTTACTTCCGGTAATTAACAGCCGGGGAGCAGGTCTCATTTGGGATAATCACAAACGTGAATGGCGGACAGACGGATAATTGTGAAGGATGGATTTCTTATAAAAGCAGTTAATGAACCGGGGATGTTATTCTCAGGCTTGATTTCTCCGCATTACACTCAATTATTAGCTTCGGTATAAAAGTTCTGAGAGCCAGATTCAGATAATCAGATTTTTCAGGTTCTCGGAAATCCCTTGTCTCGAAATATCGTCACTACTGATTCAGTTCTAAACTGATCCGCGGCGGCCTGTTACTAATGACTTACCGCTCTCAGCACCACAATCCCCTTTGATTTTTGTATCGCCGGGATATAATCTGCAAGCGGCTTTTTAGTTATCTCCACTTTTTTGCCGGCCATTGGGGCATGCAGAAACTTAAGCACATTATCATCTCCTCTGTAAGCAAAACCGGTGTGTGAAATATCCAGCCCCTCAACCGAGGTCACAATCCCGATAAGATCGCCCGACATTATTTTATCCTGAACATCCTTTATCCTGCTGTTCGGAATGTAATAATATTCTCTTGCTGCTATTTCCTTTTCCTGCTGTTTTATCTGCTTCAGGAATTCATCATTGCCTTTCAGCATCATATAAAGCTTAGGATTGTTCCCCATGAAGCTGACATTAAACACTATCTTTTCACCGCCGATTTCACGGCTGATATCCTTAATAATCCCCTTTTTCACATTATCATAGATCCAGTCAGAGAAGTAATGAAGACGTGAAGGGTAACCGTTAAGTTTGCCGCCCCGGTATCTTATCTCTTCGAGCTTCTGCAGATATTCTTCAAAAGAATCCTTCCCGTCAGCACAGGTTCTTGCAACTGTTACGGCAGTTTCAAGAAAAGTGGTGCAGTCAAGTCCCCTGAAATTAACGGTCAGAACCTCAGGGCCATCAGTTTCAAGAGTAAACCCGACATAATCTGTGCCGGCGAAAGACGAAGCAACTTTACTTATAACTGCGTTAAGTTCAGCTTTATCTCTTATAGCATCTGAAGCAATTTTCGCCTTGGCGGCATAAATTTCCTTATCCTGAGGGGTGTAGTTCTGAGCATTATTAAGTATTGTGAAAAGCAGCAGGGCTGCAGTATAAATCAGTTTTTTCATACAAAATCCGGTTCTTCATTTCTGTTTGACTGGGGTTCGTCGATTCTTCTTACCATTTCGAGGTTTTCAAATCTCGCAATATCATTCTGGAACTTGAGTTTCACTTCGCCAACCGGGCCGTTTCGCTGTTTTGCAACAATAATCTCTGCTATTCCTTTTGTTGAATTTCCATCCTCAAACTTTTCCTTGCCGTAGTACTCGGGTCTGTGGATAAACATCACCACATCGGCATCCTGTTCAATTGAACCCGATTCCCTGAGATCAGAAAGCATCGGTCTTTTATCAGTTCTTTCCTCATTCTTTCTGTTCAGCTGGGAAAGTGCAATAACCGGAATATTAAGTTCTTTTGCAATGGCTTTGAGCGTTCTTGAGATTTCCGAAATTTCACGTTCCCGGCTCTCCATTCCTTTGGGGCCTCTCATGAGCTGGAGATAATCAATGATGATCATTCTGATATCAAATTCCGATTTCAGCCTCCTTGCCTTCGATCTCAGTTCAGATATCGAAAGTGCGGATGTATCATCCATGATCAGCGGTGCATTTGCGAGTTTGCTTGCAACTTTAACAAGCCGGGCATTATCCTCCTGCGGCACCCTGCCTGTTCTCACCTGCTGGGCATTAACCTTTGCCTCGGCACAGATAAGTCTCATAACAAGCTGCTGATAGCTCATTTCAAGGCTGAACACACCTACGGGAAGGTTGTGCATCACCGCCGCATTTCTCGCAAGATTCAGCGCGAGCGCAGTTTTACCCATTGACGGCCTTGCAGCAAGTATTATCAGATCTGATTTCTGAAATCCTCCCAGAATGTCATTCAGAGCATAAAATCCGGTTGGCACGGCAAAGTTTTCATATGACTTGCTCTGTATGGCTTCAATATACTCCAGGGTATCTGTAATTGCCTCTTTCATTCCCATGAAGGTCTTCTTAACATGGAGCTGAGCAAGATCGAAAATTCTTTTTTCCGCGTATTCAACAATGTCAAAGGCATCTTCATCAGCCTTGAATGATTTTGTGGCTATATCTCCCGATATCGTAATCAGATCCCTGAGTATTTTTTTCTCCAGAAGTATCTTAATATGATACTCAATGTTTGCTGCGGTGAAAACATTATTTGTCAGATGTGAAAGATATTCTATTCCCCCCGCCTCCTCAGCCTTATTCCGCTTTTTCAGTTCCTGATATACAGTTGAAAAATCAACGGGTTCTCTGGATGAATAAAGTTTAATAATTGCATCATAGATTGTACGGTGCGCGGGCCTGTAAAACACATCACGGTCAATTAGCGCAGTGGCCGAGTCTATTGCGGTCTGTTCAATCATAAGCGCACCGAGTACCGTGGCTTCAACGTCAAGCGCCTGCGGCGGCTGAAGATGGGCGGGTATTATACTCGTGTTTTGCTGTGGTTTTTCAGGGCTGAGTTCTGACATGGTTTTTATTTTATGTATTAAAGTTATGCATCAATTTCTGAAACAGGGGTTTCAATATGCTAAATACCGGCACTAATTTCCAAGTTATTATTTTATTCTTTTATGCCGGGGTAGCAGGTCACTGATAAAGTTGTTCAGGAGGAAGGGAATTCTGATTCTCAGTTCCCGAATTTCTCATCATAATTTTTTCTGAAGAACTTTACATCTTCCCAGCAGTCCCTCTTATAGCCGGGATTTCTGAGCAGTGCTGCCGGGTGGTAAGTCGCGAAGACTTTTGCACCCATAAAGTCGTAGATTTTGTTCCTGAATGACCCGAGCGACCCCTTCTGCCCGAGGATTGCCTGAATTGATGTGGAGCCCAGGCACAGAATGAATGCCGGTTTTATGATTTCTATCTGTTTATGAAGATAAGGGATGCATTCTGAAATTTCATTGGGAAGCGGCACTCTGTTCCCCGGCGGACGGCATTTAACAATATTTGCTATATACACTTCTTCACGCTTAAAATTAACGGCTTCAAGAATCTTATCAAGCAGCTGCCCTGCCCTGCCAACAAACGGTCTTCCCTGCATATCCTCGTCTGCTCCCGGGCCTTCACCAATCACCATCACCCTGGCTTCAGGATTTCCTTCACCGAATACGAATTTGTTGCGTGCGGTGCCGAGCGGACATTTAACACAGTTACAGATTTTCTCATTTAATTCATGCAGACTGGTTATGCCGTTAAAATCAGGAGTGAAGAGTCCGGCATCTTCAGTCTGAGGTGAAGTTTCATTAATCTGCTGAACGGGTTTTTTCACATCAATTCTTTCGTACAGGGTATCTCCGAATATTTCCTGCTGAAGCTCCAGAATTTTCCTGATTTCATTGTTGTTTTCTTCAGGCATCAGATCTTCGTGACAATTTTATCGAGAATTTTATGAGCTATCTCGGTTTTAGTGAGAAGTCCTGTTTTAACCTTTTCGCCGCTTCTCTCAATCATTGTTACGAGATTAGTGTCATACTCAAAACCGCTTCCGGTATCATTTAATGAATTCAGGATGATCATGTCAAGATTCTTGCGGTGCATTTTATCAACTGCTTTCTGTTCTTCATTATCAGTTTCAAGAGCAAAACCGACAGCAAGTTTTTTGGGGCGCTCCTTCAAAGAGAAGAGAATATCATCTGTGAATCTGAGCTCAATGACGGGTGCGGTTTCGGCTTTTTTAATTTTCTTTTCACCGGGGGCCGATGGAGTGAAATCTGCAACGGCGGCAGCCATAATCAGGATTGTGTCTTCTGTCAGATTTTCTTCAACCGCTTTTTTCATCTGATCTGCAGTGCGCACATTCATTCTGGTGATCTCGGGGTACAGGGCGAGAGAAGAGGGTCCCGCAACAAGTGTGACATCAGCACCACGCAGCCAGGCGGCTTTTGCAATTTCGAAACCCATTTTGCCTGATGATCTGTTGCCGAGATACCTTACAGGATCAATATCTTCGTAAGTGGGGCCTGCGGTGACAAGCACTTTCCGGCCTGCAAGGTCTTTTTGGGTTGAGCCCGTATATAAAATAAGTTTTATAGCCTCAACTATTTTTCCTGTTGCGGGGAGTCTGCCTTTACCGGTAAGGCCGCTGGCCAGTTCGCCCGATTCCGCTTCAAGAATATAAGCCCCCTGATCTTCAAGCAGTTTAAGATTTCTCTGTGTGAGCGGATACTCATACATGTCAACATCGGCAGCGGGGCACACCAGCAGCGGTGATCTTCGTGCAGTGACAAGGGTTGTTAAAGCGTTATCTGCAAAACCCATGGCCATTTTGGCAACAGTATTAATTGATGCAGGTGCAATAACCATCAGATCGGCCCAGAGGCCGTATTCTATATGCCAGGGATCAGCTTCAACAACGGGTCCCTTCTGAGCAGGGAATATTCCCTGAATCACTTTATTGCGTGAAAGGGTTGACAGTGTGAGTGGAGAAACAAATTCAGAAGCCGAGGGAGTCAGTACAACGCGTACATCCGCACCGTTTTTAACCAGCTCCCTCACTAATAAACAGGATTTGTATGCCGCTATGCAACCCGTTACACCGAGAATTATTTTTTTACCGGTAAGCGGGTTCATAGGGATCAGAAATTTTCTTTTTTAACTCTGTAACGGTATGCAATATCACCGTCTAAAAGCTTGTTAAGAGCCTGAATATGCGGCTTTTCTCTTTTCTCAAATGTAAGAGAAAGTTTGAGCTGCTGAGGGTTATTCAGATCTTCGCCGTCTTCTTCCTGATTGCTTTTAGGAAGCGTTTCAAGCGCCTGCTTGAATTCTTCCCTGGTTTCATTGTTCATCAGCCTTGATTTTTTTGCTGCAACAATGATTGCCTCATAGACGTTGTTGGCTCTTTTATCTATCTCTCTTAAATCGATAGGGGATGCGGACATCTTATTAATTCTCCGTCTTTATTTTATTAATAATTTCTATAAGTTCATGAGTTGCTCTGTGCAGCTCATCGTTTACAATTTTATAGTCAAAGTGCGGTGCGGTTGAAAGTTCTTTTTCGGCACGCGCAATTCTTGTCTTTATTGTCTCTTCGTCTTCTGTTTTTCTTTTTCTCAGACGATTTTCAAGTTCACTTACATGCGGCGGCAGAATAAACACGAGAACCGCTTCGGGGAAAATTTTCTTTACATTAAGGGCACCGTTCACGTCAACTTCAAGCAGAATGTCTTCACCAGCATTTATAATTGACTCCACATCGGTCTTAAGAGTTCCGTAATAATTCCCGAAAAAGTTTTCCCATTCCAGAAACTCTTTATCCTCAATTTTCCTTTTAAATTCATCCTCTCTGATGAAGTGGTAATCCTTGCCTTCAACCTCACCGGGGCGTTTCTTCCGGGTGGTTACCGATACAGAAAATCTGAATCCGTTATGCACTTTCAGAAATTCTTTCAGAATTGATGATTTCCCTGCACCTGATGGCGCCGAAACCACCAGAATGAGTCCTTTATTCTTCTCCGTCATTCTATATTCTGAACCTGTTCCCTGATTTTCTCTATTTCTTCACGGATAAAGACTGATGAATGAATTATCTCAGTTGAGATCGATTTTGAGGCAATCGTGTTTGCCTCGCGGTGCATTTCCTGGCAAATAAAGTTCAGTTTTTTGCCTGCTTCATTTTCTTTTTTCAGAATAGTCTCAAAAAAAGAAAGATGGCTCTTAAGACGGACACATTCTTCGGTGATGTCTGATCTTTCTGCCAGCAGAGCAAGCTCAAGCTCCATCCGCTCTTCATTCACAGGTTCTGTTACTATCTCCTTAACGCGCGCTTTCAGCTTTTCGTAATATGCTGTAATATCATTTCTGAAAGATTCTTCTATCTTTTCAACCGCAGCATTAATAGTGTTTATTCTGGCAAGAAGATCTGCTGTGAGTGTTGTGCCTTCAATTGCACGCATCATGTTGAGCTGCTCAACCGATTTAAGTATACAGTTTTTAATCTCCCCGAAATGCTCTTCAGTCAGCTGATCAAGCTCCGGCGAAAAGGCATCCCTGAATGCCAGAAGATGCTCAAATTTAACTTCTTCTTTTATACTGTATCTGCTTTTCACTATGTCAAAAACGGCAAATATCTCATTAATCTTTTTTTCGTTAAAGAAAATATCCGTGTTTGAACCGCTTATCGGTTTCACTGAAACCGTAATGTATATCTTTCCCCGCTTTAAATAAGATTTAACCGCTTCACGTATCTCGTATTCTTTGAACTGAAGCGCCTGAGGAAGCTTTATCGATAATTCTAAATATCTGTTATTCAGGCTTTTGGACTCGACTTCAACGATATAACCGTTTATTTCTGAAGCCGACTTTCCATAGCCGGTCATGCTGTTTATCATAGAAAAAGGAAAACTACAAATATAATATTTTTTTGATGCCTAAAAAAGAAGATACACTCACCATTTATCCTCTTTGAGATCAGTCACTTATTACTGACCGGACTGTTATCACAATTTATTAAGAACTCTTTTTCCCCCGTGCTTAATCCCGCCGGATTATGCCTTTCACCCCACAAATCTGAACTTCCGGTTGTCAGACTTAATCAGGATGAGAAACTATTTCCCTTCAATTTTATTTCTGACGAGAAAGCCCCTCTCTTCTGCCAATGAAACTGCTGCACTCAGGATTCTTTTCTCCACCAGCATGAGTTCCATCTCCTTCTCCATCTGACGCAATTTCTTTTCCATCTCCTTTATCCTTTTCACTTCATCTGCATTTTCTTTTTTTACTGCTTTTTTCATGATGGCCTTCCTGTTTGCTTTTTTTATCCTGAAACCAAGGGTAAATTCTCCCCTTTTCCGCACACTTTATTTTACTTGTCTGAATAATTGTTTAATTCCCGGACTTATTCTCATCCGTTGCCCGCTTACTGAATGCTTCGCTGTAGCGGTATATCCGGCTGCGTTCTGCTCTCATTTTTTCTATGCCTTTCCTTTTTTTGGAAATTCATAGTGTCAATATATATCAGGACAAGACACAAGACACGAACAACGAACAACGATCAACGAACAACGATCAACGAACAACGACTTTCAAAACGCTTCCCCGATACCAAAATGGAACTGCATCACATCCAGAAAGCGCCTCTCATTAAGGGGTGTCCTGTCATAAGGATCATAAGTCTTAAACCCGAAATCAAGCCTCACTGCCGCAAACGGAGTGTAAAATCTGAATCCGAATCCCGTTGCAACGGCAATTTCCTGGATCTTAATGATCGACGGATCCTCCCAGGTGTTTCCCCAGTCGGTGAAAACTGCCATGCCAAGAAACTTGCCAAACCTCATCCTGAATTCAAATGAACCCTCGAGCAGTACAGTGCCGCCGGGGAGCTGAGAAACGTCAAGGTTCTGCGTTGAACCCTGCGGGGGCGGAAAAGCCCTTGCAGCCCATCCTCTGAGCGAGTTGCTGCCACCCACAAAAAACTTTTTTGTGTTCTGCAGATCTGCAACCGATCCGTTTAATATCTGGATATAACCGAGTGAGGTCTTTGCCGCAAATGTCATATCCCGGGCAATTGAAAGCGGAATATAAAAACTGTTGGTTACCTGACCCTTCATGAAGATGACCGATTTGAAATCATTCCCCAGCGTTTTGCTTATCAGATAAGGCAGGGTGTTGCCTTCTTCAACGTAAATATCAAGGACACTTCCTTCGGTGGGGAAAATGATATCATCAGAGTGCGAGGCAATAACGTTAGCGCCAAAACCCGCACTGATTGAACTGGCGCTGGGGTTTCCGAAAGAAGGAGCTATAATGGTGGCAATAACATTTTCAACCGCGTAGAAAGTACGAAGATAATTCACAAATGTGAATTTGGGCAGCTCATAGTCAAAAATAAGCCGTCCTGAGTATTTGGTGATCTTATAAAAACCAAACTTTGCCAGCGTGGCCGTGAATTCAAGCGACCCAAAGATCGGTTCACCCAGAAAATACGGCTGCTCAAGCTGGGTTTTGAATTCAGCCTGCCCGTAAGTGATTGTATCATCAAGTGTTATGATACTGAATATTCTTTTGAAATTAAGATTAAGAACATCCTGATAAAATGCTGTGCCCCTGAGCGTAAGCTTTCTGGCACCACCGAACAGATTTTTTCTCTTATACTCTATGGCACCGCCAAGATTAAAAGAACTCTGCTCGTTGTTCATGATAAGCTCGGGCGCAAGTTCATTCATTGAGCCGATGCTTCCCTCAACTTTAAGAGGCACCAGATCATTCTCCAGCGAATCAGTCTCGGGGAAGAGCCGCACGTATGAGAACAACCCGGTTCTGAAAAGCCTCACCTGACTCTGCGTTATTTTTCCCGCATCATAGTATTCATACGGTTTAATTGCAATAAGATCCTTAATCAGTTCAGGATCAACAGCATCAGCCCCGTCGCCCTGAGTGGAAACAGCAACATCCTTTATTCTGTACTGTTTACCGAGCGTGAAATAAACTTTAATATCTGCCCGGTCATGAATGGTATCTCTCACCACAATTGTTGAATCATAGGCAGAAAGGAGAAAACCCTTTGTTTTAAGCAGATAGTTGAGATCATTTATTACCGTGAGAACCTGACTCTCTGAATAACGGCTGCTTGAATCAATCTTAATTTTTTCATCAACCTGCCATCTGTACTCGGCGGGATAAACATCAAACCCGAAATACTCAAATTTCCCGAATTTTGCCTCGGGTCCCTCATTAATATCAAACCTCAGATTTGCCGTCTGTTCAGCAGAATCAATTGAGTATGAAGAAGTGATGCTGCTCTCAAAAAATCCGTTGGCGTTGTAGAATCCTTTCAGGATCACAATATCATCATCAATATAAGAAGTGTCAAAGTAAGAGGGCGGGGCTCCGAACGAAGAATACTTTCTCAGGAACTTAAAAAACCAGTTAGGGGTCTCTTTTGAAATGATAAGACCTGATAATACCTGCGTGGGGAAACTTGAATTGCCTTTGAACTCAATTCCCGCAAGCTCAAATTCAGTTTCTGACTGAGCTTTAAGCGGCAGAATATAAATCAGCGTAAAAAATGAAATAAGTAAAAGTCTTATCATCAGTTGAATTTATAATCCTCGGAAACTATTCTCAGACCGGGGAACGACCTCCTGAATCTTCCCTCAAGATACTTGCCTGCAAATTTTCCCGCCGCATTAGGCGAGAGATACAGGGAGGGTAAAGATTCACCCGGAATAACAAAAAAATGCCCGGTATAGATTTTTTCGGCATCGCTGTCAATAAGATGAGCAAAAATCTCACCGCCGCCTGAGCCCATGTAAAATCCCTCCGAGTCATAATACAGAAGGTCTTTATCGGCCGATACATCTCTCAGCCTTCCCAGTTTGCATTTAGTGAGAGATCCTTCAAGCACAGGTGTCTGATAATACTGCTCAACGGTATCGCCGGTGATCTGGCAGAAATAGAAAGTTATGCCCCAGGTATCGGCTGTGAATATCTCACGCCCGAACGCCATCTCCTGCACCTCATCACCATTGAAATCACCTGAAATGGCCCGCATGATCTCGTTTCCGTACAGCTTCTTGCCGTATCTGATCAGTTCAGTTTCATTATTCAGCATAGGAAAAAGCTTTGAGCGCCTGATTTCTTCAGGCGAACTGCTTTTTTTACATCCGCCCGCAAAAATCATGAGCAGGAGGAGAGGAATTAATAGTCTGGGATTAAACATGGAATATCTTACCAAAAATACAAAAGCGGAATTACCAATAAAATTCAGAAAATCTGAAACTGATGGGCAATTCCGCCGGGAAGTGTAAAAAAATTATTAACTATACTTCCATTATTTCTTTTTCTTTGTGTGCAAGAATCTGATCAATTTCAGTGATGAAATCATTTGTCAGTTTCTGCACTCTTGCCTCAGCGTCTTTCAGAAGATCTTCAGAAATTTTATCGTCTTTCTGTTTTTTCTTCAGATGCTCGTTTGCATCTCTTCTGATATTTCTTACGGCAATTTTTGCATCTTCACCAAATTTTTTAACGAGCTTTACAAAATCTTTTCTTCTCTGCTCGGTAAGAGGCGGAATAGGAATTTTAAGGTTTGTACCATCGCTGACGGGATTAAGCCCCAGATCAGCCTGAAGTATCACTTTATCAATGGCGTTAACAAGGGTTTTTTCCCAGGGAGTGACAGATAATGTGTGGGCATCAAGAACAGTAATGTTTGCCACTTGTTTTAATGGAGTAAGAGTACCATAATAATCCACTTTGAGGCCGTCAAGGAGGGCAGTTGTTGCTTTGCCGGTTCTGATTTTAGCGAGCTCTGATCTGAACGCTTCAATCGATTTTGCCATCTTATGCTTGGATTCTTTGATAATTTCTTCCATAATTTATCCTGTTTTAATCTCTGAATTAGTCTTTTACTATAGTACCAACTTTTTTACCGGATAAAAGTTCCTTAAGGTTCCCCGGTTTGTTGAAATTCATTACAACGATCGGGAGCTTGTTCTCCTGACAAAGAGATATTGCAGTCAGATCCATTACCCGAAGATTTCTTTTTAATACCTCAAAATAACTTAATTCTTCAAATTTTTCAGCATCCGGATTCTTTTCAGGGTCAGAATCATAAATTCCGTCAACCCGTGTGCCTTTAACAAGGATATCCACCTCCATCTCAACAGCCCTGAGGCTGGCAGCAGTATCAGTGCTGAAGTAGGGATGTCCCGTGCCGGCACCAAAAATAACGATCCTTCCCTTTTCCATATGTCTGAGTGCCCGTCTTCTGATAAACGGTTCTGCAACTTCATCCATTTTGATTGCTGTCATAAGACGGGAGTAAACGCCTTCTTTTTCAATGGCCGACTGCAATGCGAGCGAGTTAATATTTGTGGCAAGCATTCCCATGAGATCACCGGTAACTCTGTCGATACCTGAATCCTCGGCGCTCAGGCCTCTGAATATATTGCCGCCGCCTATCACTATTCCTACCTGCACCCCAAAATCATGGGCTTCTTTAATCTCCCTGGCAAAAAATGTAAGAGTATCAGGATCAATCCCGAATCCCTTTTTACCCATCAGCGATTCCCCGCTGAGCTTCAACAAAATTCTCTTAAAGGCTGGTTTGCTCATTAATTCTCCGGAATGTAAATAAAAAAAAAGGTCTGAAAGTCAGACCTTTTTCAATTTATTTGCTTTCGTCACCCAGGTGATACCTTATGAACGAGGCAACTTTAACTTCAGACGCATGCTGTTTGTTGTATTCTGCAAGAAGCTGTGTAACAGTCTTTGAGTTGTCTTTTATAAAGACCTGCTCAGCAAGACAGTTTTCCTGATAATATTTATCAAGTCTGCCCTGTGCAATTCTATCGAGCATGTTCTCGGGTTTGCCTTCTTTTCTGGCAAGCTCTTTATAGATATCGAGCTCTTTGGCAACAACTTCGGCGGGAACGCCGTCTCTGCTTATTGAGACCGGTTTCATTGCAGCAACCTGCATTGCGAGGTCTTTAGCCAGAGTTGAAGCAGAAGCAGTATCTTTAACACCGCTTAAGCTGAGTATTACGCCAAGCTTTGCGCCGGGATGAATGTAATCGGCAATGTAACCGTCACCGGCTGTAAGAGAAGCAACTCTTGCAACCTGGGTTTTTTCACCCACTTTACCGGTAAGAGTAACCAGATCATTTTCAATACCGGAATATTTAGTTTTTAAGTCTTCTAATGAAGATACTTTATTTTCAAAGGCTTTGCCTGTAACATCGGCTGAGAAATTAACAAAATCGGCTGATTTGGCAACGAAATCGGTTTCACAGTTAACTTCAACAATAACGCCAAATTTTCTGTCGTC
Source organism: Ignavibacteriaceae bacterium (assembly GCA_013359345.1). Taxonomy (GTDB): domain Bacteria; phylum Bacteroidota; class Ignavibacteria; order Ignavibacteriales; family Ignavibacteriaceae; genus JABWCA01. The sequence continues at coordinate 51,223 of JABWCA010000001.1, forward strand.
AGAAACTTTGGTTGAAACAATACCTTCGTTTGCTGATCTGTCTGCTCTTTTAGCAGCAGTTGCAGCACCTTTTTTTCTTAATATCTCAATAGCCTTTTCCTGATCGCCATTAGATTCTTCAAGTGCCTTTTTGCAATCAAGCATGCCGGCACCGGTTTTCTGTCTCAGTTCATTTACCTGAGCTGCAGTAATAGCCATTTTCTATCCTTACTTATTATCAGTTTGTTCTGAATCTTTATCTTTAGCAGGTTCAGCTTCCTGATTCGGTTTAGCTTCTCTATCTCTGTGTTTATGTCTTCTCTCTCTGTCGGGTCTGTCGGAAGATCTCTCCCTGTCACCGCCATCTCTTTCCTTGCGTGTTCTTTCAGATTCAGCGGCCTGCTCAGCTTTCACTTCACGGGCTTTAAGAGAACCTTCGGTAACAGCTTCCATCATCACTTTCACAACTAATTCGATTGTTTTTACGGCGTCATCGTTAGCCGGGATCAGATAATCCACTTCATCAGGGTCACAGTTAGTGTCAACTATTGCAAAAACCGGTATACCCAGTCTTTTTGCTTCTTTAACTGCAATAGATTCTTTTTTGATATCAACTATAAAGATTGCTCCCGGAATTTTACCCATGTTCTCAATTCCTTCGAGAACTTTTTTGAGTTTGTCTTTTTCACGGGAGAGGAAGAGTCTCTCTTTTTTAGTGATCTTGTCAAAAGTACCGTCAGTTTCCTGCTTTTCAATAAGGTGCAGTCTTCTGATACTTTTTCTGATTGTCGAGAAGTTGGTAAGCATTCCGCCGAGCCATCTTTCTGTCACCCAGAACTGATCAGCTTTTCTTGCCTCTGTTTCGATAATGTTTTTTGCCTGTTTTTTGGTACCGACAAATAAAACTTTATTGCCCTGGGCAACAACGTCGGTTAAAACAGACTTGCATTCTTCGAGATGTTTTTTGGTTTTGTTGAGGTCAATAATATGAATGCCGTTCTTCTCCATGAAGATATACGGCTTCATCTTAGGATTCCATCTGCGGGTAAGATGACCGAAATGCGCCCCTGCTTCAATAAGCTGGGTTAATTCAACTGCCATTAATGTCTCCTGTTTATCTTCTGCTTCCTTCAACTTTACCTTAGGCTCTTAAGCAGGGCACAGGCGGTAAATCCGTGAAGCATGAATTTTGTTTAAAAAATTTACTGTTAACGTTTCGAGAACTGGAATCTCTTACGTGCTTTCGGTCTTCCGTATTTTTTACGTTCAACCATTCTGGGATCTCTTCTGAGAAATCCTTCTTTTTTGAGTGCCGGTCTTAATTCGGCATTTTCACCTGATAACGCTTTGGATATAGCAAGTCTGATGGCTTCAGCCTGGCCTGAAATTCCGCCGCCTCTTACGTTTACCAGAACATCATATTTTCCTTCAACCTCGGCAACGAGGAAAGGATTTTTGATGTCATCCTGATGTATTTTCATCGGGAAAGCCTCTTCCAGTGCTCTTCCGTTGACGGTGAATTTTCCGTTACCTGCTCTTAAGACCACTCTCGCTACAGCGGTTTTTCTTCTACCGACAATAACTGTGTCTGACATATAACTCCTGATTAACTTAATACTTCGGGCTGCTGAGCTGTATGTGGATGCTCTGCACCGCGATATACTTTTAACTTTTTGATCAGCTTGTTTCCTAAACGGGTTTTAGGAAGCATGCCTTTCACTGCGTGTTTCACCACAAATTCGGGATTTTTCACTTTTAATTCTTTGTATAACTGGGTTTTCTGACCGCCCGGGTATCCAGAGTGATGTTTGTACTCTTTTAACTGGGCTCTTTTTCCTGTTACAACAACCTTATCGGCGTTAAGAACTATAACAAAATCCCCTGTATCTGCATTAGGTGAAAAAGTAGGCTTGTTTTTGCCTCTGATGACGCTGGCAACCTTTGTTGCAAGCCTTCCGAGAACCATGTCCTGTGCATCAATCACAAACCATTTTCTCTCGGCCTGTCCGGTGCTAACCCATCTTGTTTGTTTTTCCTGCTTCAAGGGGTATTCCTCCAAAATACATTTTGAGAAAATAAAGATTACAAAGATACCGTTTTATTTTTTAATTGTCAACAAAAAATGAGGAGCTGAAAGTTCTCGGGAGCCGTTTTTATGCACTTTTGCATCAATTTCAACGCTTATTTCCGGCCGGTTTAAGATTAAATTTTCAGGTCAGTTTCATCATTAAGGAAGTCTTCAAACTTCAGATGGTATTCTTTACCCGTTTCTTCTCTGAATTTTTTTGCGAACTTCTCATAGGCAGTGTGTGCGGTTCTAATATTGCGCTGGCTTATCTGCAGCTTAATCATAAAATGGAAGGCAGTTTCATTGAGTTCATCATACATCAGAATAACGGAGGCTATCCTGAGCTTCAGGCGGTTGTCTCTGTTCTTCCTTATTTCTTCAAAAAAGGCATTAAGATTAAAAAGTATTCTATGGTTTACGTTATCCTGATAAAAATCAAGCCACTCATGCGATAATCCCTCAAGGAACCTTCCCTTCTCTGTAATTGAGAGGTAGATGCCGAACTCTTCAGAACTCCGGTTTTCAAATTCATCTTTTCCGGCAAGAGAAAGAAGAATCATATAGTCAATACCCAGTTCCTCTGATATTTCAAAGTAAAAATGCTGATGCTGATATACAAGCTCTATCCCGTCAGTATCAGCAATGGCTTCGCGGATCCGCTTTATGTTAACATTCCGGTTGTTTTTCACACTCGAGGCCGGCAGATCTTGCCAGAACACTTCCCCGAGCTGATCAGATGTAACACCCTTTAATCCCGATTTATTCTCTATGCTGTGCAACAGAATATAAAGGAATACCTGTTTGTTTTTTGATGTCATCTGCAGCGCTGCATTTTCACCGTTCCGGTTAAGTATCTGGAACTCCCCGAACAGCCTTATAAAGTTTCGTGACATATCAGATTTCTTCAGTAATTCAGCAGTGCTGATATCCTGCCCCGTCTCAGCCGGCACCTCAGCTGTTCCGCTGATTCTTTTCATTCTTTTCCTGCGGGCATATTTCATTGCTATGAATCCGGTTACAAGAAATCCCACCCCGCCAAAAATAACATAGTATACCGCCGCGAGAAAATCATTTGGTTTATAACCTGAAAGCGCTCTGAGTTCCTCATATTCCTCATCGGTCATGAGCGGAGTCTTCATGACATTCAGCATTACTCTGGTCTGGCCCGTTGAGTCATGAATGCCTGTCATTAAATATATTTCCTCTCTTTCCGCTGAGAACTTCATCCCTCTGACACCTTCCATAAAACCCTCGGAGTATGGTGCTGTTTTGCTGCCGTAATATCCGAGCTTTCTTTTTGATGAAAGCAGTTTAAGTTCACCTGTGGAGGCTTTGAGATAGAACAATCCCACCTTCCTCGATTTTACCTGTTCAATATTAGCCGGTCTTGTTGAGGCAAAAATAATAAACTCGTCATTATTATAATACTGTAGTACCGAGGCGATTGACCACTTGGTGTTATCGAAATCCGTTGTTGAAATTAAGGTGAAAGTTGTATCTCTCAGATCAAGTTTTAAAATTTCATTATGAAAAGTATTGCCATCCAGCGGCTGCCTGCCATCTGCAGAACCTTCTCCGCCAATGATGTAAAGAACCGAATCATTCAGGATTGAATAATTATCACCCGGGGCTCTGAAGAAATTGCTGTGTGCTTTTTCGGGCAGAACCATCCATTTGCCGGTTTCAGGAATGTATTTCCTTATGTAATCCTTGAAAGTGTAATAACCGTAGCCGCCGTAAGACCAGAATTCCCCTGCAACCGGATTATAAATTATGGCCGAACGGTAGTGATGCTGTTCATACTGCCCCGTTGTATCAATTTCACTCCATCTCCTTTTCTGCAGGTCAAAAACTGAAATCTGAGCATCACCGCCGCAATAGGTAGCCGCAAAAGAATTTCCGTATTTCATGAACTGGCTTGCAGGATGAATAATTGTTGGCACCTTCTCCACTCTGGTGCGCATATCCTTAAGTGAAAGAAGCTTCAGAATTTTGTCTTCGAAGATATAAAGGGTATCACCAAAGCATGCTGTTCTTGCGTTATTATATACTTCACGGTGATTTTTTGTGTATGAGCTCGTAATGAACACTTCTTCTTCTTTTGGTTCATAACGGAGCCGGTTAAGCCATACACCATATTTAACATTGGCATAATTTCCCGACTTTGTATCACGGGCGGTCGTGCCCTCAACTTCATAAAGGGGATAGTATTCTGAAATATCATCGGCGAAGACTGAAATATTTCTCACCGCCACGCTGGCCAGCTCGTGCCTTACCGATGTGCTCTGAAACGGCAGCCCGAATGTAACATTTATTTTGCTTCCGAAATCCTGAAAGTAATTGCAGCTTAGGTTTTTACCGGCTGCTTCAAGCCCGAATTTCTTTGAGACCGGATCAAGTGTTATCTTAAATTTGTGCCACTTATATCTTGAGAGAACATTTTTGTTGTATGTGAGGAAATATTCCTTACCGTCCTTTAAAAAGTCGACCCGTATGACAGCACTGTCTGTTTCAGGCAGATGAACATAGCTGATTCTTACAAAAACCTCATGCAGGTCATGAAGAGTGAATATATACCCCCTTACATCCGTGGCGAGCCATGTGATTTCGGCCTCTACTGTAAGGCTGTTACGGATATTGTAGACATTTCCTCCGTTGAGTTCAATTGACGTAACACTTCCTGTGTACAGATCTGACCATCTGTTATTAAATATAACGCCGCCTTCATTCAGGAATTTCTGTGGCTGAATGCACCCGTTATACAACAGCAGTATTACAAAAATCCGGATTAATGTTTTCAGATAATATCCGATTCTGACTGAGAATTAAACCGTAAATATAAGCATTCGCTGGAATAATGAAAACCCGGAATAATTATTTATTAAAAGCGGAACGATTATCAGCCTGCTGTTTTCCTCGTGACCTCAAAAAAGCAGTCTTATTTGAAAGATTATCTCCTTCAATTTCCTTTTGACAAATTTTACCTGCATTCTGAATTGCTGTTTTCTCCCCCGGGGAGAAATTGTGTTTTTATTTACTTATCCGGATGAAGCAAAACCTGCCAATCCTCCCCGGGAACGGATTACAAACAGGATGACAGTCCCCGCAATATTTTATGATCTGAAGCTTCAGTTTACTTATGTCATTTCTTAAACCAAGCAGCTTTGTGTGAAAGACATCCGGCAATATTTTCTTCTGTAATTCAAAACCAAACGGTGAAACGTTTCAGGCAGATGATTTGCTGAAATATTGCATCGGGCGCAGCATTTCTGCAACTAACACCATAAAATAAATTGTTTTAATTATTAATCGGTTACATCAGATATTCTTCTTAATCCATATTTTTAATTAACGGGTTAAATAAAATCCGGAATCATAATAAATCAGCGGATCAATTGGAAATAACAGAAAAACAACGGAAATTCTTCAGAAGCAATAAAACCAGAGACATTGCTTACAGAAGAGAGATTCTTGTAAGGCTTAAAAATGTTCTGAAAGAAAATGAACAAAACTTTTATGATGCCGTTTACAAAGATTTAAGAAAATCAGAATATGAAGCTTATGCCACTGAACTGAGTCTCGTTTTCAGTGAACTTAATGATGCACTTTCAAACCTGGCTTCACGGAGCAGAAAAAAAAGGGTCAGAACCAACCTGGTGAATCTGCCCGGCAGAAGTTATCTGCTGCCGGAACCTTACGGGGTCTGTCTGGTGGTCAGTACCTGGAACTACCCGTTTCAGCTCAGTCTCATACCCCTTATTTCTGCTGTTGCTGCAGGGAATACCGTTATCCTCAAAACCTCTGAATATGCGCCGCAGAGTTCTGCAGCCATTGCACGGGCTATTAATTCAAATTTCCCTCCTGAGCTGATGTATGTAATTGAAGGAGATGCTGAAACCGGCAAAAAACTGCTGGAAAACCGGTTTGATAAAATTTTCTTCACCGGCAGCACTGCAATAGGCAGGCTAGTCTATCAGCAGGCGGCAAAACATCTCACCCCGGTAACACTTGAACTGGGAGGCAAAAGCCCTGCATTTGTTTTTGATGATATCAGTGCCCGAATGGCGGCTAAAAGAATAGTATGGAGCAAATTCCTGAATTCAGGGCAGACCTGTATTGCAATCGACTACATTCTTGTGAAAAGAGAATTTCAGGAAAAACTGATCAGCCTGATTATATCCGCGGTAAAAGAGGTGCTTGGGAGCAACCCCGCAGAGTCTGATAATTATGTCAGTATTGTAAACAGCAGACACCTTGAGAGGTTAAAGTCCCTGCTTGATAAAGATAAGGTGGTATATGGCGGGGAGTGGAATGATGAAAAGCTTTATCTTTCGCCAACCATTATGAAGGATGTCACATTCACTGACAAAGTCATGGAAGATGAAATATTTGGTCCTGTACTTCCTGTTGTGCCGTATGATAATCTTGAAGAAGCGATAAATGAAGTAAAAGATCGCCCCAAACCCCTTTCGCTGTATGTGTTCAGCCGTGATAAAAAAATCAGGAACAGACTTCTTAATGAAATCTCTTTTGGCGGCGCCACGGTGAATGACGGAATAATGCATATTTCCAATCCTCACCTTCCGTTCGGTGGTGTCGGGGAAAGCGGAATCGGCGGTTACCACGGTCAGTACGGGTTCGATGCATTCACTCATTATAAGTCAGTGCTTGAGAAGACTTATCTTTTTGAGCCCTTCCTTAAGTATCTGCCATATAAAAACTGGAAAAAGAAAATTCTTAAGCTCCTGATAGAGTAGTGCGTATTTATGAAGGGGGAGGGAATCCTCCCGATCCCCCCTTTTATTTTCTCAGCCGGCAAAATGTCTTATAATATCCATAACCAGGGCGGTATCCTGAGTTAAACCGGTAAGGCTGATCTCTTCAGCTTTAACGCCGTGCAGTGCGGATTCCTGTCCCGATATATTTTCAAGATCTATGAATTCCATGCTTCCGCTGAACAGTTTATCTCTTGATACACCGGAGAGAACCTCTTTCACTTCAGTGTTGCGGGTATCTGATTTTATGGCGGTCATGAGTGAATCAACAGCTTCACGGCTTCCTTCAAGATACTGCATGTAATATCCGTCTTTATAAAATAAGATTCCGGAGATTCCTGAGTTAAGATTATTTTCTTTAGATTTCTCCACAATTGATTTAATTGCAGCAGTGTCAGTGCCTTCAGATGCTTTGCTGAGATAGACTGTGTAGTGTACCATATTAATACTTTCAGTTTGATAAATTGAGTGAGCAGAACTTCATCCTGATAAGAGCGGACGGAGCCCTGAACAAAAAAAACTTTATATATTGAGTAAAAAAAACAAAATAATCGTGACTTTAACAAAAAAATGCGATAATTTGATACCCAGTGTTTTATGAGTTTTAATAGCAATGACCACTTCACTAAAATATGCTGCCGTAATTCTTTATGTTCTGATTTCAATATCAGATCTTTCCGCACAGATTGATACTGTCAGAATTAAAGCAAAACTTGAAAGCCTCAGGGCAGCAGCTTATTCTGATGACGGGAAAAATTCCTCTGCCGCCATTGCTTTAATAAGATACAATTATGAAGTCCAGCCCTATACCGCACTTAAACAGGTTGATCATTTCCTGCCAAAATTTGAATCCGATAAAGGCATCTACGCTTATCTGCTTAATCTTAAAGGTCTTATCCTAAGACGCACAAAGAATTTTGATGAAGCCGCTGAAGTTTACAAAAAAGCCGTGAATATAAAGAGAGAACTCAAAGATTATCAAGGCTTATCAGAGATACTCATAAACTATGCCTATCTGAAACTGGTGGAACCCGATTATTCAGGAGCAGGCGAATTTCTCATTGAAGTCAGTTCCTATATGGAATTCATAAAGGACACCCGCATTGAAGCTGATCTTTACAATGCACTGGCAATCCTTGACTTTATACTGAAAAGGTATGAAAGCTGCCGCAGCAACTCAAATAAGGCTCTTGAGCTTTCTCAGAAAATAGACTATCTTTATGGTATGGCCGATGCAAATGAGCATCTTGGCATTCTTGAGCTTACACTGAAAAATCACGCAAAGGCAGGCGATTTTTTTGACCGCGTGATTAAATTCAGAATCAGCACTGATGACCTGGCGGGAGTGGCAGGTAATTATGACAACAAAGCGTTAATTGCCAGCCGTAATGAAGACTATGAATCCGCACTAAAATATGCATTCATGGCGCTTGATATCAGGGAGTTTTGCTCCCCCGGTGAGGGTGCGGCAACCTCATTCACAATTATCGGCAGCAATTACACCAAGATGGGAAAGAATGAGGAAGGGCTCAGATATCTGTACAAAGCTCTTGAAAGAAGAATTCTCTATAATGATAAACGGGGGCTGATAAGCACCCTGAGGCAGCTTTCTGAGGCTTATGAAAGGATAGGCGATCTTAAGCAGGCCCTTAATTATTACCGTCAGTTCAAAGCCGAATCAGATTCTCTGCAGATAGAAAAAAATGCAAGAGCAATTGAGGAGTACAAGCACCGGTTTAATCTGCAGCAAAAAGATATTCAGCTTAAAGCACTTCAGGCTGAAAATCAGTTCAAAGGTTACCTTACCCTGGGTTTTGGCGTGCTTGTTATTATAGCAATTTCAATCATTGTTTTTGTAAATAAAAACAACAAAAAAATACACAGCCTGAATAAGCAGCTTGAAGAAAAAAACAGGCTTGTTGAACAGAACGCAGAAAACCTTAAGCAGAGCAATGAGCAGCTTGTAAAACTTAATAAAGAAAAAGATGTTCTGTTCAGCGTGGTCTCGCATGATATCAGGAACCCGATTATGGCATTCCTGGGTTACTCATCACTTATAGAAGATGATCTGGAAGTGCTTGAAAAATCCGAGATAAAATCACTGCTGCGTAAAATGAATAACGCGGCGGTCAATCTGAATAATCTGGTTGAAAATGTGCTTAACTGGTCTCTGCTTAATCTGGAAAAACTTTCAATACAGCATGATTATTTTGATATAAACAAAGAAATCAAAAAAGTAAATTATATGCTTGCAGGCATTGCCGAGGTCAAGGATATAAACATTGAAATTCCGCCCGAAGAACATGTGCAGGTTTTTGCCGACAGAAACGTTACAAATCTTATACTGAGAAATATTGTTACTAACGCAATAAAGTTTTCGCACCCGGGATCAAGAATTTCAATTCACACAGAGCTTGTTAATTCTCATGCGGCAGTGCATGTTGATGACAGCGGCATAGGTATTGCAGATGAGATTCTGGAAGAGATAAGAAAGGGTTATGTTAAATCAACATCTGGCACCGGCAATGAAAAAGGAACAGGATTCGGGCTCAGTCTCTGTTTTGATCTCGCAAAAAAACAAGGGGGCAATATTGAAATAAACAGTGAAGTCAATAAAGGAACCAAAGTTAAAATCATACTCCCTTCTTATCCCCGCAACTGACCGTTACCCGTTAATATTCCTGAAAAATTCTGCAACTTTTGTGCTGTCAAGCATTCCGTTTGTGCGCAGACCTGAACAGATATCAACTCCGTAAGGTTTTACATAATCAACCGCCTCTTTTACATTCAGGGGTGAAAGGCCGCCCGCAAGAAAAACGGGAACTCTTACTTCGGAAACAATTTTTCTGCTGAGATCCCAGTTATGTGTTTTGCCGGTGCCGCCCAATACTTTTACATCAGCATAAGGATTGCCTGAATCCAGCAGAAGAGCGTCTGCAACGGCTGAATATTCTGCTGCCAGCTTTACATCATCATCACCTGTAACGTGTATAACCTGAACAATTTTAACCGCCGGCAACGTTCTTTTTACTTCTGCAAGCACTTCATGCTTCACATAATCAACAATCTGAAGCACCGGTGTGTTTGTTCTTTTTTGGTGATCAATAATGCCCCGTGCCGTTGTTTCACTCGTAAGCAGGAACGCCGAAACACCCGGGGGAACTGCTCCGGCTATCTCCCTGATCATATCATCTGATATCACACCCGGCCCGCTTGGCATCCTCCCCACAAGTCCTATTGCAGAAACTCCGTGCCTGACTGCCGTTGCTGCTTCTTCCTGCGAGCTGATACAGCAAATCTTTACTCTTGCATTCACTCTCTTTTATACTTTCCTTTATTTTAACTTAAATAAAAATGTTCTTTCTGAGGAACAAAACCAATAAATTTGAAGTAGCAATTATATCAAATTGCAAACCCATCTCATTTATAAAATTACACGAGGAGTTTTAATTAATGATAAAAGCCGGATTTATACCTGCAGCAGTAATAATTTTTCTTTTTTCCGCTTTCACGCTGAAGGCGCAGTCTGATTTTTATACAATTGTTAAAGATTCACTTACATACTCAGATTCAGCCGGGAAAACCGTACTCAGTGTTTACTTTGAATATCCCGTTTTCACAGAAAAGTATTCAAAATCATATCTTATGATCAATGATGCCATTAACCTTATGTACAGGGTAAATGACATTCAAAGTTCTTTTGATTATTTTCTCGAAGATTACAAAGCGCAGCTTGCAGATAATCCGGAATTCAACGAGATCTGGCGTGAGGAGTTTATTTTCAAAGTTGAACAGATTGACTCAGACCATTTCCTCCTTTTCTCAAAGAACTCAAAAGTGACCGGAAATTTTTACTGGGAAGACATTGGCCGGACCAATTTCCTTTCTGATGGTGATTATCTTTCCCTTGCCTCTCTCTTTTCTGAAGATGACACCGAAAAAGTTAACAAAATCGCTGAAAAGCACTTCAGGAAGACTTACCTCAATGGTGACCCCGGAAAAGATATCTCTTCTGCCGGCATCAGCTTCAGTGAAGGCAGATATTATGTGCCTCTTGAATTTTCTTTTACTGATAAGGAGCTGATTTTTTATCACGAATCAACAACTCCTGTTGTAAAAGTCTTTCCTGTAAAAATTCCTTACTCAGAGCTGAAAGGGCTGATCAGACCCGGTACATTTGTTGATAAATACGTAAATTAAAATAATTCTTTAACGAGGAGAACTATGAAAATTAATATCCTGGCTTTTATTCTGGGCGTTCTGTTTTATTTTAATCTGAATGCGCAGAGTAACGAGTTCTACGAAACGGAATCGGGCGCTTACTACTTTGTAAATGCAAAAGGTGATACGGCAATAACATACAGTTATTCCTATCCTGTTTTCAATGAAAACAATCCTGCAATTGACGGTGCTGCACTTAATACATATTTATCCAGCTCGGGACTTCTGGATTTTGCGCAGAAGTTTGAAGAATATAAAGGCATGTACCAGGATAACAAAATGGATGAGATGGATTGGGGCAATATCTGGGAAGAATCAATTAACATTGAGGTTCTTGCTGTCACCCCCGGTCTCATCAGTCTTTCATCATCATATTATAATTATCTGGGCGGAGCCCACGGTATGTACGGAACATCAGGCATACAGTTAAATCCTGAAACCGGGATGCTTTACACAAATGATCAGATACTCAATTATGATGCAGCCATCTATGAAGGCCTCAGGGGCGTGGCCGAAAGCAGACTCCGTGAAAAGTACGGAACAGGCAGTGAAAACGAGATGCTCTCGGATCTCGGGTTCTGGTTTGAAAACGATGAATTTATACTTTCGGAAAACTTTCTGATCACCGATACAGGTTTTGTATTTTTATACCAGCCCTATGAGATAGCACCCTATGCATTGGGACTTGTAGAGATTCCCCTCACATTTGAAGAAATGGAGCCGTTTCTGAGTCCTTCATGCCCGGTCCTCTCAATCAAATAATTTTTACGGGGGGCGTACTGCCCCCCTCTTAAACTGCAAACAGACCTGTATACATTCCGCTCAAAAAAATAATCACCCTTTTATCCTTAACACCTGATAATTCCGGAGATTTTGCATTATTTTATAGAATGAAGAATTCTTATTTCATCAGCAGGAAATGAAAACGACGAGAGTTAATATGAGATTTGTATTACTGCTTTTAATTTTGAGTGTGGTTCCGCTGAGTGCTCAGAAAGGAAATGAGCTTTTTTCATACAAAACAGATTCTCTCATCTATTCAGATGAGAATACAGGTAAAATGCTCATAAAATTCAGGTACCAGTATCCGTTCTTCAGCATCAATCCTTTCGGCATAAATGCGCGCGCAATAAATAATCTTATTTTTGATTCATTTGATCTTGATATGCAGTATAAATTTGAATCAATGATTGAAGCATACAAAAGAACCAGGAAAATTGATCCCTCTTATTCAGAACTGTGGAGCATAGAGGAATATATTCTCGTTACCTTCCTTAATTCAAGGATGATGGGAATAGACCGGCTCTATCTTTCATTTCTGAAAGGCGTTATGCCGGTGATAGTTATCTCTTCACTGAATATAGAAAACAATACTGCGAGGGTGCTTCAGTTTGATGATTTTTTTGCTCAGGGAAGCAAAGACAGTATTATTGCCATTGCTGAGCGATGTTTTTTAAAGAAGTATTTCGACGGGAAGGCGCCGGCGTCTTATAAAAGCAACGGTTTCATGTTTGACCATGATAAATTCATTTTGCCGGATATAATCTCAACAGATGGCAAGAGTTTTATTTTCAGGTATCAGCCGGAAGAATACACTCCTGCTGAGTATGGCATTGTTGAGATACGAGTCCCCTTATCAGATCTTGAACCTTACATCAACCGCACTAATGATCTGATACTGACTGATTAAGCTGTTACTTCGGAAACCGGAATCCGGAGAACTATTCTTGTGCCTTCATTAAGGGCGCTCTCAATTTCCATTGTGCCTGATAGTTTTTCAAGTGCCGCCTTACAGATAATCAGGCCAAGCCCTGTTCCCTTCTCGCTGCCGGTTCCTCTCCTGCTCTTTGCCTTGCCGCTCAGAATTTCGTCAATTATTTCGTCCGAAATGCCCAGCCCCTGGTCTTTAATCACGGTGATGAGGGTGTCATCTGTCATCAGAATCGTTAATTCAACTGTTTTGCCCGGCTGAGTGAATTTGACGGCATTAGTCAGGAAATTCCGGATCAGCAGGGCGTAAAGATTAGGATCTGAAGAGACTCTGATTGCGGAATCAGCCATACTTATAACTGAAATATTCTTAAGAGCGGCATGACTCTCAATGATATTCAAAACCTTATCAGCAACTTCAGCGGGGGCAAAAACCTCGTTTTTTACTGTAAGTCTGTCCAGATTTAGCAATGACCAGTTCAGCACATTATCAGTGAGGTTACTGAGATTCACTCCTGCATTTTTTGCCTTGAGCAGATTCTCTCTTATTTCCTGAACAGTCATGGTCTCATAATCTTCATAAAGCATTTCTGAATAACCCATAACGGCCATAACAGGATTTTTTATATCATGTGAGAAGACCCCGAAAAGCATGTTTTTTTCTGCTCCTGTCTTTTCCAGCCTCTGATGAAGGTCTTCAAGCTCATCATTATCTGTGGCAAGCTGTCTGTTTTTTTCTGCGAGTCCGTTGTTGATGTTCCTCATCCTGGTTCTGTTGAGCCATACATATACAAAAATAAAAAGGCTTAGCAGCCCGGCAAATAAAACTGCTGTGATGTAGAGATTGTTCAGCCTGGCTGTTGCTGCCTGTTTTTCAATTTCAGCTTCTTTTTTCTTCTGATCCCCCTCAACTTTTCTGCTTTCAATTATCATCAGATTCTCTTCAAGTCTGAGTGAATCCGATATATTTTTATAGATCTTAAAATATTTCAGGGCCGCATCTGCGTTTCCCGCCCGTTCGTTCAGATTAGCCAGAATTGAAGCAAGAGTCCTGATTCCGCGCTTGTAACCTTTTTCCTGTATTACAGTGAAACTTTCCTCCAGCAGTTTTAAAGCCTCAGCCCTCTTTCCCATATTAAAATAAACTGAGCCGAGTATACTGTTAGCCACTATATCACCCCATTTATAGTTCATCTCCTTTTTAAGACTGAGTCCCTTTTTAACATAATCAATTGCTTTTTCAGATTGTCCCATAAAAGTATAGAGGGTTGCAAGATTATCATACAATCCTGCCGTCATTAGCTTATCCCCGATTGCAATAACCGATTTTTCAGCCCTGAGGAGAACGGTTTCAGCCTCATCATATTTTTTTAATGCTATTGAAATTATGCCCTGATGTTCCAGAGCAAGATTCAGCCCCTCTTCATATCCAAGATACTCTGCTTCTGTTATTGCCGCTTTAATTACCGAATCTGCCACAACTCTGTCTTCAACTATATAATACAGAATTGCTTTTGCCACATTTATATCAGTTTTGTGAAACGGGGATTTCTGGTTTTCATTAAGATTTTCTGCTTCCATAAGCATTTCGCTTGAAGCATTATAATCAGAAAAAAATATTTTCAGATAGGCATATTTTATAAGCAGCCTTATAAGACCTTCTGTATCGTTTTGTTTTCTTCTTATCTGCAGAGCCTTGCTGAAATAGCTTTCAGATATATCTTCACTGCTGAGTCTTAACTGAAATGAACCCATGTAATAACAGTAATCTGCAAACAGTTTTTCATTTTTTTCATTTTCTATACGGGATGCGATTCTGAGTCCGAGTGATAATCCCTCTGAGGGGTTTGTTCTCAGGAGGTCCTGAAATATGATATTCAGATTTGAAGAAAGCTGGGATGAACCTGACTGGGATAATATATTATAAAGGCTGTCATTTGTAGCAAAGACAACAGAGAAGAGATTGCCGGTAAGCAGTACGGGCAGAAAAAACAGCAGTGACTTTAATCTGGAATACAATATCTTTTATTAAAAATTCTTTGTTTAAGCTAATTAATTTATTGATGTTTAGCAATTAAAAAGTAATAACAGGGCTGATAAATATGTGTGATGAGTACGGCAGGCACGGTAAAAAAAGAAAGAGGGGCGTTGAGCCCCTCCCTGAATCTTATTTATTGAGTAAAAGTTTTGCTTTTATGACTTTGAGAATTTCAACCATGAAGAAAATTCCCACTGCCGCTCCGAGGGTGGCAATCCACTCACTTGCATCAAGCAAAGTGACCTTAAAAGCTTCTCTGAGGAAAGGCACAGCCATGACAATACCCGTTAACACCAGCACTCCTATTGAGCTGTAAATAAGCGACATATTGCCAAAGAAATTCATTTTGAAAATCGTGGTATCAAGCGAACGGCAGTTGAACCCGTTGAGGAGCCTTACAAATACAATTGTAAGGAAGAATATGGTGACTGCCTCTCCCTGCGGATATCCGGCTGCAAGCGCCCAGTAGTATACTGCCGTTGAGGCTATACCAATCAGGATACCAACTCCCGAAATCCACCATAAGGTGAATCTGTTAAGAATGCCTTCTTTCACATTTCTCGGTTTCCGGTTCATGATTCCCGGCTCAGGCGGTTCAACTCCCAAAGCTATTGCCATAAGGCCATCCATGAGGAAGTTAAGGAACAGAATCTGCACTGCCTGCAGCGGTATATCAAGCCCTATCAGGAGCGCCATAACAATACCAAGCACTTTTCCTATGTTTCCGCTGAGAAGGTAAACAAGATATTTCCTGATATTTTCGAAAATACCGCGTCCTTCTTCAACCGCTTCAACTATTGAGGTGAAGTTATCGTCAGTAAGGATCATATCGGCTGCTTCTTTGCTCACATCTGTACCGGTTATACCCATAGCAACACCGATATCAGCCTTTTTAAGGGAAGGAGCATCGTTTACTCCGTCGCCGGTCATTGCAACCACATTCCCTTTTTTCATGAGGCCTTCAACAATTTTAAGCTTGTGGCCGGGTGAAATACGGGCGTAAACATCAGTTTTATCCACAACTTTTTCGAACTCTTCGTCGCTTAACTGTTCAAGCTCCTGGCCTGAGAGGGCACCTCTTCCCTCTTTAAGAATGCCGAGTTCCCTTGCAATTGCAACTGCAGTGATTTTGTGGTCACCCGTTATCATAACAGGTTTTATTCCTGCATGCTCGCAGACTTTAATTGCCTCTTTAACTTCAGGTCTGGGGGGATCAATCATTCCCACGAGTCCCAGGAAAGTCATTCCGCTTTCATCAGAATTCTCTTCCTTGTAGTCATCACCCACATGTTTCTCTGATACAGCAAGAACTCTCAGAGCCTCATTGGCCATGTTGTATGCAATATCAAGAATTTCTTTTCTTTTATCTGCAGTGAGAGGAATTGTCTCACCGTTTTCTTTTACAAATTGGCATGAATCGAGAATCACCTCGGTTGCGCCTTTTGAAAATGACACATTTCCGCTTTCCATGGTGTGAACAGTGGTCATTCTTTTACGCTCAGAAGTAAACGGAATTTCATGAATACGCGGATATTTGGCCTGAAGCTCTTTGTAGTCAAGACCCGCTTTCTTTGCAGTCACAATAATGGCGCCTTCTGTGGGGTCGCCAAGAATATCCCAGCCTTCTTCATCTTTAGTCAGATTAGTGTCATTGCAGAGTGATCCGCCAATGAGCATTTCATTAAGAATATCCTCCCCTTTGGGATCAACTTTACTCTCCCCGGTAACAAATTCACCAACGGGATTATAACCTGAGCCTGAAACTGTGTAAAGTTTTCCGCCGGTGTAAACCTTTCTGATGGTCATCTCATCCTGAGTGAGAGTTCCTGTTTTATCTGAACAGATGATGGTTGTTGCACCGAGGGTTTCAACTGCGGGAAGTTTCCTGATGAGGGCCCTTCTGCTTACCATTCTTCTTACACCAAGAGCAAGACTTATGGTTACAACTGCTGGCAAAGCTTCGGGAATGACGGCAATTGCCAGCGCCACACCCCATAAAAACATTTCTGTTAATTCGTGCCCTTTAAGAATACCTGCACCACTCATTACTGCTGCAAGCACTATGGCAAAGATCCCTATTTTTTTACCGAGCTGATCAAGATTATGCTGAAGCGGTGTTTTTCTGCTTTCAGCGCTCTGAAGCATATTTGCTATCTTTCCAAATTCAGTGCCCATCCCCGTTGATACAACAACAGCCTTGCCTCTGCCGTATGATACCGCCGTACCCATGTATACCATATTTTTACGGTCACCAAGCGGAATATTCTCACCCTCAAGCTCTTCAACGTGCTTTTCAACGGGGAGTGATTCGCCGGTTAGCGGAGCTTCATCAATTTTCAGATTCACCGATTCTATAAGTCTTGAATCTGCCGGAATCCTGTCGCCCATCTTAATCACCACAAGATCACCGGGAACCAGCTCTGATGTGTTTACAACTATTTCCTTGCCGTCTCTTATGACATGCGCCTGCGGGGCCGCCATTTTCCTGAGAGATTCAATTGCTTTGCCGGCCTTAAACTCCTGAATAAAGCCAAGAATGCCTGCCAGAAGCACAATCACTATAATTGCTATGGCTTCAACTGCTTTTCCGTTTACTATTGAAATCACCGCAGCAATTATAAGTATCCAGATCAGCAGACTTTTAAACTGCTCAAGCAGAAGAAATATCGGGTGTACTTTTTTCTCTTCCTGCAGCTCATTAGGACCAAATCTGGCAAGTCTTTCAGATGCATCGCCTGAGTTCAGACCTGTCAGTGAAGTGCTCAGTAAAGAGAATAAATTTTCTAAAGATTTATTGTACCAGTTTACTGATTTAATTTTTTCAAAATCCATTTTTTTCTCGTTTGTGTATTCAGGGTTATTGATCAGTTTGTTAGCCCTTTGCTTTTATCTGAATTATCATTTATTGATAATTAACAGATTAACCGTGCTGTTGTGCAAAAGGTTCAACAAACTGAAGAGGAATCGGGAGCATTCTGAACTACAAATATATATAAATTCATACATTAGTTCATTTCTTTAATGTTCTTTATCACATTTTGGCCGCAGTATGCAATCTGAACCGGAGACCAGACAGCACATAATAAAAAAAGCATCTCTTTTTAATTGCAGGATTTGCCGGAAGTTTCAGAAATCTATCTTCATTTAACCCTTTAATCACCCCGGCAGGAGATCATGACCGGATCCCCGTAATGATAAATTTTTGTAATTATTCCCCACCGGAATATCTCTAAGTGCTTTTAATTCAATTAAAAACGAATATAATTGAATCATGGTTCATGTATAATAAAAAAGTAAAAAATATTTAAAAAACTCCCTGAACTCTTTTCCCTTTGACCTCTATAATATTTAAGTTTAATAATGTGTTTTATAATATTTGGAACAAACACGGGAACGGAAGAATGAAACCTACACATATTGAACATATTGGAATTGCTGTTGAAAATCTTGAAGATGCCATTAAATTTTATGAAAATGTTTTTGGACTTGAATGTTACAAAATTGAAGAAGTTGCAGATCAGAAAGTGAAAACAGCTTTCTTCATGGTGGGTCAGACAAAGATTGAACTGCTTGAATCCACCTCCCCTGACGGACCTATAGCCAGATCTATAGAGAAAAAAGGCCCCGGTATTCACCACATTGCCTTTGCGGTTAACGGACTTCAGAAAAGCCTCGACCATGCTGCCGAAAAAGGAGTCCAGCTGATTGATAAACAACCCAGAAAAGGTGCCGAAGGGCTGAATATTGCTTTCCTGCACCCGAAATCAACTTACGGGGTACTTACCGAACTTTGCGAACACCCCAAAGACTAATTTTCTGACATGGAGTTAAAATGATTGAAGATAAAATAAAAGAATTGATGGATCTGAGAGCCCAGGCAAAAATGGGCGGCGGTGAAAAGAGGATTGACGCTCAGCATAAAAAAGGAAAACTCACCGCAAGAGAAAGACTGGAACTGCTTCTTGACCCGGGAAGCTTTGAAGAATTTGACATGTTTGTATGTCACAGATGTATTGACTTCGGGCTTGACCAGCAGACCTTCCTTTCTGATGGTGTGGTTACCGGCTACGGTACAATTGACGGAAGACTTGTGTATGTCTTTTCACAGGATTTCACTGTATTTGGCGGATCATTAAGCGAGATGTATGCTGCCAAAATCTGTAAAATTATGGATAAAGCACTTAAAGTTGGGGCCCCCGTTATCGGGATTAACGACAGCGGCGGAGCACGTATTCAGGAGGGTGTAAGAAGCCTTGGCGGCTATGCAGAAATTTTCGAAAGAAATATCATGGCATCAGGTGTCGTGCCGCAGATTTCCGCCATTTTCGGGCCATGCGCGGGCGGTGCAGTATATTCACCCGCCCTTACTGATTTTGTTCTTATGTCAAAAGACACAAGTTATATGTTTCTTACGGGACCCAAGGTGGTAAAAACGGTTACCGGTGAAGATGTTGACGAAGAATCACTCGGCGGAGCTTATGTGCACGGCAGTAAATCAGGTGTGGCGCACTTTGTATCGGATGATGAAGAGGAAGGCATTGCGCTGATCAGAAAACTTCTGAGTTACCTGCCGCAGAACAATCTTGAGGAACCACCTCTTGCCCCTTGTGATGACCCGATTGACAGACTTGAAGATGCCCTCAACTCAATAATCCCTGAAAATCCGCAGATACCTTATGATGTTAAGGACGTTATCCACGCTGTGGTTGATTATAATGAGTTCATGGAAGTTCAGAGACATTATGCTCCCAATATCATAACAGGTTTTGCCAGATTCAATGGCGTTTCTGTGGGAATTGTTGCCAATCAGCCTAACTATCTTGCCGGCGTTCTTGATATCAACTCATCAAGAAAAGCAGCCAGATTTGTAAGGTTCTGCGATGCCTTTAATATCCCCATTGTCACTCTGGTTGATGTGCCGGGATTCCTGCCGGGAACAGCCCAGGAATACGGCGGAATAATTATTCACGGCGCAAAACTTCTGTTCGCTTACGGAGAGGCAACCGTCCCTAAAGTTACTGTTATCCTGAGGAAAGCATACGGAGGCGCTTATGATGTGATGGGTTCAAAACACCTTAAGGGTGATATCAACTACGCATGGCCGATGGCTGAAATTGCGGTTATGGGCCCGAAAGGTGCAATTGAAATTCTTCATCAGAAGGAACTTAGTGCAATAACAGACCCCCATGAAAGAGCTCTCTTT
>JABWCA010000044.1 GCA_013359345.1 Ignavibacteriaceae bacterium
ACAAATGGCGCCAGACAAGACTAGGGGCCAACCCGGGTCGGGTTGGATATCTGTAGAAAAAAGATCACACCTTAAGAAACCTCAACTCCTGCGGGGTTGGGTATTAACCATCTCTCCTCATCTGATTAAATAGCCTGAAGCCCATAGTTAAGACGCAGTGATCTTTGTTCATTCGGGAATCTTTCTAATAACGCAGTTAATAGGACTTGATACTTCATAAATGATTCTGTTTCCTCTCATCAATTAATTCATTACATTTAAAGTTTACATTAAAAAGCTTATTCGGATTAAATGCGCGATAAATTAGTAGTAATTGTAGGCCGTCCTAACGTCGGTAAATCAACATTTTTTAACAGACTTACCGGAAGTAAAGAAGCCATAGTTGAAAACGTTCCGGGTGTAACCCGTGACCGTAATTTCGGTGAAGTTGAATGGAGCGGAAAGCGATTCAGGCTCGTGGATACAGGAGGTTATGTGCCTGATTCACCCGAACTGTTTGAAACAGCAATTCGTGAGCAGGTGGAAATTGCAATAACAGAAGCAGATATCATTCTCTTTATGGTTGATGGCAGAGGAGGTATAACTCCGTTTGATTATGAGATAGGCAAACTGCTCAGAAACAGCCGTAAAAAGGTGCTTCTTGTTGTTAATAAAGTGGATTCGCATCATCAGGACCCTAATATTCATGAGTTTTACAGCCTGGGGCTTGGTGATCCTCACCCGGTTTCAGCACTCGGAGGAAGAATGACGGGAGATTTGCTGGATATCATTACCGAGGGAATGCCGGAAGCAAGTGATGAGGAAGAAGACCCGAGAGTTAAAATTGCCCTGGTTGGCAGGCCTAATGTGGGTAAATCATCCCTTACAAATGCTCTGTTAGGCTATGACAGAAGCATAGTAACTGATATACCCGGAACCACCCGTGACAGCATTGATTCCGTTCTCAAGTATTACGGCGAGGAAATAGTCCTTATTGACACCGCAGGGTTAAGAAAAAAATCAAAGATATCGGAAAATATTGAATACTATTCAACAGTAAGAACCCTCAAGGCAATTGCCGACAGCACCGTTTCCATATTGCTTATTGATGCTACTCAGGGATTCGAAAATCAGGATCAAAAGATACTGGATGAAGCAGTGCGCAGAAGAAAAGGTATTATTCTGGCTATTAACAAGTGGGATCTGATAGAGAAGGATGATAAAACCGCAAAAGAGTTTGAGAAGAAAATCCGTGAAAAACTGGGAAATATTGATTATCTGCCAATCATTTTTATCTCCGCACTAACAAAGCAGAGAATCTATAAACTTATTGACATGGCAAAAGAGATTCATCAGGAGAGGCATAAAAAGATACCCACCAATGAGCTGAATGAGATTCTGCAGGAAGAGATAGCCAAAATTCCGCCCCCCGCAACACATACAGGAAGAGAAATCAGGATTAAGTATATTACTCAGGTGGGGAGTCATTACCCTGTGTTTATTTTCTTCTGCAATTATCCTAAACAGATACCGGATTCATACACAAGGTATCTTGAAAAAGCAGTAAGAAGGCATTTCGGATTTGAAGGTGTGCCGTTTACACTCAGCTTTAAGGAAAAATGATACTCAAAAAAATTGATACTCTGGTTGTAATAGGTGGTAATGCTGCAGGTGCTGCAGCCGCTGCGAGACTCAAAAAACTGAATCCCGATGCTGAGGTAATCCTTTTTGAAAAATCACCTTACATCTCAACCGGTACCTGTGAAATGCCGTTTTATTTCAGCGGAGAAATTAAATCGCCTGATCAGCTTGTGTTCTTTAACGCCGAATCTTTCCAAAGGGAAAAGGGAGTTAAAGTTTATACCGGAACCGAGGTTCTTCATATTGACCGTAAAAGGAGAGAAGTTGTCTATAAAGGGAGCAATGAATCAACCGGTTCTTTGCCATATTCAAAGGTTATAATTGCAACAGGCTCTAAAGCAGTGATACCGCCGGCTTTTGAGGGTAATTTCAAAAATGTGTTCAGCCTTAAATCAATAAGTGATCTTTACGGAATTCACGCATACTTCAGCAACAAGATTCCTCAGAAAATTACTGTTATCGGGGGCGGCTATATAGGGCTTGAGGTATGTGATTCACTTTCGGTTATGCACAATGATATAACCCTCATTGAAAAAGAGGATAGAATTCTGCCACAGGCCTCAACTGAGCTTTCAGCTCTGCTGCTTGAAATATTGAAAAAGAAGGGGATTAACGTCATAACCGGCGCAAAGGAAATAAGATCATTTGAAGCTGAAGGAAAGATAAAAAAAATTAAAACCGGCAGTCTCTTAACTGATACATGTTTTACCATTCTGGCATCAGGATTCAGGCCTGAAACCGCTCTTGCATCAGCCGCGGGTCTGATAACTGGCGCATCTGGCGGAATAAAGACCGATGTTTTTCAGCGCACAAATGATTTTGATATCTGCGCGGCAGGGGATTGCACTGAATACCGTGAATTTATAACAAACAGAAGCATGTTATATTTTTCTGCCACTGCATCATATAAATCAGGTCATTCAGCTGCTGAAAATATTTCCGGTTTGAAACGTCAGATTGGAGGGCTGGTTAAAAATCTTTCTTTCAGATTTTTTGACAATTATGCGGGATTAGCCGGCATCAGTGAAAAAGAGGCAATTGAAAACGGTTTTGTAACCGATTCTGTTACTGTGGTGGCTGATAATCTGCCTAAGGTTATGCCTGAAAGCAGAAAAACTTTCGGGAAGATCATTTACCGCAAGTCAGATAAGATGATACTCGGTGCCGAATTCATCGGAGGCAAAGAAATCTCGGGATATCTTGATACCGTTTCGGTTATGATTAAAAACAGGATATCTGCAGTAAGGCTTTCTGAGATGGATTTTAACTACACACCCTCATTATCACCTTTTATAAATCTGCTTACAATAGCAGGTAAAAAAATTAAGTAACAAACTCCGGAAATAATGGTAAACAGAATAGTTGCTCTGCTTCTTTTAATCATACCCCTCTCTCTGTTCGGGCAGTCATATCCCGATAGTGAAGTGCATAAACTGATTGAAACAGGCATCACTCAGATAGAGAAAACAAAGTATCAGGAAGCTGAGCAGACTTTCAGAGAACTTGATAAAAAATATCCTAAACTGCCGGCAGGAAAGATTTTCATGGCGGCTACTGAAATTGTGAGATGCTTTGATCTTCAGATCCCTTTTGACGAGAAAAAAATCAGCAGACTTATTGAAGAAGCGACAGAGCTGGCAGAAACCAGGATTGATGAAAATCCTAAAAGTGCGTGGAGTCATTATTTCATGGCGCTGGCATTATCTTACAGCGCATATTACGATTATATAAACCGGAACTGGTTTTCCGTTTTAACCGAAGGGTATGATGCCCTTAAATCTTTTGAAAAGTGTCTTGAATATGATAAGAACTTCTATGAAGCCACCCTTGCAATAGCGATATTTAAATACTGGAAGAGTAAAAAAACAGAAGATTTTCACTGGCTGCCTTTTATGTCAGATGAGTCTCAGGAAGCACTGAAAGATATAAGTAAATACTCACAAAAGTATTTTTATAACACCGGGCTCTTCATAAACTCGGTAGCCTGGATTTATATTGATCAGAAGGATTTTTATAAAGCCAAATCATACTGTGATATGATTCTTCAGGAACACCCTGAAAACAGAATTGTCAGATGGACAAAGGCAAGGTGTTATGAAGATATTGACCGCACTAAGGCTATAGAAGAGTTCAGAACTCTGCTGAATATGTACGGCGGTGAAAAGGCCGGTAAAGTTAATCTTGTGATGATTAAGCACAGAATTGCTATTAATTACAGCAGGCTGGGAATGCATGATAAAGCCCTTGAACTGTGCAATGAGATTCTGGCTGTGAAAAATTACAATGCCTTTGAAAAAGACAAGCTTGAAAAACGGCTTGAAAGAGTCAGAAATTTAAAGACCGAGAGTGAACAAAAGCTGAAGTCAAACGGAAAATAGAAATGTAGCTGCTGTTATGAGTGATGATCCGAAACTAAAAGAACTTCTGAAATTATGTAAAGAGAAACTGCCCTCAGTAAATGAAGAGCTGATAAGAAAAGCCTTCAATCTGGCAGATATAGCTCATAAGTATGATAAAAGGGCATCAGATGAGCCGTACTTTTCACACCCTTATGCCGTTGCAAAAATTCTTGCCGAAGAAATCCCCTTTGATGATGTTTCGGTTGCCTGCGGGCTTCTTCATGATGTTGTTGAAGATAATGAGGAATACACGCTTGAGACAATCAAAAGAAACTTCGGGGATGACGTTGCCGTAATTGTTGACGGCCTTACAAAAATTAAAGAAATATTCAGGCCTTCAGAGATCAATGAGGCAGAAAACTACAGAAAACTGCTGATCTCAATAACACAGGATATAAGGGTTATCATAGTTAAGTTTGCCGACAGGCTGCACAATATGAGAACTCTGCAGTTCCTCACACCTGAACAGCGTAAAAGAATTGCCAAAGAGACTCTTGACATATATGCTCCCATGGCGCACCGCTTTGGTCTCGGAAATATCAAGTGGGATCTCGAGGATCTGGCATTTAAAGAGATTAACCGCAATGCCTATGATGAGATTAAAAAGAAGCTGAACCTGAAGAGGCAGGAGCGTGAAGATTATATCAATAATTTCATTGATCCTCTAAAAAGGAAACTTGATGAATACGGCTTCAGATATGACATAGGGGGGCGCCCGAAGCATCTTTATTCAATCTACAGAAAGATGATAAAGCAGAACAAGAATTTTGAGGATATTTTTGATCTCTTTGCAATAAGGATAATACTTGATTCTGAAAATGATAATGACTGTTACACGGCTTTCGGGCTGATAAACAGCGCTTATATTCCCGTTCCTGACCGATTTAAGGATTACATAGCCATTCCCAAACTCAACGGATATCAGTCGATTCACACAGGTCTGGTAGGTCCCGAGGGGCGGGTTGTTGAAGTCCAGATACGCACCAGGAAAATGCATGAAATTGCAGAAAAAGGTGTTGCTGCGCACTGGAAATATAAGGAGGGGGCAAAAGATAAAGATCAGACAATTGATAATTATGTGCAGTGGATCAGGGAGGTTCTTGATTCATCAGGCACAGATGATTATAAAAAGAATATCATTGAAAACTTTAAACTGAATCTGTATTCAGATGAGATTTACATCTTCACCCCGAAAGGGGATCTTAAACGGCTTCCTGTCGGCTCCACCCCGGTTGATTTTGCCTTTCAGATCCATTCTAAAGTCGGTTTTCACTGTATCGGGGCAAAAGTCAATAAAAAAATTGTTCCTCTTGATACCGTTTTGCAGCGCGGTGATCAGGTTGAAATACTCACTTCAAAAAACCAGCATCCTAACAAAAACTGGCTGAAGTTTGTAAAAACCCACAAGGCAAAGTCAGAGATAAGAAAATGGCTTAACAAGGAAGAAGAGGGTTTTGTTGAAACAGGAAAAGAGCTCTGGGAAAAGAAGATAAAGAAGATGAAAATCAGCTTTTCTGAGGCTGAGTTCCTGAAGCTGGTGCATAAAATGAAATTCCACAACACGCGCCAGATGTACAAAGCAATAGGGCAGGGAACCACCGGTGTTGATCAGATTTTTGCCGAGCTTGAAGAGAAGGAGAAAGCAAAAAAGGAAAGTCCTCTTGATACTTTTGAAGATTTTGCGAGATATGCCCGGGGAACAGGCGGTGATCTTGTTATCAACGGTCTTGAACTCAAGGCGGTGCTTGTTTACAGTAAATGCTGCAATCCCATTCCCGGTGATGAGGTGGTGGGTTATGTATCTTCAGGCGACAGCATAAGAGTTCACAGGAAAAGCTGCAGAAATATCATCGAAATCTCACAGAAAGAACCGCAGAAAATTGTTTCGATAAGATGGCCTGAGCTTGAAAATTCATCCTTTATTGTGGGTCTCAGCCTTAAGGGCGAAGATTCAACCGGGTTGCTGAATGAGCTTGCAAAGGCAATTGTCACTTATCAGAACACCAGTATAAAAGCGATTAATCTGGATACACGCGATTCATTCTTTGAAGGTGTTGTAACTCTCTATGTGCAGAATCTTGACCATCTTTCGAGAATAATTGAGCGGATTAAAAAGGTGAAGGGTGTGTTTTCTGTCTCAAGACTGACTCAGGGAGTCTGATGGAACGGATAATGGCAATTGATTACGGCGAGAAAAGAATAGGAATCGCCCTGACTGATCCACTTCTTACTTTTGCGTATCCCTATAAGACAATAATCAATGATGCCAGAACATTTACGGTTATAAATGATATAATCAGAGAGATGGGTGTAACCAGCCTTATTATTGGCCTTCCCCTGAATGCCGATGGTTCCGAAAAAGAAATAACCCTGAGAGTGCGGAAATTCGGTGAAAATATTGAAAAGATAACAGGACTGAAACCCGGCTTCTATGATGAAAGATACTCATCATCCATTGCACAGGAGAGGATCATCAGCTCGGTCTCAAAAAAATCAAAAAGGCGGGATAAAGGTCTTGTTGATATGAATGCAGCAGCAGTTATCCTCGAAGATTATCTGCGAGAGATTAAATAAGGGATCTGAAGTGAAAGATTTTATCAGAATAATTGCAGTCATAATTTCGGCCATTTTTCTGATAGTTAATGTGCCCCTGCAGCTTGTTCTGCTCTTTGACGAGCCTGTTGAACTCACAGCAATTAAAATCATAATCACCCTGATACTGCTGTATGATTTCATAGAAAATCTTAAAGCCTACAGGCATATAAGGGCAAGGGCATCAGAGTATGCTTCGGGAAATTCCGGATTCCGTGAAAGGTTTCTTTTATTTGCTGATGCAGTTGCCATAATACCATTTGATATAATCCTTTTTTACAACCCTCTTGCTCTTATAAAACTGATCAAAATATTCCGTGCGGCTGATTATCTCCGGCTGCTCAGGGTAAAGCTTCTCAGGGGAGCAGACTATTTCTTTCTGGCTCTGCTCGTTCTCTATATACCTCTTCTTTCTCATATATTTGCCTGCGGCTGGCTGGTTCTTGAAACTGATTATAAACATGCCGATGATCTTACTAAATACCTGAACGGACTTTACTGGAGTGTTCAGACTCTTGCCACTGTGGGGTACGGTGATCATCCCAGTAAAACAAATGCCCAGATTATTTATAATATTGTTGTGATGCTTTTTGGTGTGGGCACATACGGATGGATTCTGGGTAACGTTGCAAATATTCTTTCAAAGCGTGATCCTGCAAAGATGCATTACATGGATAATATGTCCCGCCTCAGGGCGATAGTACGTAACAGAGGCCTCTCAGATGAGCTGCAGAATAAGATCAGGGAGTATTACGAATATGTCTGGGAAAACAGGCTGGGCGGATTTGAGGAAGAGAAATTCCTTACGGGGCTGCCGCAGGGTCTGAGATCCGAGGCTGAGATGGAGCTGAAAAAACATCTGATTGAAAAAATCTCACTTATAAATCACGGCGGTGAAGATTTTATTAAGGCAGTTGCATTGTACCTTCATCACGTAATCTACACTCCTGAAGAGTACATATTCAGAGCAGGTGATACCGGGAGGGAGATGTTCTTTCTGATAAGGGGGAGGCTTGAAGTGCTTGATAAAGACGGCAGGCATCTGGCATATATGAGTGATGGTGATTTCTTTGGTGAGATTGCTCTGTTTGAAGGGCATATAAGAAGCGCCACAGTTAAATCTGTTTCTTACAGTGAACTTTATGTGCTTGATCAGGAGAGATTTAATCAGGCCCTGGCGGCTCACCCTGATATTGGTGATAAATTCAGGGAAACCGCACTTGAAAGAATGAAGAATAAATAAGATTCCTTCCTGACACGCCGCCGGTCTTGCCGATGGGAGAACGCAGTTATAATAATTTCTTAGGATTATAATCTCTTTATAGTTACCTTTAGAAATGCATTTTTTGAAAATTAGCCTCATTTATTAGACATACCGCCGATTCTTAAAAAATCACTTTTACTTAATTATCATTTAACTTTTTTCGGAGAGCATTATGTTGTTTTCCGGAAGTGATCGGAAAAACATTAATGTCATTCGAAAATCTTAATCTGATTAAGCCGATTTATACGGCCTTAATCAAAAAGGGATATAATACACCGACCCCCATTCAGCAAAAAGCCATTCCCGTAATACTGGAAGGCAGGGAAGTGCTTGGCAGCGCACAGACCGGCACAGGTAAAACGGCAGCGTTTGCAATACCAATACTCCAGAAACTTTATGAAACAAAAGGGGATAAAAACAGCCGCCGCAAAATAAGATCACTCATTCTTTCACCCACCAGAGAACTTGCAGTTCAGATTGGTGAAAGCTTCAAAGATTACGGACTCTTCACCGGTTTAAAGAAAACCGTCGTTTACGGCGGGGTATCACAGAGACCGCAGACCGAAAGAATTAAAGAGGGCGTTGATATTCTTATTGCAACACCCGGCAGATTACTTGATCTCATGAATCAGGGATATATCCGTCTTGACTCAGTTGAGATATTTGTTCTCGATGAGGCAGACAGAATGCTTGATATGGGATTTATAACCGATATTAAAAAGATTATTGCCAGACTCCCGGAGAAAAAGCAGACTCTGTTCTTTTCGGCCACCATGCCGCCAAAGATCGTTGAGCTTGCTGATGAACTGCTTGAGAATCCCGTAAGAATTGATATCAGACCTGAAAAAGCGAACGTTGATAAAATTGACCAGAGAGTTTATTTTGTTGCCAAAGACTCAAAGAGAGATCTCCTCAGAGATATCCTCAGTGAGGCAGAAGTGAGTTCAGCGCTTATCTTTACAAGAACCAAATACGGTGCCGAAAAGCTTTCGGATTATCTGAACAGGATGGATCACAGATCAGAAGCATTACACAGTGATAAATCACAGAATCAGAGACAGAAAGCCCTTAATAACTTCAAATCCGGCAAAACTAAAATTCTTGTTGCAACCGATATAGTTTCAAGAGGAATAGACGTTGATCAGCTTTCACACGTTATCAATTTTGAGATTCCCATGGAATCAGAAACTTACGTTCACAGAATAGGCAGAACAGGCAGGGCAGGTGCAACCGGCATCGCATTATCTTTCTGTGATTCTGAAGAGAGAAAGCTTCTGAAAAATATCTCCAGACTGATTAAAAGAGATATTCCCGTTATATCAGATCATCCCTACATCTCAAACAATGGCGGAATTGTTCGCGAATCTTTCCTCACAGATGATGAGATGAAAGGTGATAAGAAAAAAAGCGGAGGCAGAAACAGAAGAAGCCAGGGTAACGGCAAGCATAAATCACCCGTGCATAAAGAAATGAGACCCCGGAAATCAAGGGGCGGCAGAGCCAACGAAAACTCTTCCTCAGAAAGCGGTGAGTTCTTCTCCAAAGGCGGAAGAAATGCCAGGAGACGCAGCAGATAA
Organism: Ignavibacteriaceae bacterium; assembly: GCA_013359345.1. Taxonomy (GTDB): domain Bacteria; phylum Bacteroidota; class Ignavibacteria; order Ignavibacteriales; family Ignavibacteriaceae; genus JABWCA01. The sequence continues at coordinate 9,453 of JABWCA010000044.1, forward strand.
AACTGCTTCTTAAAATTTATAAAAGGGAGGTCTTATCAACCTCCCTTTTTTTATGCCCTTTTCAGTTAAACCTGTGCTCTGAAATGACAGATTACAACCCGTTTACCTATTTTTTGAGATCATCAATTGCCTTCTGTATACGTTTTTTCTGTCCTTCGGGTGCCATTGAAAGGGCCTTTTCAAAGTACTCAATTGCGCCTTTATTGTCACCGGTTTGAGCAAGGGCCTCAGCGTAGCTGTCATAAACATTCCAGTTATCAGAATATCTTTCAATATTCTCCCTGAAAATCTTCATTGCCTCATCGGTTTTGCCTCCGGCCATTAAAACATAACCCAGGAGATTCCGGTTATTGACATTTTCATTGATTGAGACAGATCTTTTAATCCATCCCTCGGCTTTATCAAGAAATCTGCTTGTCTGCAGGGCATAGAGTGCAGCCTGATTCCAGTTCTGCCAGCTGAACCCGGGAGCGCCGGTAAGCTGCGCCGTTATATTATATAATGTTATTGAAGGCTCGTCAAACTCGCAGGTAACCCCGATCCTCAGGTTTTCCCAGTGCATAAAAAGTCTTGCTGAAGCAGGCTTTATCTGGTCAAAACCATAAGTCAGCCATTCTTCAAAATGAGATTTTTCAGGAGAGGCCTGAACCCTCAGGGCGTCATTTGATTCCTCATAAAAAAAGCTTCCCCAGGCCTGATTGTCCTTGCTGAAAATGATTGTCCATTCACCTGACTCTGCCGGTATCATGTGCAGTCCGTATTTACCAGCTTTGAGTGGTTTGCCCTTTATCGTGACATCATCAGAAAAAGTCACTGTTGTATTCTCATTGGCACCGGCACGCCATGGCATCGCCTTTTTATTCCCGAATTCATTCGGTTCCATGCCATACTTCACAAGATTACCCCATACCTGGCGACCCTGAACAGAGGGTCTTGAATATGTCACGGAAATTTTGGAAAAGCCGATTGTCTGACTCACCTCAGCCGCCGGACTGACACGCGGTGTCATAATCTGCTGTGAATGCAGTTCTGAGAATAAGGCCAGTAACATTAATGCCATTATGGCAGAAGTAAATTTTTTCATAATGCACCTCAGAAATTAGTTGTTTGAATTGTTAACTGAAAATGGAAGTAATTTTCCCGAATTCAAATATTTTTTTGATCAGCGGCGTAAAAGGGGAGTTGAGATTACAGGGCAAAAAAAAAGCCCGGAGAAAGATCCGGGCTTTTAATAATTCTCAGAAAGAATTATTTCATAAGAATGAGTTTTTTGGTATCGGTGAATTTACCGGCTTCTATTTTGTAGAAGTAAATACCACTCGCAAGATTTGAAGCGTTGAATGATACAACATGAACTCCTGTTTCATATTCACCATTGGCAAGCACTGAAACCAGTTTGCCTGTGATATCATATACCGAGAGGGTGACTTTAGCTCTTTCGGGTACCTGGAACTTGATATTTGTTACAGGGTTGAAAGGATTCGGGTAGTTCTGGTACATGTTATATACATTCGGAATTGAACCATCACCTTTAACATCACTGGGTATAAAGTTTGCAATAGCATCTCTCAGAAGTTTCTGAACAAGCTTGGTATTGTGAATACCGCGGCTTCCTTCAGCCTGTATTGAAAGGAGATTATATCTTGCCTGTTTGAATGCATCAGTTAATGAGTCGGCTGATGTTGCCCATGAAAGTCTGGTTGTAAGAACATTCATAAGACTGTCTGTAACGGTCTGTGTGCGTCTGTAGTCAAACCTTGTTGCATGATTTGAAGTATGAACTGCTGTATAGTAATCAGGGTGACATGTTACGCAGGCCTGAACTCTTGGTTCAAATGTATGACCTGTTTTAGCCGGTGTTCCTTCTGAAGCCTGAACGTGGCAATTTATACATCTTTCAGTTGCTGCAAAAGTATGCAGTGAATTCTGATAAGTTTGTCCAGGATACTGATAACCGAAATTTGGTGTGCCCGAAAGTGCTTCTGCAGTGGTGTGGTGAGGAGTTGAGTTAACATTCACAGTTTCAACGCCTGAGGTATGGCAGTAGTCGCAGATTACTTTCTGACCGGTAACGGGTGCTCTTAACTGAGCTGTGTTTGCATTGCTGTGCGGATCATGGCAGGCAACGCAGGTAATAGGCTGAATATCATCGCCGGTTACAAGAACGGTATCACGATAATTCACGGGATCAGAAACATAAGCTATGAAGTTCTGGGCAACGTGACATTTTGTACATGATTTATTGGTTGTAACTATCGGGCTTGACTGGGTTGTCATTGCATGGCGGCTTTCAGAGTACTCTTCATAATAAGGATGATGTTCACCCTGATGGCATGAACCGCAAAGCGCTGCTGAATAATTCGGCTTGTTGGTTGTGCCAAATCCCCAGTGGGCTGCGTTAAGTGATCTGTCCTGATTGCCAAGCGGTCCGTGGCATGATTCACAGCCAACGTTTTTTACTTTTGCAAAATTCACCGGATCTGTGATTCTGTATTTACCAGGCTGTGTGCTGTCATAAACAACATATTCATCGGCACCGTAATTTGCTATATTCGGATCCCATCCTGTGTTGTGGCATCCCATACAGCTGTAATTGTAAAATTGGGAATTAACTGAATCCTGTGCAACAGCGTGTCTGGTCTGTGACCATTCATTGTAGATGGGTGTTGCAGCGCCATTCTGTTTATGGCAGCCTGCACATGACTGACCCGGAAAACTGTTTGCATCGCCGGTTCCAAAGTAGTATTTATCCTGACCATAAGTAACCACCATAAGTAACATGGCTGTCAAGAGGCTGAGGATGGTTCTGGATTTCATTTCTGTGTCCTGTATTTGTTTTGGTTCGCTTTCCATTTATCAAATACCTTGCCAAATCTTTAAGTTGTTGTTATATAAGGAGATAATCCTGAGTTCAGGGTACTATTCTCAATTTTGGAACGTTTTGTTCCAATTTTTAAGAAAACATGAGTTCTGAAACATTTTTTCTCAAATGGGAAACATATTCTTACATAAGAGAAGAGGGAATTATGCACTGATATTTCAAAAATGAACAGAGAGTGCTGAATATTCCGGAAAAAGCATTCTAAAATTATATAAATAAAGAATTTAAGGGCTTACATAGATACAGGGGCAGTAAGTATGGCCTTTATCCCTCCCGATGGCATAATAATTGACAATAATAAGTCGATTGTTCTATTACTTATCCTGAAAAGAGATATGAAAAAAATCTACTTATTACTGTTATACTTTATATTTCCGGTTGTCAGCCTTATGGCCCAGACTGATAACTCAGATTGTCTTGTCTGCCATTCTGATAATTCACTCGAAATGGAAAGAGCAGGGAAAAAGGTTAATCTCTATGTAAATGAAGAAACCTACGGTTTCTCAATACATAAAGATCTCTCATGTAATGATTGTCATGAAGGATTCAACCCGGATGATCTTCCCCACAAACAGGGAAGCAAAATCTGGGAAGTGAATTGTATGAACTGCCATGATACAGGCAACCTCAGCAAGAGTGTTCACGGACAGAAAAATGTTCAGTGCTATTCGTGCCACGGAAAACATGACATCAAACCTGCTGTTGAGTTATCGGCTGTTAACAACTGTGTCACCTGTCATAATACATCAGCAATCCAGGCTTACTATAAATCAAAGCATTATACTTTATATAAGTCGGGCAGAAAAGACCTTTCATGTTATGCATGCCATGGCGGTGAAGGGCACAATATTCAGTCAGCCGTTTTTAATAAAAATAAAGAAAAAGCGGTTTGCGGCAAATGTCATACAGCTTTTAACACACAGTTTGCCCGTGAACTCCATTCAAATTTTGATGCTCCCGAATTCCCGACCTGTACGAACTGCCACGGTTCGCATGCAAGCACAGTGAATCGTTTTTCAAGACAGTCACAGGAGTGTCTTACGTGCCATCTTAATCCTTCAATTGTAACGCATCAGAAGGCATCACTCACTGATTTTATCAAAACATATGAAACCAGCGTACACGGAATTTCAGGTAAAAACGGTACTGAAGCCGCCACCTGCGCAGATTGCCACGGTAATCACCTTGTGGATGGTATTCAGTCTGCTGTTAACCGTGTTAAACGTGAGAATATACCCGAGACCTGCGGAAGGTGTCATCAGGATGCACTCAAGGATTTCAATAACTCGGCTCATGGGAAATCTTTTGCCTCCAAAAGCAATCTTGCCCCGGTTTGTACAGACTGCCATGGTGAGCATGATATCTCGGCAGTGAAAGGCAAAGCCTATACAAAGCTTAAAATGAAAGATGTCTGCCAGAGCTGCCATGCTAAAAACAAGGAAGTCCTTAAACTGGTAGGCAAATCAAAAGACGAAATTCTTTACTACGAAACATCAGTACATTACCGTGCACTGAAAAAAGGCAATGATAAAGCACCGACCTGCGCTGATTGCCATACGGGCCACCTGATGCTCAGAGCAAGTGATCCTAACTCGGCAATTAATAAGAAAAACATAGCAGCAACGTGCGGAAAAAATTCAAGCTGTCACTTATCAGAAAGAGGTCAGTATAAGGGCAGTATTCACCAGGTTGCGCTGATGAACGGGATTAAAGATGCTCCCACATGTACAGACTGCCATGGTGATCATCAGAATGCCGCAATTTCAAGAAAAGGCGAAATAGATAAGAACCAGTATATTGCAAAGCTCTGCAGTGACTGTCATTCAAACGTTCAAATGGCAGAAAAGTACGGTTTACCGACAAACAAGACAGATTCATATTATGAAAGTTATCATGGTCTTGCGGTAAGAGGCGGTTCAAAATACGCAGCAAACTGCGCAAGCTGCCATAATTACCATAACGTAAGGCCCAGTTCAGATCCGCTCTCATCAATCAATAAAGCAAATCTTTCAAAGACCTGCGGCAAATGTCATCCCGGCGCATCAATTGAAAGCCAGTTTGCTGATGTGCATCTCACCTATAACCAGGAACAGTCAGCCCTGCTTTACTGGACTGATAAACTCTACTTCTGGCTCGTTGTGGTGATAATCGGCGGAATGCTTATTCATAATCTGCTTGATCTTTACAGAAAACTGAAAGAGAAAAAAGAACACGCTGAAGAGATCAAACATCTTAAAAAAGAAGGCAAATACTATGTTCGTATGAGCTTTAATGAGAGAATTCAGCATTTTATGCTCCTTACAACATTCATCGGCCTTGTGATAAGCGGCTTTGGTCTTGTTTATCCCGATGCCTTCTGGGTTGAAGCTATCAGAAGTATACTTGGTGACAGAGCATTTGAACTGAGAAGCATAACTCACAGAATACTGGGTATTCTTATGATAATTGCATCATTTTATCATATCTATTACCTTGCGTTCACCAAACCCGGAAGACAGTTATTTAAAGACTTTTTCCCGGCCAAACATGACATCACAGATGCAATTGTTAATATCAAATTCCTTCTTGGTATCAGCAAGGAGAAACCGCAGTTCCGCAGATTCAGTTATATGGAAAAAGCTGAATACTGGGCGTTACTCTGGGGTACAATTGTAATGTCAGTTACGGGTCTGTTCCTTATGTTTAACAACTATTTCCTGGCCAACACGCCAAAAATACTGCTTGACTTCTCAACGCTGGTGCACTTCTATGAAGCATGGCTGGCAAGTCTTGCTATAGTTGTATGGCACTTCTACTATGTGATATTTAATCCGGAAGTTTATCCGCTTAATACCGCGTTCCTCGACGGTAAAATGTCAGAGCACCTTATGGAAGCTGAACATCCGCTTTACTTAAAGGAACTTCAGGAACAGGAAAAAAACGAAAATAAGAGAGAGACAAAAGAGAGTGAATAAAAACTCTCTGATGATGAGATAGAATAAGGCCGGTCGGTGAAGTTACACTGACCGGCTTTTTTTATTCGTAAAGCCAGCCTTCTGCGTGATCGGTTGTAATGTTGTTGAGAAATCTTGAGAGCTTTGAAATAGTCATGCCCTCTTCTCTTGAAAAAATACGGATCGGATAAGTCACAAAGAGATTTCTCTTTGCCCTTGTTACCGCAACATACATGAGCCTTCTTTCTTCCTCAAGAGTTTCAATTGATTCAAACGCCCTTACTGAAGGGAAAAATCCGTCAATGACGTTGATAATGAATACAGTGTGCCATTCAAGCCCCTTTGCAGAGTGAATGGTTGAAAGGGTAAGGTACTCATCCTGATCAGATTCCTCCTCCACATCGGTAACTGAATCAACGGGTGGTTCAATTGCAATATCAGTCAGGAATTCCTCAAGAGTATCATACTTCTGGCAGATGTTTATAAATACATCAAGATCTTTTCTTCTCTTGTTATAATCATCATAATTCTCGAAGAAGAGAGGCAGATAATATTCAAGGGCAACCTGAGCCTTTTCCACAGGTGTCTCCTTTTTATTGTGGAGCCTGTAAAGCACTTCGTAAAGTTCTGGCAGTTTTTTATAAAGGGTCGTTTCACCGTTTATCATCTCTGACTTTGATAAATCAAACTTGCCTGAGGTAACCTCATCAATCATTTTCTGTGCAGATTTAGGCCCTATTCCGCCGTGCAGAAGCAATATCCTGTAAAAACTCACAACATCTGTGGGATTGAGCGCAACCCGCAGAAAGGCGAGCAGGTCCTTAATATGCGCTGATTCAATGAACTTTATGCCGCCGACTTTAATATACGGGATATTTGCCTTGGCAAGTTCTATCTCAAGATCAAAAGAAAAATAGGAAGATCTGAATAATACAGCCATATCCTCAAGGGGAACACCCTCTTCGCGCAGCTCAAGTATTTTATTTACTATGAACTTCGACTGCATATTGTCATTAGGAGCAGCAACAATCACCGGTACGTCACCCGATCCGTTCTGGGTATAGAGCTGCTTATCAAACTTGAAAATTGCCGCTTCCTGAACCCTGTTTGCAAAATTAAGGATCGACTGGGTGCTCCTGTAGTTTTCTTCCAGCTTTATTATCCTGGTACCGGGAAACTGGTCGGGAAACTGAAGAATGTTTTTGTAATCTGCGCCTCTGAATGCATAGATTGACTGCTGATCATCACCCACAACCATTATGTTATCTCTGAGCTGTGTTAATGCAGCAACAACCTGTGATTGCAGTTTATTGGTATCCTGATACTCATCAACCATCACAAAATTGATTGTGTTAAGGAGATTTTTTGCGGCAGGGGAGAGATCAAAGAGGAAATCACGCAGTTTTACTATAAGATCATCATAATCAAGAAGATTATTCTGCCTTTTATATTCGGTGTATGAATCCCTCAGAAAAGTAATTGTTTCAAGATCATTCACAAACTGGGGATATTCATCACCCACGATATCGGGAATTTCCCTGCCTGTGTTAACAGCAAGGCTGTAAATCTTGAACAGTGTCTCTTTTTTAGGAAAGCGTTTTGCTTCGGAGCCGAGCTTAAGCTGTGTTCTGAGAAGATTTACGACATCTTCACTATCCGACTGATCCAGTATGGTGAAATTATGGCCCAGCCCCGCCGCTTTGGCGTATTTTCTGAGTATAACATTTGCGAAAGAGTGAAAAGTGCCGCCCTGAATTTTGGCGCATCTTTTATCAAGGAGCAGTTCAGCACGCGACATCATCTCACGCGCCGCTTTCCTTGTGAATGTAAGAAGCAGTATTGAGGAGGGCTCGTAACCTGATTCAACAAGTCTTGCAACCCGATAAACCAGAGTGCGGGTTTTGCCCGAACCCGCACCTGCAATAATAAGGTAAGGACCTTCAAGAGAAGAAACAGCTTCAAACTGCGACTGATTCAGTTCAGCCATATAATTGATGCTGAAGTCTTCTTCCCTTAAGTTCGGCCTTAATGATTTGTGCTGTACGTGAGTTACCTTCTTGAAATTGCTTAAGTCCAGTGGTGCCTCCGGCCCATTTTAGGTCTGTTAAGTATTTCCGATAAGATAACGGCATCACGTAATGATTTCCCGTCTTTGAGTTTCACAACAAGCTCCCTTACTCTGTGGCTTGTTCCTCCTGCTGTGGTTGATGTGGGCGCAGCTTCATAGGGAGCATGAACTGAATCGGTTTCAGCAGTGCCATATTTATCGGCAAGTTTCTTCTGCCTCTCAATTTCAGCAAGATCCTCAGGAGTTATTTCATAGCTGCTCTTTTTCACAGTGTTTTCAAACTCAGTATAATGCTGATCTTTAAACCCGGCATCTTTGTATGAAATATCCCGGTAATGACCTTCCTCATAGTTTGATTTCCGGTAGTTTGACTTTGAATAATTTTTAGTGGAGCCTTCATATTCAGTTTCTTCACTATCCATTGAGGAAGTTGTTTCATCATATGACTTTGACTCGTATCCTTTTGATGATTCATAGCCACCCGACTGAGATTCGCTCTGTTTAAAGAGACTCTCAATCTCTCTGAGGATATCATTGGATGAAGCCGGCTGAGAGCTTTGCGTATCCCACTGATTATTTCTCTGCTCATTCTGAGGGAACTGATTCCCGGGGAAAGAGCCGGACTGATCATTGCCCGGCTGCTTTTTCTTAAACAGAGAACTCAGCACCGAAAAAAGAATAACGGCACCAAATATTATCAGTTCTAAAAGATCGCTATCCATTTGGGTTCCGTTTATCGTCTGGTTTTGCTATAGTTTCTCTCATCTGAGTATCAGCCTGAATATTCTTTAGCTGATAGTAATCCATAATTCCGAGATTGCCTTTTCTGAAAGCCTCGGCAATTGATTTGGGAATTTCGGTTTCAGCCTCAATAAGTTTGGCTCTCTGCCTTACCACTTCGGCGGTCATTTCCTGTTCAACTGCAACGGCGGCAGCTCTTCTCTCTTCTGCTCTTGCACGTGCAATCTGGAGATCTGCCTGTGCCTGATCTGCCATAAGTTTTGCACCGATGTTTGCACCCACGTCAACATCCGCAATATCGATTGAGAGAATTTCAAAAGCTGTGCCGGCATCAAGACCTTTGCTCAGAACCACTTTTGATATTTTGTCAGGATTTTCAAGAACTTCTTTGTGGCTTTCTGATGAACCTATTGTTGATACAATACCTTCACCAACACGGGCGAGGATTGTGACCTCACCGGCGCCGCCAACCAGTCTTTCAATATTTGCTCTTACCGTAACTCTCGCCACCGCCTTAAGCTGAATACCGTCTTTTGCCATGGCCGCCACCAGGGGTGTTTCAATAACTTTTGGGTTAACAGACATTTTTACTGCCTCAAGAACATCGCGACCCGCGAGGTCAATTGCGGTGGCACGCTCAAATGAAAGGTCGAGTTTGGCTTTATCAGCAGAAACAAGGGCGTTCACAACTTTTTCAACGTTGCCGCCTGCCAGGTAATGTGCTTCAAGTTTAGGCATTTCAACAACGATACCTGCCTTTGTTGCTGTGATTACGCTTCTTACTATTACGTGAGGCGGTACTTTTCTGAGGCGCATACCCACCAGGTCACGGAATATTTTTACTTTCACACCGGATGATATGGCTGAAATCCACAGTCCGATGGGTACGAAATATATCAGGATGAAAAAGAACAGTATAAAACCGACTATAATAAATATCGAAAAACTGGCTACCAGATCTTCCATTAGTTCTCCAAAAGAAAGTTTATAGAAATGCAGAATTAAGATAGTAAAATTTATTCAAAGAAGACAGTTAATACGGGTATAACTGCTGCCTGCACTTATTACTATAACTGTTTAACTGAATAAGAGCGAGGAAGGTTTCAATAAAGGGGAGGATAAAAAAGAAAGGGCAGGATTAACCTGCCCTCAGAGCTGCAGAAGAAACTATTCTTCTTTAATGACTTTATAGGGTATACCATGACAGTCGCTGCATTTCTGATTTTCGAGTGAAATGCTGATACCGCCCGGATGTTCAAATTTTAAGCCTGAGAGAGAAATCTGCTCTGGTTTTCCGGGGATTTTCTGTGCGAGCAATATATGGCAGCTGTTGCAGTCATTAGTGATTTTCTTGCCTGTGCTGCTTACATGTTTACCGTCATGGCAGCGGTAACAGCCGTCATAATTGAGGTGTCCCAGATTGTTCGGGTAATGTCTCCAGCTTACTTTCATTTCAGGGAAATAATTAACCGCATAAAGCTCTCTCACTGCTTTAATAGCCTTGTTTATATCTTTGGAGCGTGAAACAGCCAGATCAGGGTAATTTGCTTTGTAAAAGTTTGTAATGAAAGTGCCTATGCCTTTCTGAGCCTCATCCTTGGTTTTGTATTCGCCTTCAAGAGCCTGCACACTAACGCTTTTTATGAATGGCAGGGAAGTGTCAATTTCTCCCATTTCCATCTGGAGGTTCACCATGCGTCTTGGTTCTTTATAGATGTGAGCCGGTCTGTTATGGCAGTCAATACAGTCCATTTTTCTTATTTTATCTTCAGGCGGGGTAGGCACATTTTTATCTTTAAGCCTGTAAATTGTTTCTTCGCCTGTTTCCTTATTGATTGATTTTACCCACTCAATAACCTGTCTTGATTCATCTGTTGAGGCATAATAAATGTCATTGGCAATATTCATGTGCCAGTGAATTCCCTCCTGAAGTCCGTGCGCACTTTGTCCGCCGCCAACTCTCAGAAGCATGGTGAGTGATGATTTATTGTTTTTTTCATC
>JABWCA010000305.1 GCA_013359345.1 Ignavibacteriaceae bacterium
AATCCTTTTAACCCCTCAACCAGGATCAGCTTTACCGTTCCGGTTGATTCAAGAGTGAAGATATCGGTGTTCAATGCTGTTGGTGAGCTTGTTAAAGTTCTTCAGGATGGTATCCGTGAAGCAGGTTATCATTCGGTTGTGTTTGATGCAGCAAGCCTGCCAAGCGGAATGTACTATTACAGGTTAGAGGCAGGTGATTTTGTGCAGTCACGCAAGATGCTGCTGATCAAGTAATACTTACTTAAATTAAATTTTTGAAGCCCCGGGTGAGATGATCATTCGGGGCTTTTTTATGCTTAGAAACGCGGATTAAGCGGATGATACGGATGAACTCGGATTTCTTTTTTTCTAAAGTATATTCGGGTTGCCACCGTTTCAATTTCCTCTCCTTGCGAAAATCGCCGGGAATATTGATGCCCTGCAGCATTTAGCAAGTCAGTTAAAAGAATTTGCAGATGAGAATTATCAACCAATATTCACAGATGAAAAACAAAAAAACGGCTGACCAGCTTTCCTGATATTCCGGGCAGGTTATTCGGTTTTTTTGATCTCTGCCACTAAAAATTTAATGAACTTGTAATATATTTCTGTAGTTAAACATTATAGTTTTGTCATACTGTTTGCACAAAATATCACCGGATTACAAGCCCATATTTTTGTGTTTTAATGGTTATTGTTTTCATGATTATAAGTAATCGTGTTTAACTCTTAAACCCTCCTCCGGTTTCCGGATTAAGAAATCTTAACTTATATCAGAATTTGTAACTTTATTTTATTTTACTTCTGCCAGGGCAGGGTAATGTTTGTTTTAATCAATTTTTACAGAGGCTTAATGAAAAATCTTACAGCAGTTTTTGTAATAATTCTCAGCAGTTTTCTTTGGGGACAGTTTAATACCCCAGCAATAGATGCGAATTTAGCAACCAACGAGTACGGATCAGGTAATATCAATACAGCATCAAGCGGCGGTACTAATTGGTACGTAACCTGGGATGACACATATCTGTACTTCCTGATTCTCAATGCTAGTGAGACCGATGCGGCAGTTATTTATATTGACTTCGATCCCCTCACTCCTGTTAACGGCGGCTCTGATTTAAATGGCAACCTGACCGGCGCGGATAATTACAGCATGACCCCGAATCTCCCGTTCAGATCAGATGCCCTTATTTTAGTCAGAAATGACTACAGGGGCATTTGGGCGCGTGATAATGCAGGCGGATGGGCAGAAGTTTACCCGGCAGGAACTTCGGGTTTAAATGGAAGCGGTGATGATTTTACTGAAGGGTTCTTCTATGTCAACGATATGGGTAATGGCTCCGGTAATGATGACAGACGGGAGTTTAAAGTAAGGTGGAATGACATCACGAATAATACCGGCCGGCCTGCTTCTTTCAACTGGCTGGGGGTAATGAATTCCGCTTCAAATATTTACGGGCAGGTGCCAATAACACTCCCGTCAGGCGCTCAGCCTGACCCGGCAACACCGGATTTTGACAGATATTTTACCGTCCCCTCAACAGCAGACGGAGCTTCTTCTAATCCCTTTATGCAAGAGTCATACACCCATATCGGCGGGGATCTGATCGATTTTGGCGCCATTTCTGTCTATGACTTCACTATGAACACTCCTCTGGCAACTATTACACGTGCCAACAGCGGTGATTGGGTAATTACCAATAATCTGAACATTTTCAGCGGCACAATTAACAGCGGATTATCAACGGGTACAATTGCTGTCAATAATGAACTGAATATAGGAGCAGACGGCACTTTTAATTTCGCTTCCACTCCGGCACCTGTAAGTGTTTTCGGCAATTTCATTAATGACGGCTCCCTGATTTTATCTGATAATGTTGAAGGCATCCTCAGGTTAAATGCTGATTACACAGATAACGGAACTGTCACGACTAACGGAGCCGGAATAACCTTCACTAAAAACGGGGTTCAGGTATTTTCCACATCATCAGTAATTAAGGAGTTATCCTACATTACTGTAGGCGTGCCTGACAGCACAACCACACTGCAGCTTTCGGGCCCTTCATTTGGCAAACTGATTATAAGTTCGCCTTTCAGCGGGTTTCCGCTTTTGTTTGGTAATGACAACTGTATACTTGATCTGAATAACAGAAGCCTTGATATCGGCACAGCAGATATGGAAGCATCATTTGACACCACAGGTAAGATAAAAGGCGGCCCTGACACTCAGATCACTCTTCTGGGAACGGCAGCTTTGGGCGGGACAGAATATCTCGGTAAGCTCTCTTTTGATCCATCCGGAAATACTATCAGCAGCCTCACTGTCAACCGCACCGGCACCGGCGCATACTTTGACCTTGGTTCACCACTCACATTAAACAGCTCCCTCGCTCTTACCAGCGGAAGGATCTCTATCGGTGATAACGATCTGACAATTGCAAGCACTGCTGAGATAGTCAGTTACTCTGCATCCGGTTTCATCAAAACCCCGGGAACGGGCAGACTGATACAAAGCTTCACGACGTTAGGGCCTAAAACATATCCCGTCGGTGATTCAGGCTATTACAGACCGGCATCTTTTAACTATTCTGAGAATGTCGGAACCAGCACTGTCGGTGTAAGGTATGTCCACCCAAACAACATCTCCTCAATTCTATCACCGGTCCTATCTGACGGAGACTATACAGTTGATTTCAGGTCAAATTATTACTGGGATTTTGAGGGCGTGAATACATCAGGCTTTTATAATTTCGGGGTTACAGTAACTGATGCTGTTGGCATTGATAACGAGCATGTAATTCGGCTTATCTATTCATCCGACGGCTCGGCTTTCAGCACTCCCGGAACCCATATTAATGGAAATAACGGAAATTTTGCCCGTGCAGAATTAAGCGGCGTCACTCATGGCAGCGGCAGATTTTATTTTGCAGGAGGATCACAGAATAATAATACCCTCCCTGTTGAACTCACCTCATTCACCGCAAAGATGACCGGTACAAACGTGAAACTCAACTGGGCAACAGCTTCTGAAATTGACAACTTCGGGTTTGAGATTGAGAGAACCCTTGTAACCGAAGGGCAGGATAACACTTTCAGCAAAATCGGATTTGTTGAGGGTAACGGCACAGTTTATACACCCAAAGAATACACATGGATTGACAACACAGTTAACAGACCCGGCAGATATCAGTATCGTCTGAAACAGATTGACACAGATGGTGATTTTGAGTATTCTGATGCAGTCGAGGTGGTATTTGAAGCGCCAAAATCATTTGAGCTCAGCCAGAATTATCCTAATCCTTTCAACCCATCGACCAGGATCAGTTTTACCGTTCCCGCTGACTCAAGAGTGAAAATATCGGTGTTCAATGGTGTTGGTGAGCTTATTAAAGTTCTTGAGGATGGCATCCGTGAAGCAGGTTATCATTCGGTTGTGTTTGATGCAGCCAGCCTCCCCAGCGGTATGTATTATTACAGGTTAGAAGCGGGTGATTTTGTGCAGTCACGCAAGATGCTGCTTATTAAGTAAACTTACTTAAATTAAATTTTTGAAGCCCTGTATGAGATGATCATTCGGGGCTTTTTTTATGCTTAGAAACGCGGATTAAGCGGATGATACGGATGAACGCGGATTTTCATTAAGATGTTATTGGTTTTATTATCGGGGCCCAAGTTTATGCCGAAGTCAGCCGTATTGATTTCGTTAAGTCTGATCTGCTTTGACTCAACAAAGTTAGTTTTATCCTCAGGATCGAAATTCAGAAACGCGGATTAAGCGGATGATACGGATGAACGCGGATTTTCATTAAGATGTTATTGATTTTATTATCGAGCCCCAAGTTTACGCCGAAGTCAGCCGTATTGATTTCGTTAAGTCTGATCTGCTTTGTCTCAACACAGTTAGTTTTATCCCCAGGATCGAAATTCAGAAACGCGGATTAAGCGGATGATTCGGATGAACGCGGATTTTCATTAAGATGTTATTGATTTAATTATCGGGGCCCAAGTTTATGCCGAAGTCAGCCGTATTGATTTCGTTAAGTCTGATTTGCTATGACTCAACAAAGTTAGTTTTATCCCCAGGAT
>JABWCA010000306.1 GCA_013359345.1 Ignavibacteriaceae bacterium
CTGTTCACATTTCCCCGTACAGATAACTGGCTCAATGTATTTGGTGCTTTAATGTCATTTGTGCTGGTTGATGGCCTGCTCGGTTATTTTTCCATTGTGATACCCGTTGCGCTGGTAATCTGGAGCTTTTTCCTCTTCGATAAGATCACCCTTAAAAAAACGATTAATTATTCAAACTTCCTTTTCCTCTCTGCCATTCTGGTTGCATCGTTTTTCGGTGTGCTTAAGCTGAAGCAGGTTATTGAGGTCAATTATCTCTGCGGAAATTTAGGTGCATTAATCGGCGGCACACTCGCAAGATTTATCGGAACGATAGGAGCAATTCTCATAATCACTCTTATTCTTGTGATTATGATGATCATCTCATTTGATCTCAAGATCGAAAAATTGTTTCACTGGATGAAAGTCGGTGCAGAAAAGACGGTTTCCAAAACCGGCGAGGGAATCTCCAATGTGGTGACAAAGTACAAAGAGGACGCCAGAAAAGAGAAGGAAGCAGTAAAAGCCCGTGATGAGAGCAGCGCTAAAACAATTGAGCATATTAAGGCCTATAAAAAAGCGGAAGATACTCCAAACACTCAGCGTAATGAAGAGAATGATTCAAAAGGGGTGTACAAGCCGGCACCGATAAAAAGATCGGCTGCAGAGCATTCTCAGGAAAAAGAAAAAGAGAAAGAGGAAACCGGCGGCGGTTTATTCTCGATTTTCCGCAAGGAAGAGCGCACAGAAGATGAGCAGGCTGTTTCTGCTGAAAAGCATGATTTCTCCAATGTGAAAATTGTGAAAACAGAAGATGATGAAATCTCTGTTAACGAGTATCCTGAACATGAAGACTCAAGGGCAGAGACGGAAGTTACAGATGAAGAAGGCTTTGAAGTTGACAGGCATAAAGAAGCCAAAGCTCCCGAGCAGTGGGAGGAAAGCATTCAGTTCAGGGATCATTATTATGAGCTTCTGGGACTTCTCAAGCACCATGACCCGCGTGATGAGCAAAAAGTATCTGACGAAGAACTCCACGGTAATGCACAGCTTCTCATTGAAAAACTTGCAACTTTTGATATCGGGGCAGAAGTAATCAAGATTGTATCAGGGCCGACGGTTACCCTTTATGAGCTTAAACCCGCTGCAGAAGTTAAGATTTCAAAAATAGTGAGCCTTGAGAATGACATTGCTCTTGCGCTTGCCGCAAGGGGAATCCGTATAATTGCGCCTATACCCGGCAAGAGTGCAATTGGTGTTGAGATACCCAACAGCAAGATGATACCGGTTTTTGCAAGATCTGTTCTGCAGAAAATCAAGGAAGTTTCTGACCCCGTGAATAAAAAGGACAAGATGGAGCTTCCGCTCGCAATAGGAAAAAATATTGCGGGTGAGATCTATTATGATGATCTGGCTAAAGTGCCTCACCTCCTTATTGCCGGCGCAACAGGCTCTGGGAAAAGCGTGGGCGTGAACATGATTATTTCATCGCTTCTGTTTTCAAAGCGTCCCGATGAGGTTAAATTCGCAATAATTGATCCTAAAAAGATAGAACTCTCATTTTACAGGGCGCTTAAATACCATTATCTGGCGGTGTGCCCCGATCTTGATGAAGATATTGTGACATCCCCCCAGAACGCAATAATACTGCTTAAATCTGTTGTGCTTGAGATGGAGAAAAGGTATGACATGCTTGCAAAAGCTGCATGCCGCAATATACTTGAGTACAATGATAAGATAAAAGACGATAAAAGGCGGCCCAGAGATACCGAAACAATCAAGCACTTTTACCTCCCCTATATTGTTGTGATAATTGATGAGCTTGCGGATCTTATGATAACAGCAGGCAAAGAGGTTGAGGAGCCTATAGCAAGACTTGCACAGCTTGCCAGAGCTGTGGGAATACATCTTGTGGTTGCGACACAAAGACCATCGGTAAACGTCATAACCGGTACAATTAAAGCAAATTTCAGTGCCAGAATGGCATACCAGGTTGCTTCGGGGATTGACTCAAGAACAATTCTTGACGGCAAGGGAGCCGAACAGCTTCTGGGAAGAGGCGATATGCTTTATCTCCCCTCAGGCTCACCGAAGCCTGTGAGAGTTCAGAACGCTTTCATCTCAACCGAGGAGGTTGAAAAAGTGACCGAGTTTCTGTCAAAAACAGAGGGTTACTCAAAACCATATTCGCTTCCCTCATTGTATGACAGAACTCTGGGCGGCGGAGGCAAACTGATTGAAGATATGGATCCCCTTTTTGAAGACGCTGCCAGGGTGATTGTACAGAGCAATAAAGGCTCGGTTTCGCTGCTTCAGAGAAAACTTAAACTCGGATATGCAAGAGCCGCAAGAATTGTTGATCAGCTTGAGCAGGCCGGAATTGTGGGACCCAACAACGGATCAAAAGAGAGAGAAGTTCTCGTTAACGGACTTGATGAACTTGAAACCATAATCAGGAATTTATAATGCGCTATTTACTATTAATTTTAATTCTGATGGCCGCCGCCGAGCTGCCGGCA
The DNA here is from genome assembly GCA_013359345.1 of Ignavibacteriaceae bacterium. Lineage (GTDB taxonomy): Bacteria > Bacteroidota > Ignavibacteria > Ignavibacteriales > Ignavibacteriaceae > JABWCA01. Next base: position 2,499 of record JABWCA010000306.1, read on the forward strand.
CAGCAGACTGAACTGCTTGATGCAATGAAAACGAAGTTTAATTCGCTCAGCAGCATATTGGCTGATTTCACTCAATCGGTTGGCGGAAAACAGCAGAGCGCCGGATCGTTTTTATATAAAAAGCCCGGAAAGCTTAAAATAGCTCTCGGAAAATTTGATATCATAACTGACGGAAAAACGGTCTGGAACGTTAACGCGGGAGAAAAAAAGGTTGTGATATCAAATCTGGATGATGAAAACCTTAACGTGCTTTCCCTTGACAGAATTGTGAATGAACTGCCGGCTTTGTGCACTTATGAAAAAATCAATGACAATTCATTCAGACTGACTGCAAAAGGGAAGGGAGTCAACTTCAGATCAGTGACCATATCTCTGAATGCAGATAATCTTATAACTTATCTGGGAATTGTTGATCTTAATAACATGACACTGAAGATCAGTTTCTCAAACGTTAAAACCAATGTGCCTGCACCGGACGGGGAGTTCGGCTACAAGGAAAACGGAGATTATAAAGTAGTTGACCTCAGATAATCAGCAGAAATTATTCAACTTTAAAGACGCCACAGCCTATACAGTCTCACTGATACTGGCAGGCATCTTTCTGTTTCTTGCATTCAGGGGGGTTGATTTTAACTCACTGCTTGAGATTATCGGATCTTCTGACCTGCTCTGGATTGCCATATTTATTGCCTTTCAGATGACAGCCCATTATTTCAGAGCGGTAAGATGGAAGGTCATTTTTGCCTCGCTTAATCCCGATGTGTCAACTTATAAGCTTTTTGTAAGTGTAATCAGCGGTTATGGTTTCAACAACCTCATCCCGAGATTCGGCGAGGTGGCAAGAGCCATGTTTGCGTCTAAATTTTCAGGTATTTCAGCCTCCTCAATGGTGGGAACCGTGGTGGTTGAAAGAGTGCTTGACATTATTCTTTTTGCGCTTGCTGTTTTGCTGGCAGGCTTTATTTACAAGGGTGATCTTTACGAAAGCTTCGGTTGGCTCAAAACGACCCTTTATATCGGAACTGCGGGATTTGTATTTCTAATAATTTTCCTTTACCTGCTGATCAGGTTCAAGGAAAAGTTCACCAGCCTGATCATCAGTATAGTCAGCAGATTCTCAGAAGGATTTGCTCACAGGCTCGGTGAAGTGTTCGGTAAACTCACAAGCGGTTTCGGCACATTAACTGGAGCAAAAAATTATGCGCTGGTTGTATTTCACAGCATAATGATCATGGTGTTTTACGGTCTCAGCAATTACGCAGGCTTTTATATAATTGATATGTCGTCTGTTAAAGGACTTGATCTTTCTGCGGCATGGGTGGTAATGAGTGTCAGCTCCATCGGTGTAATGATACCAACACCCGGGGGCATAGGTTCATTTCATACAATCTGCAAATCGGTTCTGGTATCCCTTTACGGAGTTACACCCGAGCTCGGGCTTGCATACGCAACAGTCCGGCAATGGTTTGCAAATTGTTCTTGACCCGGTGATGGACTTCCTGGATCATGGCATTTTTGACCCGAATTTCCTGATCCTGCCGCCGGCTCTCCGTCGCATC
>JABWCA010000307.1 GCA_013359345.1 Ignavibacteriaceae bacterium
GAGGTCCAGGTGCCCTCTCTTATCACATTTGCCTGATCAGCAATCTCATCAATTTTATAATAGCTCCTCCAGTCGGCAGGATGATGGGGCACATAATTTTTCTGAGGATAGATAGTGGTTGCAAAATACTGATTCACTGCAAGGATATCAGGCTGATACCACACTGCATTACCCTTGAAGCCTTTATTTCTGGTTGTTGTTACATACTGAAGCAGTGTTGCCGGCGGAATAGTGTTTCCGTTGGGGGCAACGGCAAATGCAGGATAAATCTTTGACTTATCAGGAATCATTGTTGAAATGAAATCAAGTATTGCCCCGAATGAACCGACACTGCCCACATAAGACTGCACCTGAACGTTATCAACCAGTCCGGTATTCACCCATGTAACCCAGTCCTGACAAAATGTGACATAGGCAGTGTAACTTGATGATGAATAGAGCGAGGGTGCATTTGATACATTCACTTTGGGATTAATGGCTTTGATTGCATTGTAAGCCGCCTGCATGAAATCATTAAGCTTGTTTGCCCTCCACCTTATCCATGAAGTGTCTGATGTAACAGTCGGGGGAGGGTTTCCGTTATTTTCTGCCCTGTAAAGACTGTCGGTGTAATTATCATAACCGTACTCAAGTGATGAATACCGTATTCTGTCGAGTTCAATTCCGTCAACGTCATAATTCTGAGCAATTTCTTCACACATATCAATCAGGAACTGCTGAACATCATTCCTGGTGTGAACCATCCAGTAAAAATTACTGCCGTCTTTTTCAACGCCGGTCTGTGTTCTTGCCACCCAGTCGGGGTGAGCATTAAATATGGGGCCCTTCTGTCCTGCGGGAATATTGCCGGTCCAGCCCCCCACAAAACCGTATTCAAACCACGCCTCAACGCTCATGCCGTGCTTGTGAGCCTCTGCAATGGTTTCGGCAAGAATATCTCTTCCCTCATACAACGGATCAATGTAAACACCTGTGTGTGAGTGGAAGACAGATGATTTCCAGAGAGGGTATCCCCTGCTCCAGACATTTATAAACACTGTGTTGAAGTTAGCGGATGCCAGACTGTCAATGGCTTTCTGGAGGGTTTCTTTAGTGGAGAGTGAGTTTCTGGCAATCCAGGTTCCCCTGAACTCCTGAGCCGCAAGGCTCAGGGAGAACAGGGTTATTAAAATCATAATGTATTTTTTCATTATATGGTATTGAGAACTTTCAGTTTTGCAAATTTCAGCATCAGCTGTTTTACGTTATTACCTTCAAAAACAACTGTCACTTTCTGACTTTCACCGGAACCGGATACCTGAATAACTTTTCCAAGCCCGAACTTCTCATGATAGACTCTTGAACCCATCTTAAGCGATGATTCAATCTCAGAGAAATCCTTGTAATCGGTCTGTTCAAAGTATTCCTTGAATATCTCTTTTCTGGTTTTGCGGTTAGCCTTTTTATTACCGCTGAGATCTTCCTCATAAATAAAATCAGGCGCAACTTCATCAATGAATTTTGATCTGCTCTGATAAGCAACCTCACCGAATCTGTAACGTGACCTTGCATGAGAGAGATAAACTTTTTTCATTCCTCTGGTTACGCAGACATAAAAAAGTCTTCTCTCTTCGGGTTCCTCTGAAAGGTTATCAAATCTCTTTGCCAGAGGGAAAATTTCATCCTCAAGTCCGCTTACAAACACCAGCGGAAATTCAACACCTTTAACGCTGTGAGTTGTCATAAGAGAAACTGCATTGGCGTTATCAGGTGCCAGATCGGTATCCATCATCAGAGTGAGCTTTTCAACAAAATCCTCGAGCTTAATGCCGGGGAATCTTGCAGAGTAATCAGATATGCACTTAAAGAATTCCTGGATATTATCAATCTTTGAGAGAGATTCAACAGACGACTCTTCTTTGAGCGATTTCATAATTTCAAGCTCATCAATGAGTGCCCTGGTAAGCTCTTCAACAGAAAGCTTTTCTCTGAGAAGAATATATTTATCAAGCAGAATCTTGAAATTCTTGACGTTTTTCTGGATTCTCTCTTTTATGTCAATAACCTCAAATATTCTGCCCATTGTATCAAAAAGGGTTATATCCTGCTTTGATGCAAAAGAGAGCATTCTGTTGACTGTAGTTACACCAATGCCTCTCTGGGGGAAATTCATGATCCTGAGAAGGCTTTCCTCATCTCTCTGATTATTAATCACCTTGAGATAGGCAAGAATATCTTTTACTTCCTTTTTCCTGTAGTATTCAACACCTGCAATATGAACAAAAGGAATTTTTTCTATTCTGAAAACATCTTCAAGCGCCCTGACCTGAGCCGGTGTTCTGAAAATCACCGCAATTTCACTCAGAGTGTACTTATTATCATAAACTTCGTCTTTTATAAATCTCGCAATCTGATAGGCTTCATCCTTTTCATCAGAACACTTAACGAGTGAAATCTTTGAATCATCATCATTGGCAAAGGTCGTCTTATAGCTGACAGTATCCCCATTAATGGCAGCCACGGAAAGGGCGCCGTCATGGATGCTGCTGTTATTCCTGTAATTTATTTCAGGTTTAAAGATTTTAACCCTTGAGTAATCTTCCTGAAAGGATTTGATAAAAGCAGGAGAGCCGCCTTTATAGCCTAATATGCTCTGGTTGTAATCACCCAGTACAGAAATTTTATCCGTTTTTGATGCAAGCAGTTTTATAATCTCATACTGGAGGACATTCATATCCTGAAAATCATCAAGTATAAGATATTCAAATCTCTTTTTGTACTTCTGATGGACCTTTTTAACATTGGTGAAAAGGGTTATGGTATTAAGGAGGATATCCTCAAAATCCATGGCATCATTGTCAACTATCTTCTTCTGATAAGTGGTGAAATACTCAAGGAATTTTTCGTCAGAAGCATCCTTCACATACGATTCAGAAAATTTTTCGGGAAGAATACCAAGGTTTTTACAGTTTGCAATCCTTTTCCTGACGTTTGGTGCCGAAAGAGCATCATCCTTCTGCACTGTATCACCCACAATGTTGGTGACCAGTGAGAGTGAGTCTTCGGTATCATAAATTGAATAGTACTGAGTAAACCCTATACTCTTTGCTTCGGCTCTTAAAATCTTTGCAAAAATAGTATAAAAATTACCTGACCAAGGCATTTTCACTTCCCTGCCCGCGAGCTGTTTCAGTTCCTCAAGAATAACCTGAGATGACTTAAAACTCGTGGTGATAAGCAGAACGGATTCAGGATCAGCTCCCTGGCTGAGAAGTGCGTTTAACTTGTGGGCAATGATTGAGGTTTTCCCGGTTCCGGGGCCTGAAAGTACCATGTGCGGACCGTTATTATAAGCCGCAGCATCCTTTTGTATCGGGTTAAGTTGTTCAAAATGGACCATAACACCTTTTTTAATTTTTCAAGTTGCAAAAATACCAAAAAAAACTGAAATTTGAAATGAGAAAAGCATTGCCCCTTCCCGCTTTTCTGCAGTTTAACAGCTTTTATGACCGTTTTCACAGCGGTCGGCATTTTTTCAGAGTCCCGAACAGATTTTTATTGACAGATACAAAATTCAGTGGCGTTAAAGATGATTTTCATCGGAAGGTATGTTACAGCACCTGATCAGAAGCGCAAAAAAAAAAGCCCGCCATACAGACGGGCTTATAAGGGAATTATTTTTTATCGTCGTCAAACACTTCGTATGAAGCATCTTCAACTTTCTTCTCCGTTATGCGACCTTCTTCATCGTATGAATAAATCGTGCGCAGCGGATAACCTTCTTCAAACTCACGGTACTCCGTTGCAATTCTGCCCTTATCATCGTAAGTAAAATCTATGGTTTCCGCCAGATTGCCTTCGTTGTAAAGCTCATGACGGACAATTTTACCTTGTTCGTTATACGTGTTTACCTGCTTCTGAACTTCTTCTCCTGCAGGATCAAATTCAATCTCAAACACCAACTCTCCGTCGCGTGTAAATTCCCGATCGTAGGTCAGTTTATACGCACTCACGTCAGGTGTTTCACTTCCTTCGGGCACAGGTTGAAGCTGTAGCGCAGGCAGTG